>NZ_JBIIBA010000030.1:0-26933 GCF_044239665.1 Sphingorhabdus sp.
CGGATATGCAGAGACCGTGGCGACAATCAGCCGGACGGATGTCTCCAATTTTCATCAGTCATGGATGCATCCATCGAAAGCGGAAATCTTTGTCGTGGGCGACACCAGCTTGAAAGAAATCAAGCCCATGCTTGAGCAGCGTTTCGGCAAGTGGACGCCCGCTGCTGCGCCTGCACCTGCGAAGAATTTCGGGGTTGCGTTGCCAGCGCCGGAAGCAAAAATCCGGCTGATTGACCGTCCAAATTCACCGCAATCCTTGGTCCTCGCTGGCCTTGTTCTGGATGCCAAGGGGTCGGACGATTTGCTGACCCTGCGCGCAGCGAATGAGATTTTCGGCGGTGACTTTTTGTCGCGTATCAACATGGACCTGCGGGAAACCAAGGGCTGGTCTTATGGCGTGCGCAGCCAAATCAACGGTGCCGAAGATCGCGTACCATTTTACATGTTCGCGCCAGTGCAGACCAACCAGACTGGACCATCGGTCAAAGTCTTGATCGACCAGTTGAAGGACTTTAACGGTGATAAGCCAGTCACGGCGGCTGAACTGGAAAAGACCATCAAGGGCAATGTCCTCAAACTGCCCGGCAATTACGAACAATCGTCGGCTGTGCTTGGACAAATGCAGGCAGATCGCCTGAACAAACGCCCTTTCAATTATGCTGAAACATTGGCGGGTAAATATAATGGGCTGACCGCTGCCGCATTGAATGACGCAATGCGGGTTAAGGTGGATCCATCCAAGGTCACATGGCTCATTGTGGGCGATGCGGCAAAGGTGAAGCCGCAGTTGGAAGCGCTGGGATTGCCAATTGAAATGGTGACCGAAGCTGCTAACACCAGTGCAAGCAACAGTGCTAAATAAGGAGCAAGGATATGGCAGCAGTTGATGGTGATTGGGACGTAACAATCAAAAGCCCAATGGGTGACCAAAAAGCAGTTTTGACCGTCAACAGCGACGGCGGCAGCTTTTCAGGCCAGATGTCCGGTGGGCTTGGTTCCATGGATATTGCCAATGGCACGGTTGATGGTGATACGTTGAGCTGGGGCATGGACATCACGGTGCCTATGCCGATGCATTTGGACGCCACAGCAACGGTGTCGGGTGATGCTATGACTGGCGAAGTGAAGGCAGGTGCCTTTGGTTCGATGGGCTTGACCGGCACACGCAAATAATAGCTACAGCGCGCTTTGTGCGCTGACACGCGAATGAAAGGCCGTCTATCCGAGAGGGTAGGCGGCCTTGTTCTATGCGCTGCCAATGCTTATGTTAAATACAAGCGCGTTTCCTCCGAATCGCGATGATCAAGATCGGAGCCACTGCATGAACCATCTTGTCCCTCCGTCGCAGTCGCGCATGTCCTTGGTGCGTTGGGCGCTGTTTGTGATTCCGACGATTATGTTTCTGGGCTTTCTCTCAGGCACTATGTCGGGATCGACGGCCGACAACCTATGGTATCAGACATTGCTTAAGCCCGATATTCAGCCGCCGGGCTGGGTGTTTGGCGTCGTCTGGCCCACTTTATATCTCATGCTGGGCTTGGCATTGGCGATGGTGCTGGACGCGCGTGGCGGGCGGGACCGGAATGTAGCCATCATCCTGTTTTTGTCCCAATTCGTGATTAACCTCACTTGGTCGCCGATATTTTTTGGTGCGCATCAGGTGACGGCTGCATTTTTCATTATCCTCGTCATGCTTGCTATTGCGATCACTACGACCTTCGCATTTGCGCGGGTGCGCAAGGCTGCGGCGTGGCTGATGGTGCCCTATTTGGTGTGGATCAGCTTCGCGGCCATCCTCAATTTTCAAATCGACCAGCTTAATCCCGACGCGGAAAGCCTTTACGTTCCGGCTGCGACTTCCCAAATAGGGTGATATCGGTCTATCCCCCGACCGCAATGGAGTGAATGACATGCAAAGCGAAAAGCGCATTTTTGACGATTTGGCCAAGGTTCTAAACGGCGTTGCCGGAACCGTGGCGGGCATGGGCCGTGAGGCCGAGGCGAGTGTGCGCGAACGCGCGCGCGAATGGGCTGGCGGCCTTGACCTTGTGTCACGTGAAGAATTTGACGCCGTCAAAACCCTTGCCGCCAACGCCCGCGCTGAAGCTGATGCGCTTGGTAAGCGGGTCGCCGCTTTAGAAGCCGCTTTGCTCGCAAAAGGTGGTGCCGCCCCTGCTAAGGCGAAGCCAGCGACCAAGTCGGCAAAGGGCCCCGCCTAAACTTTTCCACAGTCGGCCCACAGCCTTGTGTTGCACGTTGACGCAAGCCCCTTGCGTGCGAGTCCGTCAGGGGGCAGACTCAAGCCAACACGACAGGCGCAATCATCATGCACGACGCAGACGAACAATATGAGCAATTCGAGCGCGATGAATCCGCGCCCGTAGACATGCTTGCCGCTTTGTTTGAAGCGCGCGGCTGGTCATTTGAACTGGATGGTGAAGACGAAATCACCGCCGAATATAAGGGTAGTTGGGCCAGTTATCAGTTGCGCGCGATCTGGCGTGAAGAAGATAATGCGCTCCAACTGATCATATTGCCCGATATCACGGTGCCGACAGACAAGCGGGCAAATGTGTATACGGCGCTTGGCCTCATCAATGAACAATTGTGGCTTGGCCATTTTGATATGTGGTCAGCCAATGGCATATTGTTGTTCCGCCATGGCAGCCTGATGGCGTCCAACGGCTTGTTGGGTGTCGACCAGGCGCAGACCATCATCGACGTCGCGATTGACGAATGTGAGCGTTTCTATCCGGTGTTCCAGTTCATCATCTGGGGCGACAAAACGCCCGAAGAGGCCATTGCCAGCGCCATGATCGAAACGCATGGCGAAGCTTAAGCGCGCTTAACCTTCGCGCTTTGCCTTAATCAGATAATGCATATAGCCCATAGCGATGGGCTTATCCCGGTCTTCCTGCCATGCCCGCGCCTCAACATTGGCCATGGTGCGGCCCAGCCGGGTTACTTCGCCAACGGCAAAGGTCATTTGGCTTAGGCCACCGCGCATGAAATCGACGGTAACATTGACCTGTTTAATATTGGCATCGCTGCCTTTGGCCCTCAGCGCCTGATGCACAGCGGCGATAGCTGCAATCTCGAGCAGGCCTGAAATCGCCCCACCATGTAGGAAGCCGGGACGGCCTTGCACGCGGTTGGCAAAGGGCATGCCGATCACCGGCACGCCATCGATTTCGTCAACGACCGTCATATCCAGCGCCCGTGCATATGGGGGTAAAGTGGTATATAATGCGCTCATGCGGTTTGCCCGCCGGTCCTGATGAACGTGCCGCTGGCATGGGCCAATGGCTGGTCAGGATTGCCATTATGGGCATATCCGCGCACAAAACCGATGCTGTTGGTCAAATGATAGCAGATGCCACGGCCATATACGCGCTGTCCAGACGGTGACGGGCGAAGATAATCGATGCGCAGGTCCATCGTGGCTTGTGGCCGGAATTCATTCAGCTTCGTCCAAATCGACATGCTGGTGGCATTATCCATAAGGCTGATGATCACCGCAGAGGCCAATATGCCCGTTTCGGGGTCGGCGACCAGATCTTCGCGCCAATCAATCGCGAGTTCGACCCAGTCATCGCCATGGCCAATATATTCCATTTCGAGAAACCCGCTATGGCCGTGCTTGCCCATAAACTTGTTTACCAATGCTGGGTCAAAGCCGCCGCCTTTCGGGGCCAAGGTTGCAATGTCGGTTGTGCCGCTCGTCATTTAATTACTCTCTAATTGTGTACGAAATTCTGGGGCCACGCGCGCCTTTGAAAGCTGTTCATACGCAAAGCCTGCTTTAAGTATATCATGGTCATGCCATTTGGGGCCAATGAAGCTGAGGCCAATCGGCAATCCGCCAGATAGGCCCATAGGCACCGTCAAATGCGGAAAGCCGGCAACGGCGGGCAATTGGCTGGCGCTTGGTCCGGAAAAGGCATCGCCCTTGCCCAATGTTGACACCCATGCAGGGCCGTTTGTCTGGGCAATGATGACATCAACCTTGTTGCTGGCAAACATCTGGTTCAGCGCGTTCGTCGCCAGTCCGCGTGACGTTGCGAGCGCCTCCAGATAAGCGGGATCATCCAATCCCTTTTCTTTGTCTGCTGCTTCGAAAATGTCTTGGCCGAAATATTGCAATTCTGTGTTTGCATACGCCTTATTGAACGCGATGATATCCGCGAGCGTTTTGTGCGGCACCAGACCGTCCGGCAGGGCTTGCAAATAAGATGCGAGGTCGGCCTTAAGTTCTGCGAGCAATACCTTAAATTCGCCCTGTCCGATTTTTTGCCGGTCAATCTTGCTGGTGTCGAGCAGGACGACTTGCGCGCCGCCAGCTTTCAACGTGGCAATGGCAGCGTCAAACAAGGCCGTATTGGCATTGGGTGCGCGCATGACGCCAATGCGCATCCCTTTCAGGCCGTCAATGGAAAGACCGTTGCCGTAATCGCCGCGCCAACGGTCCGCATCTGCGGTGGCCGCGTCTTGCGGGTCGCTACCGGCCATAGCGGTCAGCATGATGGCGGCATCACGCACCGAACGCGTCATTGGCCCTGCGGTATCCTGACTGTGGCTGATTGGGATGACAAAACGACGCGAGACTAAGCCGACGGTCGGTTTGAACCCGACCACGCCATTGACGCCAGCGGGGCAGGTGATGGAGCCGTCGGTTTCGGTGCCAATCGTGCCAGCCGCCAAAGCTGCTGCGGCTGCCGCGCCGCTGCCGCTGGAGGAGCCGCAACTGTTGCGGTCAAGTGCATGCGGGTTCTTGGTCAAACCGCCAACCGCGCTCCAGCCGCTGGTGGAATTGCGCGACCGGATGTTGGCCCATTCGCTTAAGTTGGTCTTGCCCAATATCACGGCGCCTGCCGCGCGTAAGCGCGCAATGAACGGCGCATCGCGGTTGGTGATGTTACCCGCAAGCGCCAGTGATCCAGCCGTCGTCGGGAGCGGGCCTGCAACCTCGACATTGTCCTTCACCAAAATGGGGATGCCGTGCATGGGGCCACGATAACGGCCCGCGCGATATTCGGCGTCCATGCTGCGGGCTTGGTCGAGCGCGTCGGGGAATGTGGCAATGACCGCGTTTAGTTTTGGCCCACTGTCATCAATGGCCGCGATCCGCGCGAGGTAAGCGGCGGTTATCGCTTCGCTATTGAACGCGCCGTCACGGATGCCGTTTGCCAGTTGGGACAGGTCCAGATTTTCCAGCGGGCCCTTTTGAGCCAGATTAAGGCTGGCCTGCGCAGTTGATGGCGCGGTGGTTGGCGCTGCGGCGGCTGGCTGTGCCAAGGCGCAAGATACGGCCAATAGGAATTTCAATTTCATTTGCCGTCTCCCTTGGCCAATGCCGCCCCCCGGTCGCGTGCGGCGCGCAGGGTCTGCGTCATCAATCTGTCCAACGCGTTATCGGCGTCCAGCACCGCAAGGCCAGCGGCCGTCGTGCCGCCCGGGCTGGTGACGCGCGCGGCGAGTGTCTCCGGCGTTTCGGGCGACGTCGCGGCCAGCATGGCTGCGCCTTCGGTCATCTTTATGGCCAGTTGCGCGGCGACTGCGTGCGGCAGTCCTGTTGCCTCCCCGCCTTTGGTCAGCGCATCAATGACGCGGTAGATAAAGGCCGGGCCTGACCCCGCCAGCGCGGTTACGGCGTCCATCTGGGCTTCGTCATCGATCCAAATGACGGCCCCCAATGGCGCGAGCCAAGCAGCGATGTCCGTCTTGACCAATGCCGTTTCCTTTGGCGCAAACACACCAAGGGGAGATTTGCCGATAGCGGCGGCCAAATTGGGCATCAGCCGAACAATTCGCGCGGTAGGAAAGGCATCTGACAAGGTCTGCGTTGTGGTGCCAGCGAGTATCGAAATGACCAATGCGCCTGGGGCAAGCAAGGGCGCGATCTGCGGCGCGAGCGATGACAAAAGTTGCGGCTTGATACCCAAAAGGAGTATATCAAACTGCTGCTGAACGTCTTGCGCCGATCGCGATACCACAACACCCGCGGGCAGGTTTTCAGCGACAGGATCCACAATATGGAAAATGTCCGGCGCCATACCAGCGGCCAACCAACCGCGCAGCATCGCGCTGCCCATATTGCCGCAGCCGAAGAAACAGATTTTGGAAGGAAAATCAGACATGGCGACCTTGATAATGTTCAAGCCAACCTCATGCCCTATCCATGCGCTAACGGCAACCTTAGGAACAATGACACGCCTTCTGGCGCTGGCACGGGCGGCGCACCTGCATGGCGTACCGCATCTGCGCGCGCACGGTTTAGGATGGCGGCGGGCACATTGGCGTCATGGAAAACATGGTCTGCCTCACCCAATAACCGCGCAGTCCGCAAGGTCAGGTCATCGGGATTATCCGACAGCAAGATGATTTCAATGACGCGGTCGCTTTTGGGTTCTTCTGCCGCTTCCAACCAAATTTCAACGGCGTCGGGCGCGTGATTGCCGAACGGGTCCAGCAAGCCACCTGCGGCAAAGCCTTGGTCCAATGCGCGGCGGCGCTGCGGCCCCGCAGGCCAGCGTTCGCGGATTGCAACGCGCGCGCCAGATATCGCATTGGCCAGCGGGCCTAAGGTTTCGGGCAGCAGGGTTTCAATGCGCTGGCGAATGGCCTTGGCCATGCCTGCGGACGCGCCGCCAGTGCCGACCGCCACCAAAACGGGCGTCCGGTCCACAATTGCTGGCGTGGTGAAGTCGCATATATCAGGCCTATCCACGACATTGACGAGCAGGCCGCGCGCTTTCAATGCATCGGCGGCGGCGCAGGCTTCGTCTTCGTCCGCGATGGCGACAAAAGCAATTCGGGCGTCTGTATGACTAGCATCCACGCATAGGCCGCCCGCGCGCTCTATCAGGCGTCTTTTGGCATCGGCCATTTCACCTTCGCCGACCAAAATGACATTCCGGCCCTTCAAATTCACGAAAATCGGTAGCTGATCCAACGCGATTTCCTATTTCAGCCAGTCGGGCACATGTTCCGACGCCAATATCGTCTCAGGCGCAAGCCGTTCCGCCACGATCGCAAACTTGTCGCCATCAACGAGCACTTCGGGCACTAATCCACGGCTGTTATATGTGCTCGCCATTGTCGCCCCATAGGCGCCAGCGGTGCGGAAAATGGCAAGGTCATTGGCGACAACGGGGTCAATGTCGCGGCCCATGGCGAAGGTGTCGCCAGTTTCGCACACGGGGCCAACGATATTGGCCATCATCCTTTGCCCATTGGGCACAACCGCCTCAAAATCATGCCATGCATCATAAAGCGCAGGGCGGGCGAGGTCGTTCATCGCGGCATCAACAATGACAAACGGCGCATTGCCCGCACCGGGCTTTACGCGGATGACGCGCGTCAGCAACACGCCTGCATTGCCCGCGATCACGCGGCCGGGTTCGAACATTAATCGCACGCCCCAATCCTTGGTCACGCGCGCGACCATTGCGCCATATTCGGCAGGCTCCGGCGGATTGTCACCTTCCCGATAGCGCACGCCAAGGCCGCCGCCCAAGTCGACATGCGTGACCTCATGGCCTGCCGCCCGTAATTCCTGCAGCAGAACGCCCACCTTTTGAAAGGCTGTTTCCAGCGGCTCGAGGCTTGTTAACTGACTGCCAATGTGCAGCGCGACACCGCGCAAGTGCAGGTGCGGCAAAGTGCTCAGCCGTGCGTAAATGCCCGGCGCGCGGTGAATGCCGACGCCGAATTTATTGTCCGCTTTGCCCGTTGAAATTTTGCCATGCGTGCCTGCGTCGACATCAGGATTGATGCGCAACACGGCCTGCGCGGTCACGCCAAGTGCAGCGGCCAGCGCCGCCAGCTCCTGACCTTCTTCTTCCGATTCAATGTTGAACTGGCCAATGCCGATCTTCAGTGCGCGGGTCATTTCTTCGGCAGTTTTGCCAACGCCGGAAAAAACAATATCTTCCGCTGCCATGCCGGCGGCCAGCGCGCGGTCCATTTCGCCGCCCGAGACGACATCTGCGCCATAGCCCTGCCGCGCCAGCACTTTCAACACGGCAAGATTTGGGTTCGATTTTACCGCAAAGGCAAGATGCGGGTTATCAAGCCCTGACAAAGCCGCGCGAAACACCGCTGCATGGCGTTCAAAAGTTGCCCGCGAATAGACATAAACAGGGGTGCCGACTGCCTCTGCAATATCGGACAGCGACACGTTTTCGGCGTGCAAGACGCCATCGATAAGATCAAAATGGTTCATGATAGATACTTATTCTGGATTGGTTTTGGCAGGTGGCGTCGCGTCTTGGGCGGTCAATGGTTTGGGCGCTTCCCCCGGGGCGACATCAAAGGGGTCATCCTCACGCCGTTCCGAACGTTTCAGCAATTCATCGGCACGCCCGGGCCGCGCCTGCACCGACGGCTTCGTCAACCCGCGCGCTGATTGGTCAGCGGTCTGGCCATATGCTTTTGGTGGCAAGGCATTGCCCGAACGCGGTTCCAAGTCGCCGACCTTACCGCATGCGGTCGCGGTCAATGCGACGCCAATCACTAACAGGGCGCGTTGCAATTTCATGCCTCAAGTTCCTTTTTTGCCGCCGCTATCGCTTCACCTACACGCACGGGCGCAGTGCCGCCAGCACTGGTGCGACTGGC
The DNA here is from genome assembly GCF_044239665.1 of Sphingorhabdus sp. Classification (GTDB taxonomy): domain Bacteria; phylum Pseudomonadota; class Alphaproteobacteria; order Sphingomonadales; family Sphingomonadaceae; genus Sphingorhabdus_B. The sequence goes on from NZ_JBIIBA010000030.1 coordinate 8,620, forward strand.
GACGGAACCATCAATCGACAGATCAGGCAAAATACAGCCCGCGAGCATCGGGTTGATCGCTGCTAAATCCGCAGAGCTGATATCCGACAGGCCAATGCCCCGCGCCTCGCAGTTTTTGACAATGCTGCCCGTCACATGGTGGGCCTCACGGAAGGGCATGGCAAATGCGCGCACTAGCCAATCGGCCAAATCGGTTGCGGTGGAAAATCCGGTGTCCGCGACTTCCCGCATACGGCCTGTGTTGAACGTCACATTGGCAACCATGCCCGTCATCGCCGCAATCGATAAAGCGAGCAGGTCATAGGCTTCAAACACCGGAGGTTTGTCGTCCTGCATATCCTTGGAATAGGCCAAGGGCAGACCCTTCATGGTGATCATCAGGCTGTTCATGCACCCAATGATCCGCCCGCTGTGTCCACGCACCAGCTCGGCCGCGTCGGGGTTGCGCTTTTGCGGCATGATCGAGCTGCCCGTTGACCATGCATCGGGCAAAGCGATGAAGCCAAAGGGTTGCGATGCCCAAAGAATCATTTCCTCGGCCAGACGCGACAGATGCAAGGCGGTTTGCGCCGCTGCCGTTAGAAACTCCAACGCGAAATCGCGGTCGGATACGGCATCCAGACTGTTGCCCATCGGACCGTCAAAGCCAAGCGCAGCGGCGGTGGCAGCGCGATCAATCGGGAAGGATGTGCCCGCCAAAGCGGCGGCCCCCAAAGGCGAAAGGTTCAGGCGGCGGCGGCAATCGGTAAAGCGGCTGCGGTCGCGTTTTGCCATTTCATAATAAGCCATCAAATGATGACCCAGCGTCACCGGCTGCGCCACTTGCAAATGCGTAAAGCCGGGCATGATGCTGCCCACATGTTCGTCGGCGCGGGCAACCAGCGCCAATTGGAACGCGCGCAGGCCACTATCGATTTCCTGCGTGGCGTTACGCACCCATAGACGAAAATCGGTCGCGACCTGATCATTGCGTGACCGGGCGGTGTGCAGGCGCGCGGCAGGTTCGCCTATAAGCTCCCGCAGCCGCGTTTCTGTCACCATGTGAATATCTTCAAGCGTGAGATCAACGGGCACGCCATTGGCTTGATATTCGGCATGGACCGTGTCGAGCCCCTTTTGGATCGCGACATTATCCGCATCGGAAATGATGCCGTTCGCGGCCAGCATATCGGCATGCGCTTTGCTGCCCGCGATATCCTCTTGCCAAAGACGCTTGTCGAATGGGATGGAGGCATTTATCTCGCGCATAATTGCGCCGGGGCCTTCGCCGAACCGGCCGCCCCACATGCTATTGGAATCCGACATGCGCTTTGTAATTGCCCTAATCCTTCTGGTGTTAACGGGGTGCGATAAAGAAACCCCAGCCGAGGGGCAAGCGCAACCCGCATTAGCGGCAAACTCTGGTGCCATGGGCAAGGCCGACATCGCATTGGAAACGGCCCATGGCGCGCGCGCGACGCTCAGTTACGCATTTGCAGGCCAAAAGGCACCGACCGCACATTTTGCGGACGCCGACGGGCAGGATGTGACATTAGCAGATTTTGAAGGCAAGCCGTTGCTGCTCAACATTTGGGCGACTTGGTGCGCGCCATGCAAGGCCGAAATGCCGACGCTGGACGCGCTGGCAAAGCTGGAAAAGGACCGGATGGCGGTGATTGCGGTATCGCAAGACCTTGAAGGGCGCGCGCCCGTCTTGGCCTTTTTCAAAGAGACTAAGGTCAAGAATCTGGTGCCTTATACCGACGCCGACAATGCAATATTGGCCGCGTTCAACAATGCCATCGCCCTGCCCACGACGATTTTATATGACAGCGCAGGCAAAGAGGTTTGGCGGATTGCGGGCGGCGTCGCATGGGATGACGCCGAAATCGCAAAGCTGCTGCGCGCCGCCGACTGATAGGATTTAGAAGATACCAAAGGGATATTTGGCGATCGCTGCCTTGGGGCAGCCCCCTGAGGCGCTGGCTTTGGCTTGCATGTATTGCCGAAAAAATGGTGGCCAAGAATACTCGAACTATATTTATAAATATATGTTTTATATTCATTATTTGGTTATATATAAAACATATGCCCCCATATATGCCCCCAAATGAAAGTGGCTTGAGGGAAAGCGTCGGCTGCAATGGCGTTATTCAATCTACTCGGCACTAAAGCCAGTCTTCGTCCGTAATCGGCTTCAATGCATTCACCGACACCACGGCTTCACTTGGCGCTTTGTATCCGAACATTGTGTTAAGTTCCCGAATGGCAGCAATACGTTCAGACGGCTTGATGGCTTCGGATAGCGCGATGCCCTTCAAAACCTCTTCAGACTGACGGCGGGACCAGCAGACTGCTTCAGCATCGGCTTTTCGCAATTCCGCAATTCTTAGGGTAATTTTAGGGTCTGACATAAGCTTCGAAGCACTTACCGCGATTGCACCAGCCGTAGAGCGTGGCTTTGTATTGTAAGCATCGCGATAGGCATCTGATTGGCTTCTACCTGCTATCAGTGCTTGGCAAAAAGCTTCCTGTTTGGCCGTTATCATACCGGCGGTTTATACGCCATTTTTGTTTAAGTTGCTATGGCTACAGAACCAGCTCCCAGCCCTTCGTGTCCATAACCATTACCAGATATTTGAAGTGCCGACTTTCAGATGTGGCTTTATTCCAAATGGGCTGTTTGCTGAAGTTCCGCCTTGCGCCCTCGTTGACCCAAAAGCAGACAGTCGCCTCCCGACCCAATTGCGGACATTGGTTAAAACTTTTTGGAGCCCAATAACGGAGTGTGAAGCACGATCGTCAGCTATGTCCGCTGAGGTAAGCCGCTAAGTCAAAAGTGGCTTAGCGCTCCTTTAAATCTATAAATTTGTATTATTGTAAACAAGCAACTTAACAAAAGAGGCAGCATGGCTTGTACGACTTTAGTTTCGCTCCGTCGAGAGTTTCGAGTTGTCACTAAAAACGCTGTAGCGAGCAAAATTTGCAGGGTGGGGAAGATGGCGAAAAACACCACGGTGCTTTCCGGGCGCTGTAGTCTGGAGCCGTTATAAAGCTCGTTATAGAGATCAGGGACGTGAGGTATGAGCGTCATTCCGCCGATAGCCATCATAATAGAAGCCGCAGTAGAAGTGATAATAGCGGCAGTCACGGCGTGCCATAAATTCATAGTCCATAATCTCCAAAATGAACCGAGCGATGAACAACGTTATGACGTGATGATCTCTCAATGCAACATTGCAGCAACTCGGATGCCTTTCCGCTTAGAAGGGTAGCAGAATGACCGATCACGGCCCAATTACGAACTTCCGGTTTCCACCCAATTGCAGTCGTTCAAAAGGTGGTGACGGTCGCCTGAAAGCTGCCGCTGCGGCAGTCAGCACATTCGTTTCGATATAGCAGAGCGTTGACCTAGTCATTGGTTTTCGAAATTCGTCACTCTGCGGAAGCATGGTACTCGCAATAACCCGAGACCGGAAAGCCTCTGGGAGGACCCAAATTCGTGCAGGGGGCGCCGTCGCCGCCCTATTCTCCCCAGTGGAACGGGACATGGGGCACTCCCTTAGGAGTGTGTCCCGTCCGACCCTTTTATATCCACCTCTGAGCCGTGACATATCCGGACAATGTCCCGCGTGCCCCGATTGTCCGCTACCCCACAATTGCCAGATTTAGATATTGCAAGTGGCGCGTGTTTATATATGGAACCGCCGCGATGGCATGACAATGCGCTTAAAGCGTTTTACTAACTCCGGCGGCTTGTTGAAGGCATCTTGCGAATTGACGTATGCCAAGTTGGGAAGAGAACTGGCCCTTTAGTGGCCTTGTTTGCAAGGGTGTGCGGTTTGACCTGATGTTTAGTGACATACCGCAACGCTTACCGATTACGCGGCCCTGTGCCTGCGCCTTCTCCAGTTGAAGCACTGCGCTTGCATCTGGGCCCGTGCCTTTCATGATATAGCCGACAACCGTCGCAAGGTTTGCCAGATATAGACCAGGATTTTGTTCATAGGCTTTGGCATTGCGTCCCACGCGGGTCGTTTTGATTGTGCCTTTCCTGTATGCTCTGGTGGATAGACGTTCTATCCAGCGTTGCACCCGTTGCCCTTGCCAGATGTAACCGGCCGGTAAGTGCAGCAAGATGTGCACATGGCCTCCAATAACTGCGCCATGCTCCCGCGACCAAATATAGGCAATTTCGCCATCTGTCGTTTTTCGCACATGGTCGCGCAATAGCGTTATCAGTCTACCGATGGCCTTTACTGCGTCAGTATCCGCTATGCCTTGCTGCTCCAGCCGGACGGTCAGGTGTCGGGTTAGGGGTTTGCCTATTACCAGTGCATATTGTACCGCGGCCATCAGGTTGTGGGCTTGTCGGAGTGTCAGATAGTCGGTCGTCGCCGTCGTTCGATTGCCAGCCCCGCCATGCCTCAATAATGGCTGCTTATCGTTAAGTAGGCGCACACGAATAACTATAGCTTAAGTAGCAAGGGGCATGCCAAAGTGAGAAGACGGCCGGAATGGGTGCGTTTGGTCTCTTGCCATCGTTAGCTAGCGGTTGATGATAAAATTGCGTCATTTTTTAGTTATCCCAATAGATTAGCTGTCATACTCCCGCGAAAGCGTTCCCATGTTCAAGCGCACAAGGGGGAACAACAGGCTGTCAGGTAAAAAGGGGGTGACGTTGAAGCCACCCCTCAATTTATGCGGATGCGCCTAACGGCTTGTAAGCGTCGCTGGGTCGATTGTTGCGAGATATGCCCCAAGTGCCTTGTGCAGTTCGGGCAGGGCGTGGAGCGGTATCGTAACGCCTTGCCTTGTCGGCTTCAAAGCCTTGCCATCGGGATACCATTTGCGGAAATTGGCAAAGGTCTGCCCTTTGTGCTGATTAATTTGCACAAGCACCGTATCGCCCCGCTGGGGGAAGGATAGCAGGGTTTGAGAAATCATCCTGCACCCCCTTCACTGTAGCGTTGACACGCTTCGTTTACGGGCATGACGTATACGACGGGGGTACAACCATCATCCGTCGTCGCATTATCCGGAAACAGCGTTCCCTCGCAACCGTTTGGAGCCTTACCGGCCACGATAGAAACCGCTTCCAACTGAGCCAGTGAACGCCAATCACCAGGAAGCCGTGACAAGTCCCGTGCTACCAGCCATGTAGGGGCATTGCTTTGCAACGGCCGAAACATCCAAAGCGGACAATTCACTATCGGACAGGCTCCGGTTTGTTGCCTCCAGTTACCGGCTGCTTCGGTGTCATATGTGCAGTCTTTGCATTTGCGGGCTATTGCTTGCCTTGGAGAAACAGAGCGGGCCCTCATGCTGCACCTGTTATAATCTGGTAGGGTGCCGGAACAGCCAAAGCATTTTTCTTGCCCTTGTTGGGGGTTTTAGAGTAGTTGTTATGCGTTACGTCGCTGCCAAGCTTTGTGACGCTCTTGAGGCTGGACTGCGGTGCAACGCGTCCAGCTTCATTTGTTTCGCAGTCTGGCAGTTTCATGCTGCACCCCCTGACAGCTTCGTAAGCCATGCTTCAGCATCAGCAACGCGTATGCGGGTAGATGCACCAATTTTGATGGTCCGTAGTAGCCCAGCCGCTTTTTGCCTGTAAAAAGCCGTATGTGATATTTGATAGCGCTCCTTAAATTGAGCTACGGTCAATAATTCCTGTGACATAAAAATCCTTTATAAGAAGTGACCGGTCCAAAAACGAACCGGCATTGCAGAAAACGCTTAATCGTTCGCTGCAATTACATATTATGTCTGAATAAGGATATCTTCGCCAGTAGCGACAATGACTTGTCCCCAGCTTATCGACGAAAAAATGTTTACTTTAAAAGGATTTATAAAAATGTAAAAAGGGTTTTAATATTTTAATAATTAAAATCTACGCTTTCGTTCTCTCTGCATTAAAGGGCAGGACTACCGCGCCGGTTTTGAGCCTATCAAGATAATCGCTATACCATTGCATCATCAGCACTCGTTCATCCCAATATGTGCCACGGTTATAGATACCCCTAATGGCGTCTGCGTCCTTATGGGCGAGTGCCTTTTCGATAGCGTCCTTATTGAATTTGCCGGTCTCGTTTAGGAATGTTGACGCCGTTGTGCGAAAGCCATGCGGCGTCACTTCGTCCGGTCCAAAGCCCATGCGCCGATAGGCTTGTGTGAGAGTGTTTTCGCTTATCGGTCCCTTTTTGCCTTGGCCTCGGAACATATACTCCAGCCCCCCGCTATGGCGCTCCAGTTCGCGCAACAGGGTAACGGCTTGGGTAGATAATGGCACGGCATGGGGTTTCCGCATTTTCGTGCGCCCGGCTGGGATAAGCCATACGCACTTGTCGAAGTCTATTTCCTGCCAATGGCCCAGCCGCAATTCGCCCGGTCTAAGCATAACATGGGGAAGCAACTGCACTGCAATCTGCACTATGGCTTGTCCGGTATAGGTGTCGGCTGCACGCAAAAACTCGCCCATGCGCTCGGGGTTCAAAATCGCTTCCCTATGCCTGACCTTTGGAGCCGACAGGTTGCCGGACAAAAGGCGCGCTGGGTCGTCGCTGCACTTGCCGATGCCTACCCCATAGCGGAATACACGGCTCGCAAAGGCGCGGGTGCATTTGGCAGTCTGCCGGTGCCCTTTAGCCTCTAACTTCCGCAATGCCGCCATCAGTTCAATCGACTTGATGTCGCCAAGGGGTGTGTTGCCGAGCGTTGGCGTCAGGTGCGACATATAGAAATATTGCTTCTTAATCGTCGCTTTAGCCTTGCCTTCATTCTGATATTTGACGCGAATGTAATCGGTCGCCACTTCGGCAAAGGTATGCCCCGCGTTGACCTTGCGTTCCAGACGTTCCAGCCGCCTTTCGCGCACTGGGTCGATACCTTCTTGCACTTGCTTGCGATATGCATCCCGCTTGCTTCTTGCATCTGTCAAAGTCGTTTCAGGATACGCGCCCAGCGCCAAGCGTTTTTCTTTGCCACCTATCCGGTATTTGAAATACCACAGCTTTGACCCCCTTGGGGTGATTTCTAGATAAAGCCCTTTTTCGTCTGCCTTACGGTAAGGCTTATCTAGCGGCTGCAACGCGGCAATCTGCAAAACTGTTAGTGGCATTAATCCCCCGAAGTTCGATTTAGCGATATGCCCCCAAATATGCCCCCAAGTGAGACGGGCTAGGGAAGAACAAAAGGGAATGCCTGACGCTGGATAGGCACAATAATTGTCAGAAACACGTTGGTTTTGCAAGATGTTTGGGAATAACGAAAAACAACCGAAAACGGCTGTCTGGTGCGGCCAAGAAGACTCGAACTTCCACGGGCTTTCGCCCACAACGACCTCAACGTTGCGCGTCTACCAATTCCGCCATGGCCGCACGCGCCTAGACAGGTAGGAGGCGGCCCCTAGCAAAGCGTGTCGGCAGGCGCAACAGGCATTATCGTTTCGCCGATGCCAAAGGGGCCGAGTCACGCCCGCTTAATTCTATAGCGAGCCGACATGGCGCGGACGAACGGATGTCAAAATTCCGACGCGCCCTAATCACGCCGCAGCAGGAACACCGCATGTTCCGCGAGGAGATTGGCGAGGCGTTCCTTGCGCGGTTTGTCACCTGACAAAAACCATTGGCCCTCAATGCGAATATCGCGCTCGGCAAGAAAGCTGCGAAAATCGTCAATGGTCACATGGTGGATGTTGGGCGTGTCATACCATCGGTGGGGAAGCTGCTCTGTTACGGGCATACGTCCGCCAAACATATGGGCCAAACGAATGCGCCATTGCGCGAAATTGGGGAAGGAGACAAAGGCCTGCCGCCCGATCCGCACCAGATGGTCCAACACCAGATCAGGCCTTTTGGTGGTCTGCAACGTCTGGCTTAAAATCGCATAGTCAAAGCTGCCATCGGGATAATCGGCCAAGTCCGTATCTGCATCGCCCTGAACCACGGATAGCCCGCGTGCAACCGCCGTGGCAACGTCGCGTGCATCAAGCTCCATCCCGCGTGCATCAGCATCTTTGGTGTCGCGCAAAGCCGCCAGCAACAGGCCATCGCCGCAGCCAACATCCAGGATACGGGTATGGGCGCGCACTTCGCGGGCGATAATCGCAAGGTCGGGGCGCAGCGCTGTCACCGGTTTTCCCCTGCGCGCAAAAAGCCATCGACGATGCGGTTCATTTCGGGTGCCTCCAACAAGAAAGCGTCATGACCAAAGGGGCTTGATAGTTCCACAAAGCTCGCCGCCGCGCCTGCTGCGTTCAGGGCATGCACAATGCGCCGCGATTCCGCCGTTGGATACAACCAGTCGCTGTCAAAGCTGATCAAGCAGAAACGCGTTTTGGTGCCGGAAAACACCTTGGCAAGTGCGCCGTCATGCGGTTCGGCCAAGTCAAAATAGTCCATCGCGCGGGTGATGTAGAGATAGCTGTTGGCATCAAAGCGGTCGACAAAGCTAAGGCCTTGGTGGCGCAAATAGCTCTCAACCTGAAAATCGGCGTCAAAGCCAAAGCTTTTGGCATCGCGATTTTGCAAACGACGACCGAATTTCTCGGTAAGGCCGGCTTCTGACAAATAAGTGATATGTGCCGCCATGCGGGCAACGGCAAGGCCAGCGGCGGGTGCCTCCTGCCCATAATAAGCGCCATTATTCCAGCGTGGGTCCGCCATAATTGCCTGACGCCCAACCTCGTGAAACGCAATGTTCTGCGCGGAATGTCGCGCGGTCGATGCAATGATAACGGCCGAACGCACGCGGTCGGGATATAAAGCGGCCCAGCTTAATGCCTGCATCCCGCCCATGGATCCGCCGACCACCGCCTCCAATGTTTCAATGCCCAGATAGTTCAGCAAAAGCGCCTGCGCACGGACCATGTCGGCGATGGTGATGACTGGAAAAGCCATGGCATAAGGCGCGCCCGTTAACGGATCAATGCTGGCAGGGCCAGATGATCCCATGCAGCTGCCCAGAACATTTATGCTGATGATGCAATGGCGCGCAGGGTCGATTGGCTTGCCGGGGCCAACCATCCGCGTCCACCAGCCTGCCTTGCCGGTAACGGGGTGGTTCGACGCCACATATTGGTCGCCGGTGAGCGCGTGGCAAATCAGGATGGCGTTAGATTTGTCGGCGTTCAATGCACCATAAGTTTCATAAGCGCATTCGACAGGCGCAAACTCTGCGCCGCTGTCGAGCTGCACTGGCCCAAGCAATTGTGCCTTTTTATCCAATCCGAAACGCGTATCGTGATGCATGATGACCGCCATATCAGCGGTTTCGTGCGAAACAACCCAAACTCGTAAAAGAACTATCGGCGGTTTGGCGACATGTTGCGCTCCGCCGATGCCACCGCTATGGCCACGGGCATGAACACACCCATCGCCAAACCATGGATTGAAGCTATCAGCGCCTACACACCCGGCAAAGCAAAGTCGGACGATGGCCGCGTGCTGATTAAATTATCGGCGAACGAAAACCCTTTGGGATGTAGTGCCGACGCTGCGGCGGCGCTGGTGGACAAAAGCGATTCTTTGGCCCGATATCCTGACCCTGCCTGCACCGCTTTGCGTGAAGCCCTTGGCGCGGCATATGAGGTCAATAGCGAGCAGATCGTCTGCGGCACAGGTTCGGATGAACTGCTAAACCTCATCGCCATGGGCTATGCGGGTGCAGGCGATGATATCATTTATGTCCGTTACGGTTTCTCGGTCTATGACATTGCGGCCCGCAAAGCGGCGGCCAATGTGATTGTCGCGCCGGACAAGGATTATGGCACCGATGTCGATGCCCTGCTGGCGCTGGTGACCGACAAGACGCGCGTGGTTTTTGTGGCGAACCCAAATAATCCGACGGGCACCTATTGCGACGACAGCGAAATTGCGCGGCTGCATGCTGGCTTGCCCGGAAATTGTGTGCTTGTGCTGGACCAAGCTTATGGCGAATATCTTGAGGATGACGGTCCTGCCGCATTGGAACTGGCGCGCCGCCATGACAATGTTTTGATCACGCGGACTTTCTCTAAAATTTACGGCCTCGCGGCAGAACGCATTGGCTGGTGCTATGGTCATGCGGGCCTGATCGCGACGCTCAACCGCGTGCGTGCGCCGTTCAACGTGACGGCTGCAGGACAGGCGGCGGCCATTGCGGCGCTTGCGGATACAGATTTTGTGACGCGTAGCCGTCAGCATAATGCCGTATGGCGCGACTGGATGGCGGCGGAGTTTGCGTCATTGTCCAACCACGGATTGAAGGTCATTCCATCTTGGGGCAATTTCCTGATGGTCTTATTTGAAGGCACATGCAGCGCAGAGACCGCTTATCATGCGTTGATGGCCAAAGGCTATATCGTCCGCTGGTTGCCGGGTCAGGGGCTTGGCAATGGTTTGCGGATCACCATCGGCACCGAAGACGAAACGCGGGGCATTATGTCTGCCTTGCGCCAGATTTTGGACGCGAATGCCTAATGTTGCCTTTTGCCCGCCTGACGATCATTGGCCTGGGTCTCATCGGCTCATCGGTCGCGCGCGCGGTTCGGGCGCAGATGCCCTTAGTGCGCATCACTGGACATGACGCCGACCCGGCTGTGCGCGAACGCGCGGTTGCGCTTGGTATTTGCGATGATGTGACGGACACCGCTGGCGCGGCAGTGATCGATGCGGATCTTGTCATCCTGTGCGTGCCCGTGGGCGCAATGGGTGCGGTGGCGGCGGAATTCGCGGCGGACCTGTCTGCCGATGCAATTGTCAGCGATGTGGGGTCGTGCAAACAAAGCGTGGCAGAGGCGCTTTCTGCGGTGCTTCCTGATGCGATCATTATTCCGGCCCATCCGGTGGCGGGCACCGAAAAAAGCGGACCCGACGCTGGTTTTGCGACCTTGTTCAAGGGCCGCTGGTGCATATTGACGCCACCTGAAAACGCACCCGAGGCCGCTATTGAGCGCCTGCGCATTTTTTGGCAGCAGCTTGGCGCCGATGTCGAGATTATGGATGCGCGCCATCATGACATGGTTCTTGCCGTCACCAGCCATTTGCCGCACTTAATTGCTTACACCATCGTCGGCACCGCCGATGATTTGGAAGGCGTGACACAAAGCGAAGTGATCAAATATTCCGCCGGTGGTTTCCGTGATTTCACCCGTATCGCCGCATCCGACCCAGTGATGTGGCGTGATGTGTTTTTGTCCAACAAGGACGCGGTGCTTGAAATGCTGCAGCGTTTTTCCGAAGACTTAAGCGCGCTGCAACGCGCGATCCGGTACGACAAAGGCGACGAGCTAGAGGCATTATTTGCGCGTACCCGCAATATCCGACGGTCGATTGTGGAACAGGGGCAGGATGATGACGCGCCCGATTTCGGACGCAAGCATTAAGCCAGAGCCCAAGCCGTCAAGCGTTCAGCGCATTGATGGCGGCATGTACTCGCGCCTCAATTTCCGCACGTGGCAAGCCTGTGGGAAGCTCTTCCCCGACCTTATAAGTAATCGTCCCTGATTTCCAGATACCCGCTCTGCGCGGGCTTAAAGTGCCGCTGTCCACCGCAATCGGTACGACGGGGAGGTTGATGAGCTTATACAGACCCGCAAAGCCCGACTGCAATGGCGGCCGATGGCCCGGGGCGACACGGGTTCCTTCGGGGAAGATCACAATTGGTCGTCCGTCGGCGATCATTTTTTTGGCCAAAAACAGCATGGCCCGTAGCGCCGCCGCGCCACCATTGCGGTCAACAGGGATCATGCCATAGGCCCGCGCGGCGGGACCCCATAAGGGGATATCAAACAGCTCTTTTTTCGTGACTACTGCGGGTTTGCGAAACATGCGGGGCATGTCGATGGTTTCAAACATGCTTTCATGTTTGATGGCGTACAGCACGGGTTTTTGGGGTAATTCGCCCTCAATCTTGATGTGAATGCCCAATATCCGGCGGTAGCAGAAATATTGCCAGCGCGACCAACCGCGCACGGCCCATTGCATCAGCGGGATGGAGAACCATTGCGCCAAAAATGCGGTCACGACGAAAAACACCGACCCTGTGTAAAATATCACGACGTAGACAGCAGACCGGATGACTGCGATCATGGCTTACAGGCCAAGAAGCGACGCGACCGCGCGCAACCAATATTTATTATATTCCTTGAATAAACCGCCAAAGGACGGATGGGTCGACACCGCGTCATTGGTGACGGTGATGCCGTTGGGCAAGGCCCGGTCAAGTTCGAAGCGCGCGCGGCGCATGTGCCAATCATGGGTAACAAGTCGAATACTGCGCATATTGTTCCGCTTTACCCATGCTGCTGTTTCCAACGCATTGGAACGCGTGTCCACCGATTGGAAACCCAATGCGATACAGCATTGAAAATATTGGGCAGATTTTGGATATTGCGCCTCAAGCTCGGGCGGTTTCACATCACGGTCCACACCGGAAATCAGCAATTTTTTGGACTTGCCCGATTCCAATATTTCCAGACCGCGATCAATTCTGTTGGCGCCACCTGTTAGCACGACCACACCATCGGTGGGCGATATGGCCGCCGGTTGCGGCAACAACAACGCAAACCAAGCAAAGCCCAGCATCCAGACCAACAATATGCAAGCGATGAAGCGACTGATCATAACATCTTCTTTAACGCAGAAATCACCGTGACGCATGCCCTAAGCATAGCAAGCGGCACCACGGCAAGCGGAATGCGAAAGCGGATGGCCCAGTTTGTTGAATTCCAATAGGCTCTGCATCGCTGCGACAAATGGCACAAAGGGCATGACGGGGTAAAGGCTATTCCGCATCGCGCTGCCGCCCGAAAAACTATCGTCCACAGCATTTTACAATACTAGGGTTGCAAGTGACAAGATGCTGCTGTCTATGTTTTGACATGCTGCTTGTTTGCCCTTCCTGCCGCACACGTTATGCTGTTCCTGACAATGCCGTTGGTGTTGATGGCCGCCAAGTGCGGTGCGCCAATTGCAAGCATGCATGGTTTCAAGAGGGGGTAGTTCCCCTGATAGCACCAGAACCCGTTATTGCCGAACAGGGCATCGCCGAACGGGCAGAGCCGAGCGAGCCTGCGCCCGTTATTGTGCAGCCACAGGCTGCGGTACCCGAGCCGCCTTCTGCAGATGCGTCGGCACTTGGAGCCAATCCCTTGGTTTCGCCTGACCCTGCGCCCCGATTCAGGGTTGCAGAAACGGATGCGGATGACGCGCAGCCCGCCGCCCCAATATTTGCACCGGAACGCGCGGTCGCGCCTGATCCGACGCCTGTATATGTCGATCCGTCCTTAGCGACGCGCAAATGGGCAGGCACAGAAGCAAAACAAAGCCGATTTGCGCATGAACCACCGTTCAACCAACGCCGTAGCCCTGCGAAAATGTGGACTTTTGCGGCCATCATCTTTGCACTGACGGTCACCATCATTGGCACCGCTATCTCTTATTTCGGCATGCCAAATATCGGCCTTTCCAGCACGACAGAAGAACCTGACCTGACAATCGTGCTCAATGAAAATCTGGCGCTGAATCAACGCGAAGACGGCACGCCTTATTTTATCGCCAGCGGTAGCATTGTGAACCCGACCGGGGTGCAGCAAAATGTGCCCGACATGCTGGTAACATTAAAAGATGCGAGCGGCAGACCGGTCTACAGTTGGAAAATGAAAGCAAAGGCAAGCACGCTTGCCCCGGGCGCAAAGCTCGATTTTAGCGAAGCGCGGCTGGACGTTCCATTGGCGGCCAAGCAGATCAGCGTTGGCTGGGTGCTTTCGGGCGATTAACCACCGCTTTATTAGAGGGTTCAATATCATATATCCGCGCGGCCTTGCGCTGGCATCGCAACATAGGCCGTCGGGATATTCTGCATAAAGGCCACTTGAACTGACCGCCGCTCTTGGCTATGCGCAGCCAAGGCCCAAGCGCCACAAGCCGCCTTAGCTCAGTTGGTAGAGCATCGCATTCGTAATGTGTTGGCGAACACCCCATTTTTCTAGAGAATGCAGTACTTACAGTGATTTAGACACGCTTGCTGTTGTATAGTTTTTACTATACAACAATTTCATGAGCAAAGGCATTGTAAAAAATAGTCAAAGTCGTGCTGACCCGACAATGCGTGACCGTACGCAGCCCATTCCAAGTTCGCTGCAGAAGGTGACGGGGTTCGGTACGCTCACAATTTACAAAATGGCAGCGTCTCCATTCTGGTATGCGCGGTATTATGAGGACGGAAAAATCGTTCGTCGTAGTTTGAAGGTTGCTGACAAAAAGGAAGCGATCAAAGCTGCAAAGAAGGTCTTTGTTGATCTCAAGCATCGCAAGATGAACAATCTTCCCTTTACCAAAACGAGTGGCTTTGAAGTTTGCGCTCGTGGTCTTGCCAAAGAGAATGATGCACGGTTCAAGCGTGGTGAATTATCAAAGCAGAAAGTTAATTATGACGCAGGGCGTCTGGAAGCTGACTTGCTACCGCATTTTGGCAAGTATGAAATTGCGGACATAGATTACAGCGTCATCAGCGATTACATCAACAAGCTCAGTACTCCAGATCGTCCGCTTACGATCAACACCCTCAAGATACATCTGTCGCATATCAAGACGATATTAAAGTACGCTCAGCGAGTTGGAGTGATAACTGGGCTTCCAGCGTTCCCGCGTCTCAAAACGACTGACACAGCCCGTCCTTGGTTCAACAGCAAAGAGTATAGTACGCTTCATTCCGTCTGTAGGTCACGCATTGGCACGAAAATACGGGTGGATACAAAGGCTGGAAAGTTCCTGCGCAATGTCGAGATTACGCAAGATGTGTATGATCTCATCATCTTTATGACGAATTCGTTCATTCGTCCAACGGATATAAAGGTGCTTCAGCATAAACATGTTGCGATTATTCGCGGCAAAGACACTTATCTGCGACTGACGCACCCACCGACAAAAGGTCATGGAAGCCCAGTCGTGACGCTCAAAAGGGCTGTAGATGTCTATGACGGATTATTAGAGCGTCAGAAGGCAGAAGGGCTTGGGAAGCCAGATGACTATCTGTTTTGTCCGCAGCAGTTGAACCGCGATTATGCATTGCGAGATATCACGCGGCAATTTGATCAAGTGCTGAAGGTTGCTGGGTTGAAAACGGGCTCAAATGGCGATGCAAGGACGCTCTACAGCTTGAGGCACACATGTATCATGTTCCGCATGATACATGGAGAAGGCATTGATCTGCTTACTATTGCTCGTAGCGCACGTACTTCTGTTGAAATGATTGATAGGTTCTATGCCAAGCATCTCACGGCTGAAATGAACATCGCTCAGTTGCAGAGTGGCGCTATCGACTGACGGCGAAGTCGTAAAAAAAGGCTGGGAAATTGGGCTTATTCCCGCTAATGGACACGCCATTGCCGCCTTAGCTCAGTTGGTAGAGCATCGCATTCGTAATGCGGGGGTCGTAGGTTCGAATCCTATAGGCGGCACCATTATTTCTTTTATTTTCAATATATTAAGCCGACAGAGAAAATCTGATCGATGGCGTTTGTGTTGTATAGTTACGCCGCTTTCAATAGCGAACCATGCTTTGTCATAGTGATAAATACACTTATCAAGGAGTGTAATGCATGGACGCACGAGAACAGATTAAACGAGCAATTTTTTTACTGCCGAAACTGGCAGCTGAGATTGAGAGCAAAGAGATCAAGGCTGACATTGATCTACTGATGGGCGTGACGCTCCAACTGACCGCAGAACTTGCCAACAGAAACGATGCGCTTGCAAAGCAAAGTAGTTCACGAAAGTCCAAACCACCTAAGCCAACTCCACAGAGTACTGCTCAAACGCAAAAGCCCAAGCCAAGCAGCACTGATACTCAAAATAGTCAGAATGACACTGAGGACCGTTCTAAGGCTGTTTCTTCAATTCAGCAGGGAATTCGTCAAGCAGAGCCATCACCAACTGATCAGCAAAAAGCGTTGCGCGGGTATGTCTACGGGGCACAGAATGATGAGGTCGCATTTCGCAAAGCGGCAAAGGCAATTGCACGATGAACGACAAGCTAATCCACAGCCAAAAGCGGCTGCACGACAGTCTGTTTGAACTGTACATTCAAGGTGGGTTAGAACTGTTTCAGGCTGGCACTCGTGGGCTGAAGCGTGACTTAATCATACGGCTTGAGACTAGCGCACTGACGCCAGAGAAGGGTGAAATAATTCACTACTACGCAGGCAATCGTTGGGACGAGAACGATGAGTTTAATGAGTGGGCAAGACCATCTGTGGATTTGTCTGCGGAAGCTGAGCGCATCTTGGGCGTGACTAATGCTCAGCTTGACGGATGTCGTCCAACCGACACCGTCAGTTTTGATTTTTTCAATTTTTTAAATGCTAAATTTATCCATTAAATTCTCTGATATATCATATATTCGTTTTCTTTTATCACATTCCGATATTCGCATATTTAATGCCCCAATATCTAAAAGTCTTTTTAAGTCTTGGTTATGTCCAGAAATTGATCTTCCTGTTTTTTTCATTAAATCTAATGATGGAAGTGGTCCATTTTCTAGTATTTCTTTTATAATAATGACCTCATTGTGTAAACATCTTATTTTAGTTGAATTCTGAAAATTAAATATTTTTGTTATTTCATCAATCATACATTATCCTAATATTATTTAAGCAATTTATCCTAGAATTGTAAAAATGAAATTTTATTTCAATATTGATGAATACTATTGTATAAAACTATCAAATATGAAAATTTACAATTTTGCTTAAGTGGTACACCGCGTCTTTCGTGAAGTTTCGCTGAGGTGCAAAGTTGTGGTGTGGGCAATACGCAGACTATTTTTTTGTACTTTAGGGAAGCATCATCGGTCCAAAGGTTACGCCAGAGCGACTACAAATGGAGTGACCTCCCGTTGCAAGTATTGCGGCAAATCTATGACGAAGCACTTTAGTAAGGGCTGGATCATTGACCCCCAGCCGCTTGACTAGCATTTGCGACCTAGACCCAAACAAACTTAACAGCCTCACGCTCGTGAGGCTGTTTTTTGTTTATGCAGCAGAAGAAATGACCAAAATCCTGTAATTGAAATTATGCAGTATTTGCTCAAATCACATTAACCGCGTTCGCAAGCTGCTCATCGCTCACCCAGCAATATCCAGCAGTAGTAGCGATATTAGAATGTCCCATCGCTTGCTGAATTGTTGCCATGCCAATGCCAGCTGCGTTCAATCTAGTAGCAAATGTCCTGCGACCTGAATGACTGCTCGTTTTGATGCCAGCTACTGCGTAGATAGCTTTGAAGCGCAGGCTGAGACTGATGTTGCTGAAATGCCCCATAGTACGACTGCTACGAATGAACGCTTTGCTATCGTCAAGCTGGCTGATCTGAGCGAGATATTGATTTAGGATTTTGCGAAGCTCGTCAGAGATAAAGACACGCCTAGATTTGTTGCCCTTCGTTTGATGCTTGCTGAGATTGATGACCTCTTCAGCCCTCCCATCAATTCCGCGAACGTCAGAAATCTTCAAAGCGGCAATTTCTCCAATGCGCATACCAGCTAGTATACTAAGCGACAGTGCAACACGGTCACGGAGACCGTTGTTTCCCGTGTCAGCGATACGCATCACCCGTTTGATTTCGTCTTTAGTAAGGACTTTTGCTTTTGCCATTTTACCTATCTCTCATAAACTTTCCGTCTGAGAGAAATATAAGTTAATCAGACATTTGATCCTACCAGAAATCTCCAAACTGATTTTGTTGGTTTCCAACGACCTTAGCGATTTTTATTAACTTCCGATGATTTCTTAATAAGCGGGAATGTGGGCGTAGCTCTTCATTCATCGGCATAATCATGCGTTCCAGCTTCGCTGTTCCACATTCGCTTTCTGCTATGTTCGCATCGCTTTGCTCTGCTCACATTATGCAGAAGCGAAATTCTTACGGTTAGAATTCTTTGAAATTGTTTTCGGTAATCATGCTTGGGGTAAGGGCATTTACTAGGGAGCCAAACCACTGCCCCGTAGGGCAGTAATAAATGCTTACATTTACTGAGGTATGCTTTCACGATATGGACGCAACTCGTGATACAATCACGAGAGAGGCAGGTTTTGCGATCTCCTATTACGCGCCGTCTTACGCAGATCATGCCAGCTCATATCGCGGCTGATGGCATTGATCTTGTGGGTTCCAGTGTCCTTCCCACTCACTTTGAGCCTATGGGGGTCTAATTGATTTTCCAAGACTTCCAACCATTCCGACATTGCAAACGCTACAGACACAAAGGGTCGTCGTTTCAGGCATCCAGCGCAAAGCGATGGGTAGTGCAATGAAGCCGTGTAGTGAGTTCCACGAATTGCTTACCGTCACAATGC
>NZ_JBIIBA010000031.1:0-26463 GCF_044239665.1 Sphingorhabdus sp.
CATTCCGAGGGTGGTTACGGTCCCACGAAAGCTGCCGCAGCGGTGATCCCAGTATTCGTTTTGGGGTGATGGCAGAAATGGGGTCGTGAGCGGAACGGCAGCTTATAAAAATTTTCGCCAAAAGCAGTAAAGCAGACTGTCCGTTCCCGGCCCAGAACAAGCTGGAAAACGAAGCTCATCCGTATGTCTGCTTCCCACCCATAATTAGTCATTCGCGACCACGAAATTCATTCCCAATCTGAGCCTTCAACCTTCACACTACCATAGCGTTCGTTCGTATGTCCGGTTCCGCCAGGCGGTGCAGAGCATTGAGCCACGATGCATGCGGGCTTTCGTCCCCGCCACTTAGGCCCTTTCGCTATGCCTAGTGAAAATGATAGTGCTTCAAGGTCGCGCAGTTCAACCAGCCGCAGGCTCCTGCCTGCCTTTGCTTCGATTGTTTCTTGGCCGTGTTTATGCTGCGGATGGTTTGCACCTCGCATGATAGTTTCGGGCTTGCGCGCACCATGATACCGGCAAACATTCATACCATAAGCGGCTGGGTTGCGGCATTGGTCACCGCGTGCCTTACACTTAGCTTTGCAGCGTTTTGTTTTGCCTGAGAGGATGTTTGGGAGGGGCATTGGCCTAATTTCTTACATTACATAAGCCGAGGTGCGCGCCAGACGGGCACAAGATTTTTTGCAAACTGACCTAAGGAAGTGACCGTGCGCGCGGGTTGCCTCCATTGCCTCCATTGCCACTATTGCCACTATTGCCACCAGTTTCGACAAACTCTTATAACTATTATTCTTCCTTATTTTTATAAAAGAGGTGGCAATGGTGGCATGCGCTCGAAAACTCATACAAATCAGGCGTTTTTTGTTACCACCACATCTGGCAACTGCTGGCAAATTTGCCACCTTTTTGTTCATGTTCGCTTCCATTATTCCTACCACTTGATCTTTCCGCCCATGAATTGGGCAAATTCGTTCCGCGCATCTGGCAATGATGGCAACTGCTGGCCGCGTTCGAGAATATTACGGTTCATCTGTCGGTCTCGTTCGGCGGAGGGGCACAGGCGCTTGAGGGCTTGGTGCACTTCACGCTCCTGAGGCGCAGTATAAACGCGGGCACCCTTCTCGTATTCCTTCAAGCCTCCCAGTAGCGTTTTTGTACTTACGAACCGTGGATCCTCCCAAGGTTCCATTGGTTCCCCGCGGCCACCAGGCCAGAAACAGCCAGTTTGCAGAACCTCAAACCAGTACCGGTCGAAACCGCTAAGCGACTTTAGCCTTTGATCCATGTGGGCTTCGGTTTTTGGCCTCTGGCGGACATTAAAATTACTAAGATCTAGGGAAAGCATATCATTCACCATGGCGGCAATCACGGCGGGGTCGTCGATGGCTTTGTGCACGTTATCCCAGTATTCGTGGTCTCCTTTGCGGGCCTCTGACACTTGAAAGAAAGCGAACCGGCGGTCATCAGCCTCAACCTGAGCGAAATGCTTATGGTTACTGGCAGCGAAGAAGCGATGATATGAATTGATAGTGCGGCGAGGCTGATATTTTTGCTCGATTGTAACCGTAGGCTCCGTCACCATGGACTTCAGGCGATCAAGTGCTTTCTTATCACCGCTGAACAGAGCTTCATCCATGCAGATAACGTAGTTGCGCTCGATGGCGGCGTTAAAGCTACCTATCACATGAGCTACATCGGACACTTGCAGGGTGGTATGCTGCCATATTGCGCTCAGAAGGCGGAAGAAGCTGCCTTTCCCAGTTCCCTGCCCACCGAGGAGCACAATCATGATACCGGGCTTCTCCTCTGGCTTTTGCAGCATGTGGGCGAGATACCGGATCAGGTAGGCAAACAGCCGAACATTAGCACTGCATATCGAGTTCCTGAGGAAATCCATAATCACGGAACAGTCGCCAGCCTGTGGCCTCACGGGCGAACCAATCCAATAGTTCAGGGTTGAGGTAGGTGTCGGCAGCGGACTAAATGCCACAGCATCAAAAACCTTGGTGTTTGGGCTTACCAAAAAGTCTTTGACCACCTGCCGGGCGTTCGATGACACCGGCAATTCTTCGAGGCAGCGCTCCATCAGAAGCTTACCTGCCGCTTGCTTGTACATAGCAACATCGCATGAGCTAGTGCCCGCCTTAACAGCTTCAATTCCGGCTAGGTCGCCGACCCAAACATCTCCTCCCATCTGAAATAGGCAAAATGCCTTCTGTAATTCCCGCAGGGGGTCGATCTGCGGAGTAATGGGTACAACGTCAGCCATCCCACCCACCCGCCCTTGCGTGGTAAATGATAGTTCCGATGGTCGGACTGCGAGTATCGTCGTAGCTGTTTGCGACGCTCCAAAAGCTATCTTCTTCGAAGCGGTGTGGCGCAGTAAGGCACCATGCCTTCGCGATATCTTCCCCATCATGCCAGCCAAGGCTAAGAATGGCCCAGACCATATCGCGGTAAAGTTCATAGCCGCAATCGGCAGATATATGGCTTAACATGTCAGCAACGCGTGCGCGCTGCCTTGGGGTATCTTCAACGCGGCTTAACGACCATTGCCGGTCCTTGCGCTGCTTGCGGCTTGTCTGGCGAGCAACTAACTCTTGCTGCCAAGCCGCAAGCAGCGCCGCCGGGATTTCTGGAATCTGACGCCAGTCACCTTTTCCGCCCCAACGATAGGGCATGCGTGTATCTGGATGCATAGACGGTGGAAGTACGTCCTGCATCGTAAGCCCTTCGACGGTTCCGCAACGAAATTCGAGGACTGTTATTTCCTTTTTCTTAGTCATTGCCGAGAACCTCCTCCTTAATGGTGAGGCTTTCGATCGGCGCGAGGCCCGCTGGTAAGCGGTAAAGAAGCTTTCCACGCCCAAGCCTGCCGGACACGATTTGCACGGCATCATCAGCATCAAGCAGTTCAACCACATCGATACCCCGCGCGGCAAGCCAAGCCGATGCCCGTTCCATATCATCAAGGTCGAGAGCCATTGTCGGGGCAGGCAAGCAGTAGGCGTGGGCGATACCTATGTTACCATTTAGTTCACTGGCCCTTTCCGGATCGGTGATAACGTTTTCAGCCTTGTTCCAGCCTAAGGTGATAGGCTTCTTCATGCCATTAGGCATTCCCACAAGCGCCATGCCATAGGCGACATAATCGATAGCAGTATCAGTCATCGTTGAACCCCTCGCGATATTTGGTGATGGTGATGCACAACTCGTCAAGGGTGTCGCGCACCAAATTACGTGTTTCGAAGCTATGTTCCATCTGTTTGTCATTGGCGCATGCCGCAATTATAACCCTCATCAAGAAGCCTGTCCGTTCAAAAGCTTGCAAAACCGGCTCGCGGTTCCTTGGTAGATCGCACCAAAACTTGTCGAGGCGAGGGATGAGTAAACTGACACTGCGCGCCGTAGTTGAAGCGTCCAGCCATTTTTTATCAGCATTCGCGAGGTCGGCGTGCAGTTTCTCAAGGCTCTTTAAGCCGTGACTATAAGGGGGATGATTGATCATGATACTTCCCCTTCGTCGAAACCCTTTGCGTTAACAAAAAGCTTGAGGTCATTAAGCCTGTAGTAACGCCGACCGCCGACCAAAAAACTACGCGGCCCCAGACCGAGCCGCCCCCACTCAGCGAGCGTTTTCGGCGAACACCCTAGGTAGATGGCAGCGTTGGCGCGATCGAGCCGGCCATCCGGCAAAATTTGAACTTGAACTTTTTCTAACGTTTCCATTTCATACTCCTTATCTGGTACAAGAGGTGCCGGCTGGCACTTAGGCACCTGAATTTACCTATTGCTTAATTTTGGGTAATAGTCGATACAAAACCGTATAATAAACCGTATACAGGATAACAAACAATGGGACGTCCCCTAAAAAAGCCTGAAGAGCGTCGGAAAGAGGCCACTCTCCGACTTGACCCGGAGGTACGCCACAAACTGATGGAAGCGGCAACGAAGGCAGAGAGAAGCTTCGCCGCCGATCTCGAAGCGCGCCTAGTTGCGACCTGCGACCTCGACCAAAAAGGCGTCGAACTGGTGCATGGCATCTCTAGGCAAATCAGTCAGATCCAAAAAATGACGGATGTTAAGTGGCACCGACAACTAAAGACTTGGGGTGCCGTTGCTGAGATGTTGCGTATCGGACCGATCCATGAATTTAATCCAGACCCTCCAGAGGGCGATGAAGACGTAACTGGTGCATTCGAAATGCTCGAAGTCATCCAACGCAGTCGTTCCGATTTGATAGATCAACTTGCTGACATGGGCATCGCCGCTAGACAGGACCCTGACAAACTCTCAGGAGAGGGAGTGGGCATAGCGAAATTGGCGGACCCCACTCGAGGTGCGACGCGGTTACTTTGCGAGAAAATTGATGACCCCTTAGATAAAGCTCATGCACTGGATCTTTTAGGTGAGATCTTGCAGCTTGATGAGCAAGCTCGTCAGGCCAATGCTTCTTTTAAAGATGCCCTTCGCCTTCATTTAAATGCAATCAACGCAGGTAGAAAATTTTACCGCGACTATCTTCGAAGAGAGGCTGAACGGAAAAAATCCGAAGGCGAACCATATAATATCATGCATCTTGTGGACTTGGATCCATGAGCCTTCGCTTCAACCGCCTTACACGCACCGCTATCCGCACACTTAGTGTCGGAGCGAGGATCAATGAACATGGTATTACAGCAGAACGCCTTTCCAATGGTGATTGCCGCTACAGCATTAACATCATGGTTGATGGACAGCGCATACACCGCGTTATCGGTCGCGAAAGCGAAGGCGTAACTCGCGAGCAAGCAGAGCGTGCTATTGAGTCGTTCCGGACCAAAGCCAGAGAAGGCCGGTTGGACTTGCCGACCGGACGCAAGACGCATCGCACGTTCCGCGAGGCAGGCGAAGAATACCTCCAGAACCTAGAGGACACGCTACATAGGGGCGTAAAAGGGTTTGAGGACTTGCCGAACAAGAGGCGTCACATCCAAACTCATCTCATCCCTTACTTCAAAGATCAAAGGGCCGATAAAATCACAGATTTTGCTGTGCAGCACTTTGCCCGCCAACGTATGGAAGCCGGAGCAAAGCTGGCAACGGTCAATCGTGAGCTATCCACCCTGTCACACATGATGAACCGGATGGTGCAGTGGAAGTGGATCAGGTCGGATAACCGGCCCAAGATAGCTAAGGGTGAAGAGAAGCGTAAAAAGATCGTGATCCTTTCACCGGCCAATCAAGCAGCCCTTATGCGTGGTGGCATTGGCGACCAAGACCCTGCGACGTGGCTGTTTATAGCTTTTGGCCTGAACACCGCCATGCGGCATAGTGAGATACTTCGCGTCCGGTGGGATGAAATTGATTTCGCCAACAATCGGATTGATATCTCTCAAGCTAAGGCAGGCCAGCGCGTGCAGCCTATCACGACCAGCTTGAGGACAATGCTCGAAAATGAGCGGAAGAGCCGCGACGACAAAGATGGCTATATATTTCCACACCGGCGCCACAGGGGCAATACACCTTACCGGAAGAGCATGGCGCGGCAGTTCGAGCGGGCTGTACTTAGGGCCGGGTTAGAACCTGAAAAGGTTACACCCCACGTGATGCGGCACACTGCCATCACATCACTTGTGCAGGCTGGGATTGATTTGCCCACCATTCAACGCATAAGCGGACACAAAACTCTCGCGATGGTCATGCGTTACGTCCACTTGGCAGATGACCATGTCGACACAGCGATAGCGTCGCTCGATACAGGAATGTTTGACGAGATTACACATGAACTACACACACAAGGTAATCAGGGCAGGCCGAGCCGCGCTAAGATAATCGCTATTTCTAGCGGTAAAACAGCACGTTAAATGGTGGTGCGGATGGCGGGACTCGAACCCGCACGCCCTTACGGACAACAGATTTTAAGTCTGTAGCGTCTACCATTCCGCCACATCCGCTTAAGCCATGCGCAGACAGCATTACGCTCGCAGGGTCAAGTGCCTTCGCACAAATGGGTTATTTGTTGAGGCTTTCGCGCACTTCTTTACCCGGTTTGAAATAGGGTACGCGCTTCGATGGCACTTCGACCGATGCACCGGTGCGCGGGTTGCGGCCCTTGCGTGGGCTGCGGTCGCGGGTTGAAAAAGCACCAAAGCCACGCAATTCAACGCGCCCACCATCGGAAAGGCGTTGAATGATCTGGTTAAAAAACAGATCGACAATCTTTTCGATTTCCTCTGTTTTGAGTTCCAGATTCTCGGCTTCAAGCTTTTTGATCAACTCGGAACGGATCATATTGTGGTCCTCTCTTACGGCTATCTAATGCGACCCAGCGCGCTTAGCAAACTTCGCTTTACAGGTCTTTACAATAATCACGGGACGCTGGCAGAATTTTTTCATTATTACAACGGTCTTCCAAGCGTTTCGTGCCAAAGGCATCAAAAAACCCGCCCCTCATACAAGGAGCGGGTTTCTAATCCGATATTTAGGTCGTAATTTTTAGCCGAAGCTTACTTCTTCACGCCCTTGAGTGCCTCACCCAAGATGTCGCCAAGCGATGCGCCCGAATCGGACGAACCATATTGCTCAACAGCTTGCTTTTCTTCAGCCAACTGTAGCGCCTTGACCGAGAAGTTCGGCTTTTTCGAGCGGTCGAAACCAGTAACCATGGCGTCGAACTTCTGCCCAACCTGGAAACGATCCGGACGTTGCTCGTCACGGTCGCGGCCAAGGTCGGCGCGCTTGATGAAGCCGGTTGCGCCATCTTCGCCAGCCTGAACTTCAAGTCCGCCGTCGCGCACTTCAAGAACGGTCACGGTGGTGGTGCCACCCTTCTTCAGGCCGCTTGCCGAAGCAGCGCCAGCTGCCGATGGGGCACCCTTTTCAAGCTGCTTGATGCCAAGCGAAATACGCTCTTTCTCAGCGTCGATGTCGAGTACGATTGCCTTGACGGTCTCGCCCTTGCGGTGAAGGTGCAGGGCTTCTTCGCCCGTGATGCCCCATGCGATGTCGGACATGTGGACCATGCCGTCAACGTCGCCGTCGAGACCAATGAACAGACCAAATTCGGTCGCATTCTTGACTTCGCCTTCAACGGTCGAGCCAACTGGGAACTTGTCTGCGAATGATGCCCATGGATTGTCGTGCGCTTGCTTGAGGCCAAGCGAAATGCGGCGTTTTTCCATGTCGATGTCGAGAACGACAACGTCGACTTCTTGTGAGGTCGAAACGATCTTGCCTGGATGTACGTTCTTTTTTGTCCATGACATTTCCGAAACGTGGACCAGACCTTCGATGCCGGCTTCGAGTTCGATGAACGCACCATATTCGGTGATGTTGGTGACCGCACCCTTAAGCTTGGTGCCGACGGGATATTTGGCAACAGCCGCATCCCAAGGATCGCTTTCCAGCTGCTTCATGCCAAGGCTGATGCGCTGCGTGTCCTTGTTGATACGAACGATCTGTACCTTAACCGTGTCACCAATGTTGATGACTTCGCTTGGGTGGTTGATACGCTTGTAGCTGATGTCGGTGACGTGCAACAGGCCATCGATGCCGCCCAGATCGACGAACGCACCATAATCGGTGATGTTCTTGACGACGCCGTCGATGATTTGACCTTCGGCGAGGTTCTGGATGAGGCCAGTGCGCTGCTCTGCGCGTGTTTCTTCCAATATGGCGCGGCGCGATACAACGATGTTGCCACGCTTGCGGTCCATTTTGAGGATGACGAATGGTTGGGCGATGTCCATCAACGGTGCAACGTCGCGCACGGGGCGGACATCAACCTGGCTGCCGGGCAAGAATGCCACTGCGCCACCCAGATCAACGGTGAAACCACCCTTTACGCGGCCAAAGATAACGCCGTCAACGCGGTTGCCCGCGTCAAATTCGCCTTCAAGCACATCCCAAGCGGCTTCGCGACGGGCGCGATCGCGGCTGAGCATAGCTTCACCATTCATATTTTCTACGCGGTCAACGAAGACTTCGACTTCGTCGCCAACCTTCAGGTCGGCTTTTTGGCCGGGCATAGCGAATTCACGCAGCGCCACACGGCCTTCGGATTTGAGACCCACATCGATGACAGCATGGTCATTATCGATTGCGGTTACGGTGCCTTTTACGACGCGGCCTTCAAAGCCACCGTCTGCGCCACCAAGTGATTCGTCTAGAAGTGCCGCGAAATCGTCGCGGGTCGGGTTTGGCGAAGTTGCCATAGGTTAGAGTGTCCTTACGTACATTTTGTCCGGCCAGTCGGTTGGTTCCGACGGTCTTTGACCAGAGTTGCCCTGATGCCCGAATAGCAGCAAAGCGCCCAAATACGGTGCATATCGAACCAAAATACTGTGTCATGCTGAACCTGTTTCAGCATCCATCCATCAACTTAGACCAAGGGTCAGCGAGGCAAAATGAACCCTGAACCATGTTCAGGGTGACAGTGTGTTCTATCGATACACGCCGGCTACTTAACTCTTGCGAAGTCGAGACTCCACCAAAGCAATCGCAGCTTGAACGGCGTGGCCTATAGTCAAATCGCCGGTATCAAGCAATAGCGCGTCTTCCGCCGGTTTTAACGGCGCATCGGCGCGGCCCGTGTCGCGCGCATCGCGTGCCTGAATGTCGGCGAGGATATCGGCAAATGCCACATCGTTGCCTTGACGTTGCATTTCTGCATATCGGCGCTGTGCGCGGACTGCTGCGGGGGCGGTGACGAACAGCTTTACGTCGGCATGTGGCGCAATAACCGTGCCGATATCGCGCCCGTCAAGCAACGCGCCGCCGGGTTGATTGGCAAAGTCCACTTGCCGTTTGTTGAGCGCCGCGCGTACCTCGGGATGAATGGAGACACGGCTGGCTAATCCGCCAATTTCCTCGTTCCGCAAGCTGGGGTCATCCAGCAAGCTGTCCGGGAACCAGCATCCCGCCAACGCGTCCGCGGCATCGTCGGGGTTTCCTTGGTGCAATTGCACTTGCCGTCCGACCGCCCGATATAGCAGGCCCGTATCCAGAAAAGGCAGCCCAAAATGCGCGGCGAGTGCCTTTGCTAATGTGCCTTTGCCCGAGGCAGTAGGGCCATCGACAGCGATAATCATCGTGAAGGTATCTTCATCATAGCGGCCGCCACATCAACGCTTCGCCAACGAAGCCATCGCCGCGACGAATGGCGTCTGGTTCTGTGCCATAGAGCGCAAACCCATGCCGCTGATAAAAACGCTGTGCCGAAGCATTGTCAGCGGCCAAAGTCAGAATTAACTGCCGCAAATGCTCTTGAGCGGTCGCGATCAGCGCATTCATAATCAAATCTGCAGCGCCGCTGCCACGCAAATCGGGGTGCACATACATTCCCCAGATCAAGCCTTTATGATCCATTTTTTCGCCGACGACGCGAGACAGCCCCCCTAAGGCTTTAAGCACACCGTCAACTTCAATCGCCGCCACGTGATCACGTTCGATCCGGTCCTGCCAATAGTCAAAACCAAGGCTGGAATTATCGAGCGCTGAAGTTCGGAAATTGTCACTTTCTTGGGTCAGTGATATTTCCCTAAGTTCCAGAAATCGCGAAGTGTCATTGGCCGTCAGTTTGATGATATTCATTCAATCAACTCACAGTAAGCCCGGCCAACATCGCCTCAAATGTCGGAAAACTCGTCGCAATGGGTGAGACGTCATCCACATTGATAGCGTGATAGCTATGCTGGCCTGCGACGGCAAAGCTCATGGCTATGCGATGGTCGAGTGCACTACTGACGGTCGCATTGCCCTCAAGCGGCTCCCCGCCGCTGCCGTCGATGATGAGGCCATCTTCGCGTTCTTCGACTCGTGCGCCAATCGCTTTCAAGCCCGTCGCCATGAGCGCGAGCCGGTCGGATTCTTTGACGCGCAGTTCATCGAGGCCACTCGTCGTTGTTCGGCCTTGTGCCATGCTGGCGGCCACGAAGAATACCGGAAATTCGTCAATCATGCTGGGTGCAACATCCGGTGGCACGTCGATGCCGCGCAGGACAGAATGCCGCGCGGTGATGTCGGCCACCGGCTCGCCGCCGACTTCCCGTTCGATCGAATATGTGAGGTCAGCGCCCATCGCCTCCAGCATCTTGTAGATGCCTGTGCGTGTCGGGTTCATGCCGACATGGGTGACGGTGATTTCGCTGCCCGGCGTAATGAGGGCCGCAACAATGAAAAAGGCTGCGGAGGACGGATCGCCGGGAACTTCTATCTGCTGCGGCTGTAACTCTGCTTCACCCATCAGGCGGATATGCCGCACACCATCGGCCTCAACATCGACCGTCAAATCCGCGCCAAATCCGCGCAGCATCCGTTCGCTATGGTCGCGGGTGGGCACTGGCTCGATGACTTCAGTGATGCCAGCGATGTTCAACCCCGCAAGCAAGACGGCGCTTTTAACTTGCGCAGATGCGACTGGCAAACGGTAGCTGATCGGTATGGCAGGCACCAGTCCGCGAACCATGAGCGGCAGCATCCCGCCGGGGCTTGCCGTAAACTCGGCGCCCATTTGGCGGAGCGGATCAATCACGCGCCCCATCGGGCGTTTCGACAGACTCGCATCACCAATGAAGGTTGCGGTAAGCCGGTGGCTGGCGACCAGCCCCATCAATAACCGTGTCGATGTCCCGCTATTGCCCATGTCGAGCGCGCCAGATGGCTGCATCAGTCCGCCCACGCCAACGCCGTTGACGGTCCAATGGCCTTCACCGGTGCGTTCTATATGCGCGCCCATTGCCCGCATGGCGGCGGCGGTGGCGAGCACATCTTCGCCTTCCAGCAAGCCTGAAATATTGCTTTCACCCACTGCAAGCGCGCTCAACATAAGCGCGCGGTGCGAAATGGATTTGTCGCCAGGAACCTTAAGCGTGCCGCGTAACGCGCCTCTGGGCTGGAAACTGCCGGGTCTGGGTACTGCGCTGTGCATGATGCTTTGCGCTTTGCGGATGATGCGCGTTCAAGTCAACGACCACAGTAATTTTTGACAGCGGCGCGTCGCTGTGGCAAAGGCCGCGCCAATTGACGGTGATTCACAGATGTGCGTCGCCTTTCCAAGCCAGTTTAAAAGGATTTAAGCCCGCCATGATCAAGGCTGAATGGGGAACCAAGCGCACTTGCCCGAAATGTGGCGTTCGTTTTTACGACCTGACCAAGGACGAACCGGTTGAATGCATCGAATGCGGCAACCAGTGGACGCCAGAGCCGGTTTTGAAATCGAAGCAGCCATTGCCTTTTGAAGAAGCCGAAAAGAAGAAAGACGATTCGGATCTGGCTGATGACGATCTCGACATTGACGTCGATGCGGTTGATGGCGACGTTTCGCCCGACAATGATGTCGACTTGGGCGGTGACGAAGATCTTGGCGTCGCGGGAACGGAAGATGAGCCCGACGACATCTAATCTTCGGACTTGATATATATAGGGGCGCCCGCTAGTGGCGCTCCTCACCAAGGCTGTCCAATGGGCGGCCAGATGGGGCCTTAGCTCAGCTGGTAGAGCGCTACACTGGCAGTGTAGAGGTCAGGGGTTCGACTCCCCTAGGCTCCACCAACTTTCTTCTTCACGTCATGCCGTACCTATTCAGTCACCCTGAACTTGTTTCAGGGTCTTAATTCTGAACTGTCCAGAAGTAAGATGCTGAAACAAGGTCAGCATGACAGTCGGGAATCCAAACACCGCTGTCCTGAACCAAGTTCAGGGTGACAAGCTCGGGTTTTGAACCCAACACTGGCCAAAACCAGCATTCTCCCCTAAAGGCCGATATATGCATTTTCTTGACCAAGCTAAGATTTTTGTCCGTTCCGGCGCAGGTGGCCCGGGCGCGGTCAGTTTTCGGCGGGAAAAATATGTACAATATGGCGGCCCCGACGGCGGTAATGGCGGCAAGGGTGGCGATATCGTTATAGAGGCGGTGGCCGGGCTGAACACGCTTATCGACTTTCGTTATGCGCAGCATTTCAAAGCCATGCGCGGTATTCAAGGCATGGGCCGTGATCGCCATGGCGCTTATGGCGATGATCTTGTCATTCAGGTGCCGGTGGGAACGCAGGTGCTGGCCGATGACGAAGACCGCACATTGTTGCTTGACCTGACCGAAGTTGGTCAACGCGTCGTGTTCTTGCGCGGTGGCGATGGCGGCCGCGGTAACGCATCGTATAAAAGCTCAACCAACCGCGCTCCACGCCAACATGGCCCCGGCTGGCCGGGCGAAGAAATGTATGTCTGGCTGCGGTTAAAGCTGCTGGCTGATGCTGGGCTTGTCGGAATGCCAAATGCGGGCAAATCGACCTTCATCAACCAAGTGTCGAATACCAAGGCAAAGGTTGGCGATTATCCATTCACGACCACGCGCCCGCAATTGGGCGTTGTGGACCATAAATCGCGTGAGTTCGTGCTGGCCGATATTCCTGGCCTTATCGCTGGTGCTGCCGAAGGCGTAGGCATTGGCGACCGTTTCTTGGGCCATATCGAGCGCTGCCGCATACTCATTCATCTGATCGATGCAACGCAAGATGACCCGATTGCCGCCTGGCATATCGTCTGTGACGAATTGAGCGAATATGGCGCAGCTTTGGATGAAAAGCCCCAGATTGTCGCGCTCAACAAAGGCGATTTGCTTGACCCTGAATTGATGGCCGACATCGCGCAGCAACTTCACGCCGCTGGCGCGCAGGATGTTATCGCGATTTCTGGTGCGACTGGCCAAGGCGTTGATTTGGTGCTCGACCGGATATTGGAGGCGTTGCCTGCCAAAAGCGGGATTGAAGGCGCAAAGGCCGATGGCATCACCGAGGATGGGACATGGTCGCCGATCTGAACGCTACCCCCTGCATTCACGCTTCCGTCACCCTGAACTTGTTTCAGGGTCGGAATGCGTTGCAAGAAAAGTAAGATGCTGAAACAAGTTCAGCATGACGTCCGTGGATAAACTCTCACCCGCATCCTGTCCCTTATTGGTGGTCAAAGTCGGCTCGTCGTTGCTGGTGCAGCCGGACGGGACTGTGCGGCGCGAATGGCTTCAGACACTCGTTGCGGATATCAGTGCGCGGCATAAGGCGGGGCAGCGGTGCATCATCGTCACCTCGGGCGCAATTGCGCTGGGCGCCCGCCGCTTGGGTTTTGACAAGGGTGGCCGCGCCAGCCTTGCTGATGCGCAAGCCGCCGCGTCGGTAGGGCAAATTGTGTTATCGGGCATCTGGGCGGACCTGTTGGAAGGTCAGTCCTTGGCCGCAGCGCAGATGCTGGTGACGCTCGATGATCTTGAGGACCGCCGCCGTTATTTGAACATCGCGGCAACGCTTGACCGATTGTTGGGCGCTGGCGCGGTACCCGTCATCAACGAAAATGATAGCGTCGCCACAGAGGAAATTCGTTTTGGCGACAATGATCGTTTGGCCGCACGCGTGGCGCAAGCGGCGGGCGCGACGGGCGTCATATTGTTGTCCGACGTCGATGGCTTGTTCGACCGCGCGCCACATTTACCGGGCGCAATGTTACTGCCGACAATAGAAAAGATTGACGGCCGCGTGCGGGTGATGGTGGCTAAGGGCTCGTCTTCTGGCATGGGGTCTGGCGGGATGGCATCCAAATTGGATGCCGCAGATATTGCGACGCGGGCCGGGATTGGCCTTGTGATCGCATCGGGCTTGCGCGACCATCCGCTTGCGGCGCTGGAGCAAGGCGGCCTATCGACCTTCTTCGCCCCGCGTGAAGGTGGGTCAGCCCGCAAAAGCTGGCTCGGCGGGCGGCTGACGGTCAAAGGCCGGATACGCATTGATGACGGCGCGGTGCAAGCGCTCAAGGCCGGAAGTAGCCTGTTGCCCGCTGGCGCACTGTCGGTTGAGGGCGAATTTAAACGCGGCGATGTCATCGACATCAGCGCTGATGACGGCATTGCGATTGCACGCGGACTTTCCGAATATGACGCGGTCGATGCCGCGCGGATTTGCGGGCATAGGTCAAGCGAGTTGGCCGCCATATTGGGCACCGTGCCACGCTCTGTGCTCGTGCATCGCGATCAATTGGTCCTTTTGTGAAGACTGTCGCGCTGACCGGGGCGACGGGCTTTGTCGGGCGGATCACGCTCGATCGCTTGGTCGCCGCTGGCTGGCATGTGCGCGCATTGACGCGGCGGGACCAGCCCAAGACAGCAGGCGTGACATGGGTGCATGGCCGTCTGGATGATGCTGCCAGCCTCAACCAATTGTGCAAGGGTGCGGACGCGGTTTTGCATGTCGCCGGCGTTGTTAACGCACCTGATGCGGCTGGTTTTGAAAATGGCAATGTCGCTGGCACGGCGAACATGATTGCCGCTGCCCAAATGGCGGGTATTGACCGTTTCGTCGCGGTCTCGTCACTCGCCGCACGCGAACCGGCGCTGTCCTTATATGGCGCGAGCAAGGCCAGAGCCGAAGATTTTGTGAAAGCTTCGACGCTCGACTGGATCGTCATTCGACCGCCCGGCGTTTATGGCCCCGGCGACACCGAAATGTTTGATATGTTCCGGATTGCGGCCAAGGGCTGGGCTTTACTGCCGCCGCGCGGGCGCGTGTCCGTCATTCATGTCGATGATCTGGCCCGTTTGCTCGAGACCTTGTTGTCGGCCAAAAATGTGTCGAAACGCCTGTTTGAAGCGGATGACGGGACGGCGGGCGGTTGGAGCCATGAAGCTTTTGCCAAAGCCATTGGCGCGGCGGTCGGCCGCAACATTACCACTGTGCATGCACCGAACTTTCTTTTGAAATTCGCCGGATGGGCGGACCGCGCGATCCGCGGGTCAAAGGCGAAGCTGACGCCGGATCGCGCCAATTACCTTGCGCATCCCGATTGGACCATTGACCCGGACGCTGCGCCAGCGTCGCAGCTTTGGCGGCCGGAAATTGCAACGGCCTCGGGCCTGAAAGACACCGTAAGCTGGTATCGCAAGCACGGGTGGATGTAGCGCCTTAGCCTTGCCCTTTTACCGCCTTATTCGCTTGCCATAGCGCGGATATATAGGGCATTGGCCGCCAATCATATCGAGGATGTAAGAATGACTGACCGGAGCGAAATGTTTAATCGCCTGAAGGGCTTGATTGAACCGTTTAACAAAAAAGGCGTCGAAGTTGGTGAGGCGACGACCTTTGCAGGCGATCTGGAATGGGATAGCCTGACCGTGATGGATTTTGTCGCTGAAGTCGAAGACAGCTTCGACATCATCATCAGCATGAATTTGCAGGCTGAGATCGAAAATGTCGGCCATTTGGTCGATGCCGTGACTAAGCTAACTGCTGCTTAAAATTTTCATGAGAGACGGTAATGACTGACTTATTTTCAAAATTTGACGCCTTAATCGCCCAGCGCGAAGGTTTGCTTGCCACGGGCGTGAAAGATCCGTTCAGCCTGGTGATGGAAGAAGTGAAGTCGCCCACCGTCGCTGTTGTCAATGGCAAGGAAACGATCTTGCTTGGCACCTATAATTATATGGGCATGACCTTTGACGATGATGTCATTGCCGCAGGCAAGCAAGCATTGGACGAATTTGGCGCCGGCACCACCGGTAGCCGCGTTCTGAACGGCACATTTCAGGGTCACAAGGAATGCGAAGACGCGTTGAAGGAATTTTACGGGATGGACCATGCCATGGTCTTTTCCACGGGCTATCAAGCGAATTTGGGTATCATCAGCACAATCGCTGGCAAGGGCGATTACATCATCCTCGACATTGACAGCCATGCATCGATTTATGATGGCTGCAAAATGGGGGACGCCGAAATCGTCGCCTTCCGCCACAATGACGTTGAGGCACTCGAAAAACGGCTCAAGCGGCTGCCTGCTGATGCGGGCAAATTGGTGGTGCTTGAGGGCGTCTATTCGATGCTTGGTGACGTTGCGCCGTTAAAGGAAATGATCCGCGTTTCGAAAGAGGCTGGCGCGATGATCTTAGTCGATGAAGCGCACTCAATGGGCTTTATCGGCGAAAATGGACGCGGCGTTGCCGAAGAGCAGGGCGTGTTGGACGATGTCGATTTCGTTATCGGCACCTTCTCCAAATCGGTCGGCACCGTCGGCGGCTTCTGCGTGTCGAACCATCCGAAGTTTGAAATCATGCGGCTGGTATGCCGTCCATATGTGTTCACCGCATCGCTTCCGCCATCGGTCGTTGCCTGTTCCGCCGCGAGCATTCGCAAGCTGATGCATAATGGAAACAAGCGTGCGCATTTGTGGGAAAATTCAAGGAACCTGCATCAGGGGCTGCGCGATCTGGGTTTCCAATTGGGTACGCCCAATGCACAAAGTGCAATCATCGCGGTCATCATGCCCGATCTGGAAAAGGGTGCGGCGATGTGGGCGGCCTTGCTTGAAAACGGGCTCTATGTGAACTTGGCACGTCCGCCCGCGACACCAGCGGGTATGACCTTGCTGCGTTGCTCCTTATGCGCAGAACATAGCAGCGAGCAGGTGGCCGACATTCTCGACCGTTTCGAACGCGCGGGCAAAGCTGTCGGGATCATCTGACGGGACGTTCGTGAACAGGCTGGACCGTAACGCCCGCCTTTTGGCCGTCGGTTTCGCGGCCATGGCGGGCATGGTCGATGCCATTGGTTTCCTCGCTAGCGGCGGGTTTTTCCTGTCCTTTATGAGCGGCAATTCCACACGGCTCAGCGTGGGTGTGGTCGATGCTGCGCCCTATGTGGGCATGGTTGCTGCTTTGCTGGCAAGCTTTGTGATCGGCGTCGTTGCAGGATCGCTTATTGGCCGTAATAACCCGTTGGCGCACGCGCGGCGTCAGGCATTCATCCTCATCATCATATCGCTGTTGCTATTTGCCGCGCCTCTCATAGCAAGCTTTGGTTTTCTGCTCCTTGGGCTATGCTTTGCGGCATTCTGCATGGGGCTGGAAAACACGCTTTTTGAACGCGAAGGCTCCGTATCGTTCGGGCTTACTTATATGACTGGGCGCTCGTTAAAATCGGGCAGGGGCTTGCCACAATGATCAGCGGCGGTCCGCGTTTGGATTGGGTACCATATCTGTTGCTATGGCTAGGCCTGATAAGCGGCGCTGCGGTTGGCGCGCTGATGTTTGGCATCTTCGGATATAACAGCCTGTGGTTGCCTGCGGCTTATGCTGGCATTTTTGCGCTTGCATTATTAGTCCGACACAACCGTTTTAGCAGTTAACGCACAGCGCCTTTTGCCCATAGTTTCGGCACCAGAAAAAGCGCCGCGACCAATGGCCATTTGCGTTGCCATGGCTGGATGACGATCTGCGTTCCGGCGTGGCGGTTTATCTTCCATGCCAGATAATCAATCCCGCCAGCATAAGTGAACGCAGCCTTTGCAAGCCGTGCGATGGTCAGCAATTTGCCGCGTCGGCGCAAGCCCGGCCAACGGTTTTTCTCTTGCGCAATTTTGCCATCTACATCGGGTAATAACAGAATTCTGTCGCCGCGCATTTTGTGCGCGATCCTGGTGTGGTTCAGCGCAGCGATGCCAAAACGGCCATAGCGTTCGGGGTCGAATGCCATAACAGATGAGGGCCGGTCCTTGCGTTCGGCACGCAATTCAGCGCTGTACGTCATCTGGAACCCCGACTGCCACAAATCGAGTATGTCCACCTCACGCTCAACAAATGCCAGTGCTGCATTAAGCAAAGTTGGTGCTGCCCCAGAGATCGCCATTATTGCGGATTGGCGTGCCGTTTCATCGGCGCACCAGACGAGGCGAGAGGGCTGTGCAAATCTGGCCCAGACCGACACGGCGGAGGCGGCTGGCCGGTTAAGGTCATGAAAGTCGCTTTCGCTTAACACCGCGACTTTGGCGATGATGCCATTATGTTGAAACGGAAAGACGTTGGGCGGCAGACGACGGTTCCATTTGGCGAGCCAGCTTTTGTCATATGCTGTTTTATAGTCAGAAACGATCAAGTAGAAGTCGAGCATCTCGCCCTGCAATTGCTCCGAGCGTAAACATGAACCGTAGAATAACACCGCGCGTGCCGCGCCATTAAATTGCGCCGCGATGTGCGATGCAAATTCGCTTACGCCCGCCTGCACCGGGACAGCCAATTCTTCAGCGACAAGTTGCGTAAGCGAGAGCATATCTGGGGCCATAGCCGCCTTTATGGGTGCTTGTTAAGCGGCTAGTTTCAGGAACGGGACAGGCGGTGTCGAGCGCAGAACGATTGGGCTACCGTGATGGGCCTGAAACACTTCACCGTCTAAAACGACGCTGCTTTGTTCGCTGTCGATGCGAATGACATCGCCGTGTTGAAAATGCACGCCGCGCATATTGGTTTGCCCTAATTTGCCGCGCAATGAGGCCGCCATCATTTTCAGCATCGCCAATGGCGTTTGGTCAACCGCCAGAAATTTCATCAGCCCGCGCTGATTGTTGTTGCCCGCTTGGCCGCCCAGCAGAAGCTTTTCCAAGGTTGTCACAATCAGCACAGAAAAAGTGCCGTGCAGTTCCCCATTACGGATGAACGTTATGCTGACCGGTTTTGATCGTTGGGGCAGGAAACTGGCCTTTACACGCACGATTGCCGAAAACATGACAGCAATTGCGGTCAAAAAATGGCTCAATCCATTGGGTAGACCCAAGGGGTAAATTTTGTGACGACAATATAAAATTGTTTCTGCAAGCCCCGCTCCGCCTAGGAACATGCCCAGCACCGGGCGCGCACCTTCGCTGCCATCGCTAAGGGCAATGAGTTCGCGCACCACAATATGCTCTGACATGTCGCCCTTTGCGACCTCAATAATGCGAGAAAGCGCCTCCAATGGATCGCCTTCTGCGCCCAAGTCCAAGGCGATGAGGTTCGTTTTGCCGTTCGGCAATACCGCCACTGGTGGCGGAGTGCCTTCAAAATGGCCGCCATGATACAGCTCGGTCAGAGCGGATTGAACCGTGCCATCGCCGCCGTTGATGACTAACACCTTCGGCTTTACGCGGGCAATCATCTCCAACGCCTTGGTAATCTGGCCGATTTCCTCGACCTCATAATGGAATATATCCGGATTTTTGGCGCAATAAGTGCGAACTGCCGGCAACATAGATTGATTGCCAGTTGAATTCGGGTTCGACAGGAGTGCCACTAAAGCCAAATAAATATCCTCACATATATTTCAGATTGACGATAATGCGGGTAACGCCCGGGCCGGCTTGGAAAGCAACCTTGTGAACCGATGGCCTGCCCAAATTCAGAATGCTGATGCTTGGGTTATTGGAAAAACCGCCGCCGTCTTGGCTAATATCGGTCTTGCCGTTGCCATTGCGGTCATGCCGGACGGCGATGCCATATTTGCCTTCGGCGGGAACGGGGATACAGAAATTCATGCTGCCTTCATTGGCGGGGCTTTCGACGCGGTGAAGCCAGCGACCCTTTGCCATCCATACACCAGCGATTGCCGGATAAGACTGGACGCGGATTTTTCCGTTCGATTCCTTCACGCCGCGCACCTGCACGAGCACAGCCGGTCCATTGCCCGATGTGCATCGTGACATATCATTATTCAGCTCTTGGTTGGCCGCAACTGTGCCGGAAACCAGCGGCAGACCAGCCATAGCCATAAGAGCGACACATTTCTTCATTGCAATACTCCTGGAACTTTATGCCCGTTATCCGCACTTTTTTCGGATAGCATCGATATTGCCCCTGAACCTCTAAGCGTCTATCGGTGGCGTTTGCGGCCAAATTAGGGTGACGGGGCGACCATAAGTTGAAATTTCTAACTGCCACTGACCGCTATATCTTCCGGCTTGTAATGTTGCCGCTGCTTGCGACCCTCGCAATTGCCGCATCATTATTGCTGCTCGAAAAAATGCTAAACCTGTTTGACTTTGTTGCGGCAGAAGGCGGGCCGGTCAGCGTCGTTTGGCGTATGCTTGCTAACCTCATGCCCGAATATCTCTCCTTGGGTATCCCCATCGGCCTGCTGCTTGGCATCTTGCTGGCGTTCCGCCGATTGGCAACATCCTCAGAACTCGATATTTTTCGTGCAGTGGGTATGAGCTATTTCCGCCTGTTGCGCGTTCCATTCATGCTCGCAATCGCGCTTGCTGCCGTCAATTTCGCGATCGTTGGCTTTATTCAGCCAAGTTCGCGCTATTTGTACGAAGAACTGCGCTTTGAACTGCGGTCAGGCGCCTTTGGCGCGAAAGTTCGGGTTGGCGAGTTTAACAATGTCGGCAAGAACCTGACCGTTCGTATCGATGAGAGCCGCAATAATGGCAATGCGCTGTCTGGCCTCTTTGTTTTTGCGCAAAGCAACAGCGGGCAGACCATTGCAGTGACGGCAGAACAAGGACAATTTCTGCGGACCGATGACCCTGACACCATCTTGCTACGGCTCGAAAAGGGAACGCTGATTCATGATGCGCCCAGTTATGAATCGCCGCGGGTGTTAAGCTTTACTAGTCATGACATCCCCATTCCTTTGCCAAAGATCGAAAATTTCCGCACGCGCGGTGGCAAGGATCGCGAATATCTGATCACTGAGTTGATCCAAATCGGCTTGGATGCTCAGAAACCGGAGCTTGATCGCAACCGGGCTTGGGCAAATTTTCACTTCCGTTTGGTGGAAGTCGCCATGATGCTCTTGCTGCCTTTGCTCGCACTGGCATTGGCGATACCGCCAAAACGATCAACGTCGGCGCTTGGCGTGTTTTTATCAATCGTCATGGTGGTGACCTATCACAAGATCAATGAATATGCCGAAGGCATAGGCGGGATGGGCATCGTTCACCCCTTCATTGCCTTATGGCTGCCATTTTTGCTGTTTGCAGCTCTGATCCTGTGGATGTACCACATTATAGCGCATGTGCCGGGCGGACAGCCGATTGGTGCGCTCGAGATTTTTGCCACAAAAAGCGGCAAATGGGTTAAGCGCATATTCCGATTTGGTCGAAAATCGCGGTTGGCGACCATTGGTATGCCCGCACCATCCGCGGAGACATAGGCCATGCATTTTTTCCCGTCGCGCAACATCACCATATATATGGCAAAGCTGTTCATCATTCGCAGCTTTGCCGTGCTGGTCATGCTCGTTCTGATATTGATGACGCTGGATTTGCTAGGTGAAAGCGGTAAAATCTTGGCGGTTCCCGGGAATGACCAAGGCGATGTTCTGCATTATGTTTCGATGCGCGCACCGCAGATTATTGCAAGATTCCTGCCGTTTTCCGTGCTGCTGGGTACCCTTATCACTTTTGCCGGACTCAGCCAGAATAGCGAAGTCGTAGCGATGAAGGCGGCTGGATTATCCGCGCATCAGATTTTGGCACCGATGTTCGTCGCCAGCCTTGGCGTTGCGGTAATATCCTTTGCCTTTAATGATACCGTCGTTGCGCCCAGCACGGCGCGATTGAAGCTGTGGCAGGCAGCAGAATATGGCGCGGTGGCACCCAATGGCAATGCCCGCAACAATATATGGGTGCGTGAGGGCGATGACCTTATCAACGCAGGCAATGTCCTTGGTTCTGGAGACGACACAGTGCTCGAAGACGTCCGCATATATCTGCGTGCCAATGGCGGATTGCGACAAGTCATCACCGCCACCCGTGCGCGTTACGTCGGCGATGCTTGGCAACTCGAAGAAACAAAATCGTTCAATGTGGCAACAACAACCGAAACGACTGCAGATAGCCTCATCATCGGTAAAGGTATCACACCTGACAGGTTCAATCTGGTGAAAGTCGACGGCGACAGCCTTGCCTTCTTGCCTCTGATGCGCGCGATCGACGATCTCAAGGCCGCTGAACGCCGCACGGATAATCTCGAAGGCATATTATGGCACAAGCTATCTGGGCCCTTGTCAACATTGTTGATGCCGTTGCTGGGCGCAGTGGCGGCCTTTGGCCTTGCCCGATCCGGGGCGCTCTTTTTGCGCGCGGTCATCGGCATGGCTTTGGGTTTCACCTATTTTGTCGCCGATAATTTCGCTTTGGCAATGGGTAATCTCGGCGCTTATCCGCCATGGATTGCGGCATGGGGGCCGTTTTTGTTATTCTTCTTGATAGGCGAGACGGTTTTAGTCCGCACCGAAGAATGATGGCCGCAGTTCGCGCAAGGTTTCAGGGATAATATATGATGAACATCAAAATTCGCCCCGTGTCGACAAAAGCTGACAAGCAAGCCTTTGTCGATCTGCCTTTCCGCTTATACGCCGGCGACCCGAACTGGGTACCGCCATTGAAAAGCGACGTCATGGCAACGATCACGCCGGGTAAAAATCCATGGTTCGAGCATGGCGAAGCGCAGCTTTTTCTAGCTGAGCGGGATGGCCATGTTGTTGGCCGCATTTCGGCGCATTTGGACTATCTCGCTTTGGCACAGCCTCCGGAACAGGGCATGGGGCCGGGTGTAGGCAATTGGGGATTTTTCGAGGCGGAGGACGCCGAAGTAGCAAAAGCGCTCATCGAAACAGCGGAAGGCTGGTTGCGTGACAAAAAAATGGTCCGCGCGCTTGGGCCATTGAGCCTGTCGATCTGGGAAGAGCCGGGATTATTGGTGCAAGGCCATGACCACCCCCCGACCGTGCTGATGGGGCATCATAATCCGGCCTATGGCGCGTGGATAGAGGCGGCGGGCTATGCGGGTGTCAAAGACCTTTATACCTATCACATACCGATTGATGGGCCATTGCCGCCTTTGGTGCAACGTATCGTCGCGTCGGGTGAACGCAATGAGCGGATTGTCATTCGGAAGGTCAATAAGGCCAATTTTGATGCCGAGGCCGCCATCATATTGTCGATATTGAACGATGCATGGAGTGGTAATTGGGGCTTTGTGCCCATCACGGATGCAGAAGTGGCCCATACTGGCAAGCAACTTAAACCCATCGTATTTGACGATTTGATCCGCATTGCAGAGGTCGATGGAGAACCCGTGGCATTCATGATGACATGGCCCGATATTAATGAAAAAATCGGTGGTTTCAGGGGATCATTATTCCCGTTCAACTGGGCAAGGCTGCTTTGGTGGCTGCGCGCGCCAAAGGTGTGCAGCGTGCGCGTGCCATTGATGGGGGTGGTCAAGAAATTGCAGACAACACGATTGGCTAGCCAATTGGCGTTTATGCTGGTCGCCTATATTCGCGATTCTGCGACGGGCAAATTTGGTGCCTCGCGCGGCGAATTTGGTTGGGTTCTGGACGACAATGGCCCGATGCGTTCGGTGGGCGAGGCCATGGAGGGCGAGGTCAATAAAGTATATCGCATTTATGAAAAGCCGTTGTGATTTCGCGCTCGGGAATTTTATCCCCAAGCGGCGATAAAGGCTGACAGGTGGGTATCATCCGGGCTTATCGGAACAAGACATGTGCGTAGTGTCGATTGCATGGCATGCGCATCCGCGTTGGCAATTGATTGTCGCTGGAAACCGGGACGAATTTCACGCTCGGCCTGCAACGCCTTTGGGCCCATGGGCCGATGATCCGTCGATTATTGCTGGCCGCGATATATTATCGCAAGGAACATGGTTGGGGCTGAGCCACACAGGGCGTTTTGGCGTGGTCACCAATATTCGAAACCCAGAGGGTCCGGATCCGAGCAAGGCGTCACGTGGCGCGCTGGTCACGGACTGGCTCGCACGCGGCTCGTTTCCTGACATTTTGGACAATTTCAACCCGTTTAGCCTGATGATTGGTGACCAACACGGCCTGCAATATATATCGAACCGTCCTAATGATATCTGGGCCTCGTTGGGGCATGGTGTGCACGGTATCTCCAATGCGGTACAGGACGAACTCTGGCCACGCAAAGAACGATTGAACAGCGCGCTAAGGGGCTGGCTTAGCGGCAGCGCAGAAGACCCCACGACTTTATTTGGCATTTTGGGGGACGCACATAGCACCCATGCGGACGCGCATCCGATATTCATCCGCGACGCCGTCTATGGCACACGTTGTAACACAATATTGGCGGTCGAGCGTGATGGCGTTGGTCGCATTATGGAGCGGCGCTTTGATAGCGCTGGCAATGCCCTTGGGGAAAGCGCCGAAGCCTTTAACTGGGCCCCCTTCAACGTCTGATAAAGTCGCCCACCGTAACGACCAGCATGACGACCGCAAATGATGTGAGCATGCCTGTGAAAATGGCGACGGCGGGAATTTGAATTACGTCCATGTCAGCTTCCTTCAGTTAAGAAAGTCGTTATGGCGTACAAAGTTCCGTCATGCTTTGATCTGGGTCAAATATCCGATGATCGCGTGCATCGGCAAATCACCGTAAATATGGGGGAAAAGTGCGCCGCCGCGTGAAGGGTCCCATTTGATCACATCTTTCAGCGCTGTTAAATCCACCTCGGCAATCACAAGACCATCTTGTCCGGCAAAATGCTTGTCCAACGTGCCGGGAACCTGATCTTGCGTCGATAGATGGATATAACCATCCGCCAGATCGACAGGGGCGCCTTGAAAGACCCCGTCAGCTTCAAATTGTGCCCATTGCGCAGCGGTCAAGATTTTGAATGCGGTGGCGGGCTGCGGCGTGTGTTCCATGCGCCATCCATGTCCAAATCCGAAGGTCAGGGCAAGCGGGTTTAGAGCAGACCCAAAGCGTGCCTATAATATCACAGCGTTTTTGTTGTTTTATATTCATGCAACTATCCGCGCCGCTGCGGCATTTGGTTAACGACGTCGCAAGGATGGCGTCAGTTTGACTGAAAATGGATCAAAAAAATGCGTAAACTCTTAATTGGTGCAGCCCTCCTCTCCACTGCACTTGCAACCCCTGCCTTTGCGCAGGAGGAAGCGCCGTTCACAGGGGCGCACGTCGAAGCGCTCGTCGGTTATGACGACGTGGCCGATGGCAACGGTGACTTAATGTATGGCGTGGCCGCTGGTTACGACTTTCAAATGGGTGGTGTGATTGTCGGCATCGAAGGCGAATTTGCCGATTCCGACGTTAACGGCGCGGCCAATGACTTGTTCGCCACGGGCGACTCGTTTCGGTTGAACACTGACCGCGACCTGTATCTCGGCGCGCGTCTTGGCTTTGCCATTTCGCCTTCAACGATGATCTATGCCAAGGGTGGTTACAC
Source organism: Sphingorhabdus sp. (assembly GCF_044239665.1). Classification (GTDB taxonomy): domain Bacteria; phylum Pseudomonadota; class Alphaproteobacteria; order Sphingomonadales; family Sphingomonadaceae; genus Sphingorhabdus_B. The sequence goes on from NZ_JBIIBA010000031.1 coordinate 25,004, forward strand.
TAATGCAAAGTTCGAAGGCCGTTTTGACAATGGCGCGGGCACGATTTTCAACAATGGCGTAACCGCCGACGGCTACCGTATTGGCGCCGGGCTTGAACAAAAGTTCAAACTGCTTGGACCAAGCGGCTTCATCAAGGCGGAATATCGTTATTCTAACTACAAGAATCTCGACATTGGCCAGAATGATTTTGACCGTAAAATTGACGTTGACCGCCATCAGGCCGTCATTGGCCTTGGTGCGCGCTTCTAACCCTTCGGGACCAGCCCTTAAACAAAAGCCGCCGGACGCAACCCCGGCGGCTTTTATACGATGAAAGCCGCCACCCAATGGCTCCAAATCCGACCTAATGATCCGTGATTGGCCGCAAATGATGGCCTAACATGTAAAATATGGTATCATCTGGAGGCAGTATCCGCACGTCGGCGGTCTGTACGAGGCATTTCGTACATATCCGGCGCGGCGACCCTGCTGACATGCGCAAAGGTCCAGTGCACATATGACTCGCTTTCTCTCGCTGACGCTGACGCTGTCGGCCGCCATTTTTTTGGGCGTCTGGACGCTATCCGATACAGCCCCAGGCGTCGTCGCCGCGCTGGCCGCCCCGGCCCCCGACACCGAAACCGCCACCTTTGGCCTCTGCAAAAGCGGCGGGGGCACGAACTGCGTCGTGGATGGGGATACGATATGGTATCGCGGTAGCAAGATCCGCATCGCCGATATCGATACCCCCGAAACGCATCAACCCCGCTGCGCGGCGGAGGCGGCGCTTGGTGCCGCAGCAACGCGGCGACTTCACCAACTCGTCAATGCTGGCCCCTTCACCTTGCAAAGCATCAACCGCGACGAAGATCGTTATGGCCGCAAATTGCGGATATTGACGCGCGGCGGGGAAAGCTTGGGCGAACTGTTGGTCGAAGAAGGCCTTGCGCGTTATTATGAAGGCGGTCGGCGCAGCTGGTGCTGAACAGCTTTATCGCCGCCCCAGACGGGCGCGCGGTTCGTCAAAAACACACGGCCGCCAGCACAGTGGCACTGACCTGCAGCATCGCGATCTGGTAGAGGTGGCTGGAAAAGGGCTGCTTGCGGGTTTTATGCCGAAACAGCGCGCGACCCGCATAGGCACCGATGCTGCCGCCGAATAATGCCCAAGCCAACAACGCCCCTTCAGACACACGGCCGGACCCAGCGCCAGCGCGTAACTTGTCGAAGCCGAAGAGCAAGAACGTGGTCAGGTTGATCAGCGCAAACAGGCCAAGTACGTTGGGGAGGGTTAGGAGGGCGGTGAGGGGCATGTGTGATGTGTCGGTGGGTTAGGGGGTTTTGATAGCCGGAATAATACCAGCGTGCGCTGATGCTGACTCAGATTTGGGATTCCCAATCGGTTGAAAGTCTGATTCTATGTTGTTCTTCATTTGGAGGAGGTGACATGGGAGCATCGATTAGCTTGCGGGATGATTTT
>NZ_JBIIBA010000010.1:0-77391 GCF_044239665.1 Sphingorhabdus sp.
GTGGTGAATTCCATGCCCAGCACATGCGCATACCAATCCGCCGTCGCCTTTGCGTCCTTGCAGCGATAGGCGACGTGGTGAATGCGGTTCAGCTTTACGGGCGCGGTCATGCGACAGGCTCGACTTGCAACGCGCCGCGTTCAATCTGGTCGCGCTCAATGCTTTTGAACAAGGCGGTGAAATTGCCTTCGCCAAAGCCCTCATCCTTCTTACGCTGGATGAATTCGAAGAACACAGGGCCAATCATGGTTTGCGAGAATATCTGCAACAAGAGCCGAGGGTCGCCATCTTGTGTGGAGCCATCAAGCAAGATACCGCGCGACTGCAGCGCGTCGACTGGCTCGCCATGGCCGGGCAAGCGTTCCTCGAGCATGTCATAATAAGCCTTGGGCGGTGGCGGTGCGAAGGGCGTGCCCAGCGCCTTTAACCGGTCCCAGCACGCCGGTAAATCATCACAGGAAAAGGCGATATGCTGAATGCCTTCGCCATTATAAGCGCGCAGATATTCCTCAATCTGCCCGCCGCCGGCCTTGCCCTCTTCATTCAACGGAATGCGGATTTTGCCATCTGGCGCGGTCATCGCGCGGCTGGTCAGGCCAGTATATTCGCCCTTAATGTCGAAATAGCGGATTTCGCGGAAGTTGAAGACGCGTTCGTAAAAACCGCCCCAATGCGCCATGCGTCCGCCATAGACATTATGCGTCAGATGATCGATGATCTTAAAACCAGCGCCCACCGGATTGCGGTCCACACCGGGCAGATAATCAAAGTCGATGTCATAAATCGACAAGGCGTCGCCATACCGATCCACAAGATAGATCATCGCGCCGCCAATACCGCGAATGGCGGGTAAGCGCAGTTCCATAGGGCCCGTGCGCGTTTCAACCGGTTCCGCCCCACGCGCAATCGCCTCGTCATAGGCAATACGCGCATTCTTCACCCGAAACGCCATGCCGCACGCCGACGGGCCATGCTCCGCCGCAAAATACGCCGCAGGGCTTTTGGGTTCATAATTGGCGATTAGGTTGATTTCGCCTTGCCGCCAGAGGTCGACATCCTTCGACCGATGCCGCGCGATGCGGCTAAAGCCCATGCGTTCAAACACAGGTTCCAGCAGGCCTTTTTCCGGCGCGGAAAATTCGATGAATTCAAACCCATCGAGACCCAACGGGTTTTCGAACAAATCGGTCATACACGCGCTCCTGCAAAAACTGGTAACAATTGCAACCAGTTTACGGCATCAGCGGCCGCGCGTCAATGCGCGTGACGGTTCAGGTAAAGTGCAAGCGGCGGTATTTGCCCCGGAAATACAGCAATGGGTCACGGCGCGGCTCAAAGCTCGCTTTTTCGACGCGACCGACCAAGATGAAATGGTCGCCAGCTTCATGCAAGGCATGGCGTTTGCATTCGAACATGCCCAGCGAGCTTGGCAAGATCGGCGCGCCATATTCGCCGACTTCCCACCGCGTTCCGGCAAAGCGATCCTCGCTTTTCCCGGCGAACAGGTTGGAAACGGGTTGCTGCCCAATCTGCAGCACGTTGACGGCGAAATCGTCAATGCCGCGCAAAACCTCTGCGCTGCCGGAATTATTGGCGATGCACACCAACAACAAAGGCGGGTCGAGCGACACGCTGGTGAAGCTGTTGGCGGTCAAGCCGACGGGCTTTCCATCTGGGCCATGCGCAGTGATGATCGTCACACCTGTCGCAAAACACCCCATCGCATCCCGCAATGTCCGCGCGTCGGAACCGGAACGATATTCCGGAATGAAGCGCGGTTGCTTACGCTCCAAAAAGTCGATGAGCAGGCCGTTAAAGGCCTCCGCCCGTTCCGCCATAATCAACAAGCCGCCACCATCAACGTCAATGGCCTCTACATTCAGTAGGCTGTCCACAAAAGCAGGTTGCGCACTATCTGGGTCAACTTGGCCCAAGGCACCGCGAATGACGAGCGACGGCAAGCCAACATGGGACGCAGCCTCGCAAAGTGCTTCGCCCACGCCTTGGGTGTCGAATGCCGCAAATATTGCATTGTCATAATCGGCACGATTCAAACCCTGCCCAAGCGCCGCGGACATGCGGTCTGCCGCCGCGCGCACCGCCTTTGCGTCATGGTCCGCCGGCGGATCGACAAATATCAAGCCTGATGCCAAGGTCGCGGCATCTTCAGCCAAGGCCATGGTCGCAATCCACGCACTATGGGACGCTGCAACAACGACGGGACGCGTCCGCATTTGGCCCAAAACGGCGCGCAAATCTTCGACATATGCGTTGAAGTCATAACGACCGTCAGATGGCCATTCGCTACCGCCATGGCCGCGCAGGTCAACATTGATGACATGGCGTCCGGCCTGTTCCAAACCAATCGCCACTTCTTCCCACAATTTGCGGGTCTGGCCAAAGCCATGCAGCAGGACAATGGACGGATCATCGGCAGACCCAATATCGTCGGCCTCAATCCTGATGCCTGCAAAGCCCTTAAATTCTCTTACATAACGAAGCGACATGCGCCTAAACCCCAAATTCTGTCTAACGGTGTCATAGCTTGCCTATCCGTGCACGCTTACTATGTTTTACGCAATAATTTATGCGCGGTCGGTGGAAATAACCGCCATCGTAATGCGTGAGATGCAGACCAGCTTTCCGGCTTCATCCTCTATCCGGATTGACCAAATTTGCGTCGTGCGGCCAATCGATTCCGCCGTGGCCGTGGCAAAAACAAAGCCGTCCTTCACGGGGCGAATATGGTTGGCGTTGATTTCCATGCCCACGGTCGCAAACTTGCTGGGGTCAACCGTCATCGCCGCCGCCGTCGAACCCACCGTTTCGGCCAAGACCACCGATGCGCCGCCATGAAGCCGCCCATAAGGCTGCTTCGTGCGTGCATCGACGGGCATGCGCGCCTTTATCCAATTGTCCCCATATTCGACGAATTCGATCCCGACAAAACCGGGCATGCAATGCGCGCTTCCGGCAGTTAGCGCGGCAAGATCAAGCTTTTCGTGAAACCATATAGACATAGTATCTCCATGCGCGAAGCGGTGCGCACTGTCTAGGCCGTGGACCAGTTAAATTCACCTTTGCGGCGACAAAATCGTCTCAAGCCGCGAAGGTGGATTTACGTGGCCCTTACCCCAAGGCAAGTTGCTCTTGGTTGACAGGGACTGAAACTTATCCGCACAACAGCATAAACTATTCGCGACAAAGCTGTTACAGTTCACATTATGGCTGCCGTAAATATGCAATGTTTCCATGGCATCGCGCCTTAATTGATGAAAAAGGAATATTTTGGTGAAGGTCGTGCCAGGTCCAAGCAGATTGAAAGCCCATAAAACGCCAACCGATGCGCGCTATTTTAACCGCGAGCTGTCATGGTTGAAATTTAACGAGCGCGTGTTGGAAGAAGCGTCGAACCCAGCGCACCCATTGCTGGAGCGCCTGCGCTTTTTATCGATTTCGGGCACAAATCTTGATGAGTTTTTCATGGTCCGCGTGGCGGGTCTGCGCGGGCAGCAGCAAAGGCAGATCGTAGAGCTGTCGATCGATGGCCGCACGCCATCCGAGCAGCTTGCCGACACCGTTGCTGCGGCTGACCGGTTGATGATCCAGCAACAGAAGCTGTGGCGCAAGCTGATGGGGGAGTTGGCCAGAGCGGGGATTAAAATCGTTCAACCATCCGCGATGGGCAAAAGCTTGCAAGCGCAAGTAGGTAAATATTTTCGCGAACAAATCTTGCCGGTTCTCACCCCGCAGGCGTTGGACCCCGCCCACCCATTTCCCTTCATCCCCAATCAGGGCCTGAGCCTGATATTCGATATGCGCCGCAAGGACGATAATGAAGTCGTAAGGCAATTGGTCTTGATCCCGCAATCGCTCGCCCGCTTTGTTCGGCTGCCTGGCCCGGGCACGCGTTTTGTAACCATTGAGGCGCTCATCAAGCATTTTGTCGGCCAGATGTTTCCCGATTATCGGCTGATCGCCGCTGGCGCCTTTCGCATTATCCGCGACAGCGATATTGAAGTGGAGGAAGAGGCCGAAGACCTCGTCCGCTATTTCCGTAGCGCCATCAAGCGCCGCCGTCGCGGGCGGATTATCCGGCTGAAGCTGGAAAAAGGCCTACCGAGCGAATTGGCGACGTTGATCCGCACCGAACTTGGCGCAGGCGCGTCTATCGTGGTCGAAACCGTCGGTTTCTTGGGGATTGGGGATTTGAACCAATTGGTGGACGAAGACCGCCCAACGCTGAAATTCCCGCCTTATTCTCCGCGCTTTCCCGAACGCATATTGGAACATGATGGCGATTGTTTTTCGGCGATCAGCCAAAAAGACATCGTCATTCACCACCCGTATGAAAGCTTCGACGTGGTGCTCGCCTTCCTGCAACAGGCTGCACTGGACCCCGACGTTGTCGCCATTAAACAGACATTGTATCGCGCTGGCAAGCAATCGGGCGTCATCCGCGCCTTGTGCGAGGCCGCCGAGGCCGGAAAATCGGTCACCGCGATTGTCGAGTTAAAAGCCCGGTTTGACGAAGAGCAAAATCTGCATTGGGCGTCGCAGTTGGAAAATTCCGGCGTTCAAGTGGTCTACGGCTTTGTCGATATGAAAACGCATGCCAAAATTTCGTTGGTTGTCCGGCGAGAGGCGGATGGTTTCCGGACCTATTGCCATTTGGGCACGGGCAATTATCACCCGATCACCGCCAAAGTGTATACCGACATCAGCTTCTTCACCGCCGACCCGCGCGTCGGCCATGATGCGGGGCAGATTTTCAACTATATCACCGGCTACATCCCGCCAACCGAGTTGAAGCTGTTGACCATGAGCCCGCTTGGCTTGCGGGAAAAAGTGATGTCGTTGATCGACGATGAAATCGCCCATGTTGCCGCAGGGCGACCCGGCGCGGTTTGGGCAAAGCTCAACTCGCTGGTCGATAAGGCCGTGATCGACAAATTATATGAGGCAAGCGAAGCCGGGGTTGAAATCGACCTTGTGGTGCGCGGCATTTGTTGCCTGCGCCCGGGGGTCAAGGGCATGTCATCGCGCATCCGCGTCAAGTCTGTGGTTGGCCGTTTCCTTGAACATAGCCGCATCTGGGCGATGGGTAATGGCGCTGATCTGCCCAATCGGGACGCAAAAGTCTTCATCTCCTCGGCGGATTGGATGTCGCGCAATTTCGACCGCCGCGTCGAATATATGCTGCCAATTGAGAACCCTACGGTGCATGACCAGATTCTTGATCAGGTTATGGTTGCAAACCTGCTCGACAACCAGCAAAGCTGGATGCTGCGTTCGGACGGACGCTATGAAAGGGTAAAAGCGGGTAGCATGCCATTTAATCTGCATCATTATTTCATGACCAATGCGTCGCTTTCGGGACGCGGAGGCGCGCTCGCGGATGACAAGAAGGTTCCAACTTTGAGCCTCGTCCGACAAAGATGAAGGCGGTGCGTCAGGCCGTCATTGATATTGGCTCCAACACTGTCCGGCTCGTGGTATATGCAGGCGCGCCGCGCGCGCCCTTGCCCATTTACAATGAAAAAAGCCGGGTAAAACTGGGTGCGTGCCTCGCAGGCGATGGCGAGATTGACAAAGCGACGATGAAAAAGGCGCTGGCCGCCTTGGCCCGCTTTGAAACGCTGGCCCGCGCGATGAAGGTCGACAGCATGCGCGTGGTCGCCACCGCCGCAACGCGTGAAGCGAAAAACGGTCAAGAATTGGTCAATAAGGCCGCCGCTTTGGGCATCCGCGTCGATTTGCTGGACGGCGATGCTGAGGCCACAGCGGCGGGCCATGGCGTGCTCAGCGACAATCCTCTTGCCAATGGCTATGTCGGCGATCTGGGCGGCGGCAGCCTTGAACTTATCCGCATAGCCGATGGCAAATTGGGCGCGCGGGTGTCGCTGCCACTGGGCACATTGCGGCATGACATATTAATGGCCAAATCGGCCAAGCAAATCACGCAAATGCTGCGCGATGATATTGCCAAGGCGATGGGCAAAAACGCCTTTCCGATAGAGGCTGGCCTGCCCTTTTATATGATCGGCGGTTCGTGGCGCAGCTTTGCCCGGCTGCACATGCATGCAAGCGGCTATCCGCTGACTATCCTCGCCAATTATGAAATGCCGCCCGAGGCACCTGAATTGCTCACGCCGCTGGCGCGAGACCGCGACGCCCTGACCCGATCAAATGTGATCGCTACGGGCCGTATTTCGGAACTACCCGGGGCGACGGCGTTGTTGAGTGGCATAATCGGGCTGTTAAAGCCCAACAAGCTTGTGACGAGCATTTACGGCCTGCGTGAGGGGTTGTTGTATGAACAACTGCCACCCGCCGAGCGCAGCCAAGACCCGTTGATCGCGGCAGCCCGCTTTGAAGGCGGGCGGCTGGGCCGTTTCCCCTTTCACGGTGATGCGCTGGCCGAATGGATTGCGCCCGTCTTTGCGGGGCAAAGCGCGCATGACGCCCGCCTGTGCCGCGCGGCGTGCTTGCTGTCCGACAGCGTGTGGAACGTGAACCCCGAATATCGTGCAGACCATGCACTTGACCTTGCATTGGACGGCAGTTGGCCCGGCGTCAGCGCCAGCGACCGCGCGGTCATCGCCGCCGCCTTATGGACCGTGCACGCCGGAAAGCGGACCTTGCCCGAAATGCTGGCCGCCTTGGCCACGCCCGGCGCGCTGGCCCAAGCGGTCATCTGGGGCCTCGCCATCCGCTTGGCCCACCGCCTCGACGGCGGCACCGGCGGCGCATTGCCCGACAGCCGTATAGACGGCGACGGCGCGACGTTACGGCTGCACTTAAGCGGCTCGGCCGTGCGGTTGCAGTCAAACAGCGTCCAGCGGCGTTTGCAGGCTTTGGGCGAAGCACTGGGCTACGCGCAGGCGGAGATTTTGGGTTAGAGTGGGGTGTAAATGCGACGCTTTGTCTTCCCGCGCAGGCGGGAATGACAATGCTTGGTAGGGAATGACAAAGCTTTTAAGCAACTTGAGTCTCCCCCCTCACCCCATCGTCACCCTCACCCCATCGGGTATAATATCTCTTTCGTCACCTTGTGCACCGCGGTCATCACCTCATCGCTCAGTTTCAGGTCAATCGCCGCAAAGATGTCGTCGAGTTGATCTTCCTTGCTCACGCCCACCATCGTCGATGCCACAAAGTCATGCTGCTTCGACCAAGCCGTTGCCAGCGTCACGGGTGACATGCCTGCCTCTTGCGCAATCGCGACAATCCGCATCGTGCTTTCCAATGCGCGGGGGCCGGCAAAACGTTGTGCCATTTCGATTTGGCGCGATCCGGCCATTTCGAGATAGCGGGAGAACCGCGCGCCTTCGGGGCGGGCACCGTCCAGATATTTGCCCGACAACACGCCGCCAGCCAAGGGCGAGTAAGGCAGCAACGATACGCCCTCCAGACGGCAGACTTGTTTCAGCTCATCCTCAAACCGGCGGTTGTTGATCGAAAAATTATTCTGAATGCTCTCGTAACGGGCCACGCCCAGCCGCTCGGACGTCGCCAACGACTTCATCAGGCCATAGCTTGTCTCATTCGAACAACCCAGCACGCGGACCTTGCCCGACCGCACCAGCTCGTCAAGCACCTCCATCGTTTCGTCATAAGCAAGGCCATGGTCGGGCCAATGTGTTTGATAGAGGTCGATATAATCGGTCTGCAAACGGCGCAGGCTTTCTTCGACTGCGGTGATGATATTGTGGCGATCCAGCGTGGTCATGCCGCCGCGCTTGGGGGATTTGAACCAAGTGTGGCTGGGGCCGGAAACCTTGGTTGCCATGATGATGGCGTCGCGGTTCTTCCCCTTCATCCAGCGACCGACAATATCCTCGGTCCGGCCAACCCATTTAATGTCGGGCGGCACGGGATAGCCTTCGGCAGTGTCGAAAAAGTTGATGCCCGCATCCAGACATTTGTCGAGAATGCGATGCGCCTCCGCCTCATCGGTTTGCGACCCAAAGGTCATGGTACCCATGCAAATGTCGGATACGTAAATGGCGCTTTTGCCGATGCGACGATGTTCCATAATTCTCTCCTTAATATTGTCCCGCCGCGCCAACGACCAAAAAGGCAAGCGCGGCAAGCAACCCTGCCACGCGGTTTGAACGGAAATGGCCAAGCGCGTTGCTGCCGTCGGATTTCAGCGATACGACTTGCATGCCCAAATGAAAGGCAACGGGCAGGAGCGCGACCAACGCCTGCTTTTCGGGCCGAACGCTCCAAATCGCCATGCCCCATCCCAGAATCGTCAAAACATAGAATGCCGCCACGCCCAGCCGGACGCTGCCGCCCAGCCGCAGGGCGCTCGATTTAATCCCAACCAAGGCGTCATCTTCGCGGTCTTGCATGGCGTAGATGGTGTCATAGCCCACGACCCAGAATATCGTGCCCACATAGAGCCAGAGCATCGCCGCATTGGCTTGCCCCATGATCGCGACCCAGCCGACCAACGCGCCCCAGCTAAATACCAGACCAAGCCAGACTTGCGGCCAATATGTGATGCGTTTCATAAAGGGATAGGCCGCAACCAGAAGGATGCTGCTCACCGCGACAATCTGCGCCTCCCACCGAAGCTGCACCAGCACCAGCAGGCCAAAAGCGCATAAGCCAAGCAGAAACGCCCAAGCGCCGCGCAGGCTGATATCACCGCTGGGCAAGGGCCGCGACGCGGTGCGCGCGACTTGTGCGTCCAGATCGCGGTCGACAATATCATTATATACGCACCCTGCCCCGCGCATCACCATCGCGCCCAGCAGCATCCACAACGCAAGGTCCCAGCGCGGGACAAGCCCACCTGCAAGCGCTAGCCCGAATATACAGGGCCAGAATAACAGCCACCAGCCAATCGGACGGTCGAACCGCCCCAAAAGCACCAAAGCGCGCAGCTTCACCGGCAACAGGGCAATGATGCCAGTATATTCGCTGTCGGGAACAAGTTTAGACGTCATATGGTCAGCCCTGCCAAAATTTACGCGGCGCGTCATCTGCGAAGTTGAACGCGCGTAAGTTCGCAGATGACGGCACGCGCTTTTGCAGGTAGAGGCAAGCCATGCCCGCAACACCCGCCTGGCCCCCAAAATCAACGCCGCGCTTGTTTGTGGAACAAGTGCTGACGCTTGGAGCGACCCTGAACATTTCGGGCAATAGCGCGCATTATCTGATCGGTGTGATGCGCCTAAAAGAAGGTGCGCTGGTCAAATTGTTCGATGATATTTCGGGCGAATATCTTGCCACCGTCACGCATATACACAAACGCGACCTTGACCTGACCGTCACGGAAAAATTGCGCGAACGCGAAACGACGCCTGATCTGTGGCTTGTCCAAGCTTTGATCAAAAAGGATCGCTTTGACTGGATTGCCGAAAAGGCGTGCGAATTGGGCGTCGCGCGCTTTGTGCCTGTGCTAACCGCACGCTGCGTGGTCGATAAGGTGAAGGATGACCGCCTGCGCGCGCATATGATTGAGGCAGCCGAGCAATGCGAGCGCACCGCCTTGCCGCACATTGCGCCGCTGACGAAACTGGACGCGGTGCTGAAGGATTGGCCCAGCGACCGGATATTATATTTCTGCGACGAACGCGGCGGCGCACCTATGTTGGAGGCGATAAGCGCCGGACCAGCGGCCCTATTGATCGGGCCGGAGGGCGGCTTTACCGATAGCGAAAATGCCTTAATTCGCGCGCATGCCAATGCGCGGCCCATATCGCTTGGCCCGCGTATATTGCGGGCGGACACGGCTGCGGTTGCGGCAATATCGGTTTGGATGGCAAAAAATGGCGACTGGGCGGCTTAAGTCTCTCTGCGGTATTTATAATCCGCCTGAGAACTGGGTCATAACGCGATAACATTAATCTACTGGCAATATCGCCGCGACATTTCTAAACCGCCGCCATGAGCACAAAAACCGTTTCCAACCGCGTCGATCCCGTCATCGAATCACGCGATCAATTGGTCGCCGCCATTGCCAAGGGTGAAAAGCCCAAGGATCGCTGGCGTATTGGCACCGAGCATGAAAAATTCGTGTATAATCGCAGCGACCATCATGCGCCATCTTATGACGAACCGGGCGGTATTCGCGATTTGTTAATGGCGATGACCGAATTTGGTTGGGAACCGATCTACGAAAACGGCAAAGTTATCGCGATGAGCGGCAGCGACGGCGCCGTCAGTCTTGAGCCTGCCGGCCAGCTGGAGTTGTCGGGCGCGCCGCTGGAAAATCTGCATCAAACCTGCGCCGAAACCGGACGTCATTTGAAGCAAGTGAAAGCCATTGGTGACAAGACGAACACCAGCTTTTTGGGCCTTGGGCTGTGGCCCGACAAGACGCGCGCGGAACTGCCGATCATGCCCAAGGGCCGGTATGACATCATGCTGCGCCATATGCCGCGCGTCGGCAGCATGGGCCTCGACATGATGCTGCGCACGTGCACGATTCAGGTCAATCTTGATTATGCCAGCGAAGCCGACATGGCGCATAAATTCCGGACATCGCTCGCGCTGCAACCGCTTGCCACCGCTTTGTTCGCCAATTCGCCATTTTTGGAAGGCAAGCCAAACGGGTTTTTATCCTATCGCAGCCATATCTGGTCCGACACCGACCCCCAACGCACGGGCATGTTGCCGTTCGTGTTCGACGCCAATTTCGGCTATGAACAATATGTCGATTATATGCTCAAAGTGCCGATGTATTTCGTTTATCGCGACGGCAAATATATCGATGCGTCGGGCCTTGATTTCCGCGACTTCTTAAAGGGCGAATTGTCAGTGCTACCGGGCGAGAAGCCGACGGTCAGCGACTGGGAAGACCATATGTCCACCGCCTTTCCCGAAGTGCGGTTGAAAAGCTTCCTCGAAATGCGCGGTGCCGATGGTGGACCGTGGAACCGTATCTGCGCGCTCCCCGCTTTCTGGGTCGGCTTGCTGTACGATCAAGGCGCTTTGGATGCCGCATGGGACGAAGTGAAGCATTGGACGATGGAAGAGCGCGAGGCCCTGCGCAGTGCGGTGCCAGCACAAGGCCTGAACGCCGCGATACCCGGCGGTGGCAAGCTGCTGGATTTGGCGGGACGCATTCTCGACATATCCTCCTCTGGCCTTGCAGCGCGCAATTGCCTGAACAGCAGCGGTGACAATGAAACCGGCTATCTTGACCCGCTGCGCGAAATCGTCGCCAGCGGCAAAACCGTCGCAGAAGTGTTGCTGGAGAAATATCACGGCGAATGGGGCGGCGATGTGTCGCGCGTCTATGACGAGATGAGCTTCTAGCGCGTTATTGTTGAAAGCAGACTTGCCCCTTGCGCATATCGGCGTTAAGGGCACCCTTCTTCGCTGAAAAGCGGAGTGCAGGAGTTTAGCTCAGTTGGTAGAGCATCGGTCTCCAAAACCGAGGGTCGTGGGTTCGAGTCCCCCAACTCCTGCCATTTTCTTACATATTTAGAAATGGTCACTGCGCGCCCCGGCGCAGCCAATTTTGTCACACATTTTTATCACACAAAGCCGCGAAGCCGCAAAGAAGAAGGGAAGGAAATTGTCTTTTTCCTTTCCTTCGTGCCTTTGCGCCTCTGCGTGAACCACACCGTCACCTCCCCCGAAGCCGTCACCCTGGAGCCACCGGCGTGCAGAGCACAACTTGGTTCAGGGTCCATTTATCAGCCAAAAACTTCGGTCTGTGTGGCACGATGGATGCTGAAACAAGTTCAGTATGACGCTTGGGAGGAATACCGCTCCGCGATCTCCGCGCCTCTGCGTGAACCCTTTTTTTCGTCGCCCCAGCGCAGGCTGGGGCCTATCCCGTCTATCGGTCGAGCGCGGCGCTATCCGGCGAGACGCGCTAGGCTCCAGCCTGCGCTGGAGCGACGGTGTTTTTGGAGGGAATGCGCCTCTTCTTCTTTACGGCTTTGTGCGATAAAATAACCGGCACAACGCAGCCCCCCACGCACACCGCAATCTGGTTACTCCCTCAACCCGCCTTGCGTTTCGCAACCTGATGGTAAACCAACACAATCACCGCGCCGATGGCGAGGCCAACAACGCCGCTCATTGCCGCATCTGCGACCCAGGCCAGCGCCCCTTCATATAGGCCCAAAAACTCCGCTGGATGGATGCCAAAGCCGTGGACGATAATCTGCCCGCCCACCCATAGCATTGCGGCGGTGCCGATGGTGGACAAGGCGGCGAGCAATTTGGGCATGCCTTTTACAAGCGTGCGGCCAATGGCTTGCGAACCGGCATTTTCGCGTCCGGCCAACTTCAATCCGATATCGTCCATTTTGACGATCAGGCCAACCACGCCATAAACCCCGATGGTGACGGCAATAGCGACAAAGGCCAATGTCCCTGCCTCCAACCAGATGGATGTTTCGGCAAGGCCTTTCACTTCATTAAGGGCAATCGCCATGATTTCGGCGGACAGGATGAAATCGGTGCGCACCGCGCCTTTGACCATCGCGGTTTCATGTTCGCTGCTGGTCAGTTCTGCAAGCTCTTCGGCTAAGCTGACTTCTTCATGTGGGGCGATTTTTTCCCACACTTTCTCCGCGCCTTCGAAACATAGATATGCCCCGCCCAGCATCAAGATCGGGGTGATCGCCCATGGCAGGAACAGGCTCAACAACAACGCCACGGGCAAGATGATGACCAGCTTGTTAAAAAATGACCCCTTGGCAATGCGCCAGATGATCGGCAATTCGCGGTCAGGGGTAAAGCCCGTGACATATTGCGGTGTCACCGCCGTATCGTCGATAACAACACCTGCGGCCTTGCTGCCCGCCTTACCCGCAGCGGCGGCAACATCATCGACGGACGCGGCCGCAACTTTTGTAATGGTGGCGATATCGTCGAGTAAAGCTGCAAGACCAGATGGCATTTGGGGCGTTTCCTTGGCAAGGTTGGGTAAGAGGAAATAACCCAAAAGCTTAATAGTTCAAGGCACTTCGATATCGCTTATGCGGCCAATGCGCCTTCCCGAACCCGCTTGCCCAGTTTTGTTTGCCATCTTGCGTTGCGGCGAATCCCTTGTTAAAGGCCTAGTCTTTCCGAAATAGGAACCTATATCGCTCTCGACCCGCTGGTCGGAGCGCTGGCGGCTATCCTCGGGATCGAACAGGAAGAAACGATATGGCAAAAAATAGCCCCGGTGAATTCATCCGTCAGGTACGGACCGAAATCGGCAAGGTGGTATGGCCCTCGCGTCAAGAAACCGTGCAGACCGCGATCATGGTGTTGATCATGACGATCATCCTCGCCATCTTCTTTTTAGGCGTCGACGCGGTGTTTGCCGCAATCGTAAAGGGACTGCTCGCGCTGGCCGAAGGCTAAGCGCAGCCCCTATAGAGAGTTTTGGGGATAAGAAAATATTATGGCACGCTGGTATATCATTCACGCTTATTCGGGCTTTGAAAACAAGGTCCGCGACCAGATTCTGGCCGAGGCAGAGCGCATTGGCCTCTCGCAATTGGTCGAAGCCATAGAGGTTCCGACCGAACAGGTTACCGAAGTGCGCCGCGGTAAGAAGATCAAGGCCGAACGCAAATTCTTCCCCGGCTATGTTCTGGCAAAGCTGAACATGAACGATGATGTGTACCATTTGGTCAAGAACACAGCAAAGGTCACTGGATTTCTAGGCGCGGGCAACAAGCCGCAGCCAATCACCGAGGCCGAAGCCGCCCGCATCCTCAACACCAAGCAGGAACTCGAAGCCGCGCCTAAGAAGCGCGTTTCCGTCGACTATGAAATTGGCGATCAGGTCAAGGTGCTGGGCGGACCATTTGCAAGCTTCAACGGTTTGGTCGAAGAACTCGACTTCGACAAGAACCGCGTCAAGGTATCGGTCAGCATCTTTGGCCGCGCAACCCCGGTCGAGCTGGACTTTGAAGAAGTCGAATTGATGAAGTGATTTTGGTGCACGCAGCGGTGCAGAGGACATAGAGGGACCGTTTATTGTCTCGGCGTCCTCCGCGCCTCTGCGTGAACTCCTTGATTTGTCATTCCCGCGAAAGCGGGAACCCATGGGCCGAACTATCGGAAAAAAGGTTCGCACAAAGGCACAAAGGCATAAAGAAGTTACTCCCTGTCTTCGTGTCTTCGTGCGAACTAAAAACGTATCACGTGCGGCAATATCGGACCATGGGTTCCCGCTTTCGCGGGAATGACAATTTTGGGACATTGGGGTCTATGGATGAAAATTCCCGCCACCCCAGCATGACGAGTGTGTTGATTTAAGTGTCGGATTAGACTATTCGCCCCCCTCTTCTGATGAGAATCAGCAGAGCCCGTGCGGGAGGTTGTTACCAAAGAGATTTGGGGACGACTGTTTGACCGCTTAATTTGACCCGCCGCCGCGCAAGCTGTGGTGGGGAAAGAATGAAAGGACGCCATAATGGCAAAGAAAATTGACGGCTATATCGGCCTGCAAGTACCTGCAGGTTCAGCCACACCATCCCCGCCAATCGGCCCTGCTTTGGGTCAACGCGGCGTAAACATCATGGAATTCTGCAAGCAGTTCAATGCGGCGACCGCCGACATGGAAAAAGGCACGCCGATTCCAACGAAGATTACGGTTTTTGCCGACAAGAGCTTTACCTTCATCATGAAGGCACCGCCCGCAACCTATTTGATTAAAAAGGTTTTGGGTTTGAAGGCCGGTTCGAAAGAACCTGGCAAGCTGTCGGCTGGTAAGATTACCCGCAAGCAACTGGAAGAAGTCGCCACGCTTAAGATGGCTGACCTCAACGCGAACGACATGGACGCGGCCGTAAAAATCATCGCAGGCTCGGCTATCGCCATGGGCCTCGAAGTCGTGGAGGGTTAAGAACATGGCCAAGCTAACCAAAAAAGCAAAGTCGCTCGCGCATCTGGATGCTGACAAATTATACGGCGTTGATGAAGCGTTGAAGGCGATCAAGGAAATGGCGACTGCAAAGTTCGACGAGACCATTGAAGTCGCGATGAACTTGGGCGTTGATCCACGTCATGCCGACCAAATGGTCCGCGGCATGGTTTCGCTTCCAGCCGGTACCGGTAAGGAAATGAAGGTTGCCGTATTCGCCCGTGGCGACAAGGCCACTGCAGCAACAGCCGCTGGTGCGGACAAGGTTGGCGCAGAAGACCTGATGGAAGACATGCTGGCTGGCAATCTCGATTATGACCGCGTTATTGCAACGCCGGACATGATGGGCATCGTTGGCCGCTTGGGTAAGACCTTGGGTCCAAAGGGCCTGATGCCAAACCCGAAGCTTGGAACCGTCACCATGGACGTTGCCGAAGCCGTGAAGGCGGCAAAGGCCGGTCAGGTTGAATTCCGCGTTGAAAAGCAAGGCATCATCCACAGCGGCATCGGTAAGAAAAGCTTCTCCGATTCCGACCTGCGCAAGAATTTCGACGCATTGGTCGACGCCGTCATCAAGAACAAGCCAAGCGGATCAAAGGGCAAATATGTCCGCCGCGTGGCGATCAGCTCGTCCATGGGCCCAGGCCTTAAGATTGATCTGGCAGACGTCGCTGGCGCATAAGACTCTCTATCACACCCGTCACCCTGAACTTGTTTCAGGGTCTTAATTCAGGCGGGTGAGGAAAAGTAAGACCCTGAAACAAGTTCAGGGTGACGGATCAAGGGGCTGGAGGGAAACCTCCGGCCCTTTTTCTTTGCGGCGCGTGCCATTATCCAATAGAATTTGATGATGCGATTAATTTTGGCCTTTTTTATTGCGCTGCTTCCCATCACCGCTGTTGCGGCTGAACCAGTCCAGCCAAAAGCCCCCGAACCCACCACATCGCAAGCCGCTCTTATCCGGCCTATCACCCCCGGGATCGAAGTCTTGCTTTCTGGCCAACTGGAATGGCTGAAGGGAAAACGGGTCGCATTATTGACCAACCAGACCGGCGTTGATCGCAAAGGCGTCCGCAACGTCGATCTGCTGCGCGCGCACCCCGCTATCAATCTTGTCGCGCTTTTTAGCCCGGAACATGGTGTACGCGGCGCGGCGCAAGCGGGGGAAAAAGTGGCGTCGGAGATCGATCCCAAATCCGGATTGCCTGTCCACAGCCTCTACGGTGAAACCAAAATGCCGACTGCAAAGATGATGCAGGGCATTGATATCATGCTGGTCGATCTGCAGGATGTCGGCACGCGTTTTTACACCTATTCCTCGACGCTGCTGTACATGCTGCGCGCTGCAGAGACATCGGGGGCTGAGGTCATCGTGCTGGATCGCCCCAATCCGCTGGGCGGTGTGATGATCGAAGGGCCAATGCTCGAACCTGCATTTACCTCTTTCGTCGGAAGCTTTGCCATGCCGGTACGTCACGGTATGACCTTTGGCGAGTTAGCGCAGATGTTCGTCGGCGAAGATCAACTGCGTACCCGCCTTCATATCATTCCCATGCGCGGCTGGCATCGCAACTTGGCGCCCTATGTCGGTTGGGATCTGCCGTGGGTACCGCCCTCGCCCAATATGCGCGCACCCCGAACCGCAGCAGTGTATCCCGGCACGGCGTTGTTCGAAGGTACCAACATCTCCGAAGGGCGGGGCAGCGACAAACCTTTCGAATATATCGGCGCACCTTTCATCGATGGCGCGGCACTGGCGGAACGATTAAATGCGATGGCATTGCCCGGTGTCGAATTTAAGCCAGTTTCCTTTACACCGAATTTTTCCAAATATGCCGGACAGCCATGTCATGGCGTGTGGGTCATCCCCACCAACACTGAAATATTCCAGCCATTCCGCACCGGCATCGCTTTGGTGCAGACGGTCCATAAATTATATCCGAACAAATTTGAATTCAGCCCCGGCACGCCCCAGTTTTTCGACCAGCTGGCAGGAACCGACAGCGTCCGTAAAGGCATTTTGGACGGACAATCTATCAGCGATATCGAACGTCAATGGCAACAAGGGCTTGACGCTTTTAGGCAATCACGCGCCCGCTATCTGATATATCCTTGATATTACGACCAAGGCAGCAAACCCCAAATGCGACCGCCGTCCCGATGCATAATTGCCAGGGAAAGGCCAAAGCCTTCCACGCGGTTGGCAGACCAAGGCTGTCCACAACATAATGCTGTTGCATCAGGATTGTGACAAAGCCAGCCAGCAGAGCAGCAATCACCGACCATGTCGCCCCACGCTTTGTAAACACCACAGTGCCATAAACGCCCAGCAAGCCCGAATAGGCAAAGACCATGACGCCGAGGACAAATTCGAGCAAAGGCGTATCGCTATAATGCTGCCAGTAGAAACACAGTATCGACATGGCGAACAGCGCACATGCGAGCAATATCATCGCCAATCGTCCGGCGTTGACATAATGCTGATCGCTTGACGCTGCGCCGCGTTGTTCCTGCCACGGCCGGTAAAAATCATTCACCACCACCGCCGACATCGAAATAAGCCCCGAATTGATCGCCGCCGCGGCGATAACGCCTACTGTTACCAGCCCGCGCAAGCCGGGCGGGATTTCGGACAGGATGAACGACATGAATACCGTGATTTTTTCGCCGGCGAACGCGTTGGTCGCGCCAACGCTCACGCCCATCAGGTCGGGGCGGTTATAGAAGATGTGGAGCAGCGATCCTATCGCCATGAATAAAGCCACCACAGGGATTGCCGCCCACATGCTCGCATATAAAGCGCGTTTGCCCGATTGGGCGTTTTCGCATGCCAAGAAGCGCTGCGTCGTATCCTGATCAAGTCCCGCATTGCCGATATTGAGCAGCACCAGCCCAGTCAGGATTGCCCAAATGGTAAAGGGCTTGGTAAAGTCGAGCGACCAGTCAAACAAACGAAGCTTGTCCACGCCGCCCGGCGCAGATTGAAGCGCGTCCCAGATTTCGGGCATGGGTGCGGGAATTTTCGCCAGCAAAAAGACAAGCACCAGCACCGCACCGCCAAGGTAGAGCACGACCTGGACCAAGTCGCTCCAGATAACAGCATTCAGCCCGCCAAACAGCGTGAAGGCAACACCGAAGACAACGAGCACCGCCGATGCGATGACGATTTGTTGGGGCTGAACATCGAGAAAGATGATCATCGAGACTGCAATAGCGGCAAGATACAGACGCGCGCCGCTCGCCAAGATCCGACCGACGAGATACATCCCCGCCGCGGCGCGTCTGGCCGTTGCGTCGAAACGAGTTTCCAGCAATTCATATACCGTCGTCGCACCAATTGCGTAGAATCGCGGGATTAGGAAACGGGCAACGAGAAAGGCAGCGATGATTGCGGCAAAGTTGCTGGTGAGATAGCTGTAATCGCCGCGATAGCTGTTATCGGGCGCGCCGAGAAATGTTGCCGCTGACTGCATTGTCGATAGAACCGACACCGCAACCAGCCAGACCGGCGCATGATGACCGGCGAGAAAATAGTCATCCGTCGTTTTGTTCCGCCGTGTCGCCTGATAGCCAGCAAATGCCAGCAATGCGACATAGGCAAACAATATGCCCCAGTCATAAATGGTAAATGCTAATGACACCAATGCTCCCCCAAGGCGCAGCCATTAGCGGAACATGCCTGTTTGTTCAAATGCGCTACCGCGCCATATAGGCATCCAGCGTTTCGTGATAATGACGAATGCGGCTTTCTTGATAGCGCGCAAGGGTCACACCAGGTTTTTTCGAGGCCCGCAGGCCGCGCTGAATACGCATCAGATTATCTGTATCCTGATCCGCGACCATAGCCGCAGAGCCCAGTTCAGGGGCATCTGCCCATTTCTGATCCAGTCCCAGCATCGTCATTTTTGCAGGCTCCGGATGCGAACCATCGGGCGCTTTGGAAAACAGGAACATGATTTCCATGATCGAGCTTTCCGGATCATCGCCATTCGGACGAAAGCGGTACGTAATCGGTAACGCCTGACCGCCCCAGGGCACCATATTGGGGAACAGCATATATTCGATCAGGTCGAGCGATTCTGAATCCGAAAGTGCGGACATATCGCGGCCAATTGAGCGCGAAATCTTCTCGCGCGCGCGTTCGGCAAGCTTGCCGCGCGCCGTTTCGCCTTCATGTACCTCAATAGGCTTGCCTGCGAAAAAGGGCACGTCGCGGCGCATTTCGTCTATGGTCTGTTCGGGCGTGGTTGCTGGCTTTGATGGACTGGCGACGCCTTGTACGCTGATCATACGGCTCACATGACGCACGCCGGGCCAGACATCATATTGGGTGTTACTATCGCCATAATAGCCGAGCACCTGCGGATGCGCGAAGGGCACATGATAAGCTTCGACAAATGCCTCCATCGCCAGCTTCCAATTACAGGGCATAATCTTGGCGACATGTGCCGCGACATAGCGATCCTCCAGATTGAAGGGCGCAAAATGTTCGGGCAGATTTTCGAGATATGTTTCCAATGGCTCGGCATCAGCATCAAAGTTGATGAATACAAAACCACCCCATATTCCAACCCGGGCTTCAGGAAGGCTCATCTTGTCCTTTTCGACATGGGGGAAATCCCATTGCCCCGGAATGACCGATAATGCGCCGTCTAACTTCCACGTCCAACCGTGGAATGGGCACCGAAATTGTTTCACACATCCGCCTTCGGTGCGCAGCATCGTCCCGCGATGCAGGCACGAATTGATATAGGCTTTGATCTCGTCAGGGCCGGTGCGCACGACAATCAAGGAATCATGGACGATGTCATAGACGACATGATCGCCGACATTTGGGATATGCTCCAACCGGCACGCAAGTTGCCATGTCTTGCGCCAAACCTGTTCCACTTCCCGGTCATGCCAGTCTTTGGAAAAATACCGCTCTATCGACACATCTGCGCTGCTTTGTCCGGTGGCAGGAGATTCCACGCGCATGATGTCTGGCGCGGCGTTGGTATCGCTATTCAATATCTCCTGCACCGATGGCCCTGGACGGCGCGCAATTATATTGTCCAACTCACTCTCCTCAATATGTCTTGCGCCTTCCTGCCGACATGGTAGCGACACTGCAATGAAGATTTTACAACATCGCCACCTCATAGAGATGACCTTGACCGTTGATTTTGCCGGAATGGTCAGCATTGGCCAAACTCCAGCCGGCCTGCGCCGCATCGCGCCCGTCACGGGCGGCCATTTCACCGGCGAACGGTTAAACGGTACAGTGCTGCCCGGCGGGCATGATTGGGTCGTCAACCGGACTGACGGCGTCATGGTCATCGACGTTCGCCTGACGCTTCAAACCGATGACGGCGCGCTTATCTATCTGACATATCAAGGACGCTTCCTTGCAAATGCCGACGCCATGGCGCGCTTTGCCAAAGGTGAACCGCTGGACGCCGCAGAATATTCTTTGGCCATTTCGGCAAAGTTTGAATGTGGTGATGCGCGTTATAGCTGGCTGAACAATGTGGTGGCGGTCGGTACCGGCGAACGCACGGCCAGCGGGCCAGTATATTCGATTTTCGAAATAGGTTGAAACTCAGGGTCAGGCCCTGCCCCTAAGACCTAATCCAACGGAATGATTTCCACGGGCAGATCATCGACCTTTGCCCCGCAATATTGTTCGGGCCAATGCGCAAACGGACGCACCGCCCCTGCACTGCGCCAGCGGTCAACGCGGGCCAGATCGACATCGGCAAAGACCCATTCCCCCTGCCCTTCGGTCCCTATGGCCAGCACGCCGTCATCCGGACTATCGCCATCGGGTGGTACAAAAACGCCCGCTGCGCCGTAACTTTCATCAAGCGCAGGGGACCAAGGCGCCATGCCGACCGTGGGCGCTTGGACCACGAAAATCTGATTTTCCAAGGCCCGTGCCTGCGCCCCGATCCGGACCCGATGATAGCCTTGCAAACTGTCGGTGCAGGACGGGCAGAGAATGACCTGCGCGCCCGCAGCAGCCTGCGTCCGCGCGATCATCGGGAATTCGACATCATAGCAGGTCGAAATACCCATCATACCCAAAGGCGTGCGGAAAACGCGCAAATCTGTCCCGCTTTTAATGTCCCAAGATTCCCGTTCAAAGCGTGTCATCATGATCTTATCCTGATGTCCGCTCTGCCCGTCGGGAAAATAGAGGCTGGCGCGGTTCACAACCCGTCCGTCATCCAAAGCATAAGGGCGTGTCCCGCCCAGCACCGCAACCCCGAAAAGCCGGGCCATATCGATATAATGGGCATCAATCTGTGGCCCTAGCGCCACCACCGCGCGCAAGGATGCGTGCAGGTCGCTGGCGGTGGCTGTGTCAATCGCCGCCAGTTCCATCGCCGCATATTCAGGAAATACCAAAAGCTGCGCGCGATGCATTAACGCATCGGCCGCCCAAGCCGCGACTTTGTCTTGCCATTCGACAAAGCTGCCCGGCTGCCCGATGGGATATTGGGCAGCGGCGATGCGCACAGGCGCGGTCATAGGTCCCGCATCCAAAATTGCATCTGATGCGGGCTTTCGACAGCATCGCCAAGGTCCTGCCATTTCAGCATGGTTGTTAATCCCTCCAGTGGTGCATAGCCGCGCGCGCGCCAAAAGGGCGCCAAATCGCGGGGCGCATCGGGACGCATCGGATGGTCGGGTGGACGGACCACGGCACAAAAGGCGGCTTGGTCTGCACCCGCCGCCCGCGCCGCCGCCTCACGCGCGTCAAAAAATTGATGGCCGATGCCCTGCCCGTGATAATCGGGCAGCAAAACCGACTCCCCGAAATAGAAAATTCGCGCAACATCCAAGCCATAATCTAGCAAGGGTAATTGAAATTCGGCCTTTTGCCCCGCCATGGGTGAGGCGGTTGCCGCACCGATAACCACGTCATCATCCGTTGCGACGATCAACACCGCATTGGGCTCGGACATATATTCCGCAAGATATGCCGCTTCATAGTCCGCCGTCCCATCATATAGATAAGGCCAGCCCCGAAAGATGCGGATCCGCAGGTCCGACAGAGCCGGTATCGCCGCGTGGCGTTCCTGCGTGTCTGTCAAACTGCGAACGCGGATTGTCATGAAACCTGTGCAATCCAATCGGTTAAATTATAATAGACCGACACGCGCGCAATCTTTCCATCGGTGATGTCAAAAAAGCCGCCAGCAGGCAAAACATAGCTTTGGCCATGCGCCGGCGGGAAACCATCATCGGCGACCTTATACACGCCATGCACCATGAATTCGGCGGCAGCGCGCGTGCCGTCCGTGCTGGTCATTATAACGATGTCGCGTAATTGCTCGCTATAGGCATGGTCCATCCGCCCCAGAAACGCACGAAACGCATCCTTGCCGGTTTCGCGTGCGCCTTGATTGATGTCATGCGCCACATCCTTGGTCAGACAGGCCAAGATCGCCTCAATGTCCATGGCGTTAAACGCGGCATAATAACGCGCAATCAGGGCCATAGTATCTTCACGGACATCCGGCATATTTGCTCCTATCTTGCCTTGGGTCATTCAAGCGACCTGATTAAGTCACCCCGGCAAAGCTTGTCCAGTAAGATAAATTATCCAAAGCCACACAAGTTTTCGGGCAGGCCCAGCCCTTCGGCCCGTCCACTTGTCCCGGCCCCCATCCCCAAAAACTGCTTTCCTACAACCTATATGGTGATTTATTATTCATATTTTGTCGCATGAGGTGAAATGACATGAATAATGAATGGCTACAAATACAAACGAATAACGGGGTGTGCGAGATTGAGGATCATATTGAACACGACCCCGACATGACCGAAATCCGCAATGATTATCGCTGGACCCCGCAGTGTCAGCGCGCTTTTTTGGAGGCGCTGGCCTTTGGCGGCAGCGTCCTGCGCGCGGCTAAGGCTGTCTGTAAATCACCCCGCTCGGCCTATGGTTTGCGCTTTCGGCGGGATGGCGCGGCTTTTGCTTTGGGTTGGGACGCGGCGATTTTGGTGTCGCGTTATGCCTTGCAAAACATGCTCATGGACCGCGCCGTGAACGGCTATGAGGAAATTTTGACCAAGCAAGACGATGGCACCACATTGCGCGGCCGGTTCGACAACCGGTTGAGCAAAAGCCTGCTCGACCGGCTGGACCGTTTGGCCGACGCGCAGGCGGTGAGGGGCAGCCGAAACGCGCAGATACAATGGATTGTGCAGGATTTTGAAAGCTTTCTCGACCTAATCGAAGAAGGCGGCACGGGGGCGCAGGCCGCATTGTTTTGCGCGGCGCAGGACGATGGTCCCGCTCCTGAAGTTGCGCGCGCGCATAATCCTGCAATTGGGTGTGAACTTAGCCGGATTTCCGCCAGTGACAGGGCCGTGCCAGATATTTTGGACGACGAGCCTGATATCGTCGCCGACCGGCTTGGCATATGGTTTGACGAGGATGTGCGTGGATGGCGGACGAATTACCCCAAGCCTGATGGGCGTGGCGCAGAGTTTTTGACCGAAACGGGCTTTTTTGGCGATGCGGATTATGAACGCACGCTCACCGAGGCCGAAGAAGTCGCGCATTTGGAGGCATTGCAGCGCAAGCGACAGCCATGGATCGACGCCGCGGCCAAGGCGCGCGACGCGTGGTTTGGCGAAAGGTCAGCAGCATGAACTTATTGGAGAGCGTTTTGCGGGCACGACCAGCGCATCTGCCCGCGCAGATTTCGGCACCAGTGCTTGACTCTGCGCCCAACCCTGCTAGTTGCACCCCTGTTCGGTGGAGCGACGGCTTCACCGGCAACCGTCCGAGACAGTTGGTGAACGGAATTTGCCGTTCTTAATGTCCAGCCTAGACGGGGATAGAGATTTCAGGATTGGCTTTGCCATCCTTCGCCACTGCTCCGACAAACTGTCGTGTGCGTTCGGCATGAAACTTCCCCACGGACCAAGTCAGCGTTAGTGCCCATCCGGGTGCTTCGCTTTTCGTGTTGGGCTTGCCCGGTTCGCCGGGACGGCCCGAATAAGGAGTAATGCATGAACCGTTCTGAAAAGACCGAAACAGTTGCATCGCTGAACGCCACTTTTAATGAAGCGGCGGTTGTTGTTGTTACCCGTAATCTCGGGTTGACAGTTGCACAATCGACCGACCTTCGTTTGAAGATGCGCGATGCGGGCGCAAGCTATAAGGTTGCCAAGAACCGTCTTGCCAAAATCGCCCTTGAGGGAACGTCTTATGGTGCGTTAGCAGATTTGCTAACAGGACCTACGGCGCTCGCCACATCGTCGGACCCGGTCGCCGCTGCAAAGATTGCGGTCGAGTTCGCCAAGACCAATGACAAATTAGAAATTGTCGGCGGTGCGATGGGTGACACTTTCCTTGATGTAAATGGTGTAAAGGCGCTGGCTTCATTGCCATCGCTCGATCAACTGCGCGCGACGCTTATCGGGCTTGTACAAGCACCGGCAACGAAAATCGCTCAGCTATCGACCGCACCGGCTGCGAAATTGGCACGGGTATTTGGTGCCTATGCTGACCAAAAGGCAGCGTAACTTTTTACATGAAACCGGCTGCGTCCATTTGGGCGAGCCCTACAGATATGACAGAAAATCGGAGTGTTATTTAAATGGCTGATATTGAAAAGCTTGTAGACCAACTTTCGGCGTTGACCGTTCTTGAAGCGGCTGACCTTGCAAAGGCTTTGGAAGAAAAATGGGGCGTAAGCGCCGCTGCTGCTGTTGCTGTTGCTGGCCCTGCTGCCGCTGCTGCACCTGCTGCTGAAGAGCAGACTGAATTTGACGTTATCCTGACCGGCGACGGCGGAAACAAGATTGCCGTCATCAAGGAAGTCCGCGCGATCACCAACCTCGGTCTGACTGAAGCAAAGGCTCTTGTTGAGTCCGCGCCAAAGGCGATCAAGGAAGGCGTAAACAAGGCAGAAGCCGAAGACATCAAGGCGAAGATCCTTGCTGCTGGCGGAACCATCGAACTGAAGTAATTCAGTCTCCCTTTGGGGATATGCAAATGGGGCGGCCTAGCGATAGGCCGCCCTTTTTGTTGCCGCGTTTTTTAACTGCCGCGTTTTTACTGCCGTATTCTCGTCATCCTGAACTTGTTTCAGGATACCGTACCGCCGCTTGTTATCCTGAAACAAGTTCAGGATGACGAAAAAGAGTTGGGGACCGAGACTCCCTTAGCCTGAGGTGAAGGAAACCGCCGCGCCGGAATGGCTTGAAATCCTGCGCTGCAACAGGCAGTCATGCGACATGCATGATAACGCAGACCTCGCGGCCCTGATCCGCAACATTCCGGATTA
Source organism: Sphingorhabdus sp. (assembly GCF_044239665.1). Taxonomy (GTDB): domain Bacteria; phylum Pseudomonadota; class Alphaproteobacteria; order Sphingomonadales; family Sphingomonadaceae; genus Sphingorhabdus_B. Next base: position 25,132 of record NZ_JBIIBA010000010.1, read on the forward strand.
TCCCAAGCCCGGCATCATGTTCCGCGACGTGTCGAGCCTTTTGCTTGATGCAAGCGGCTATCGCCGAACGATTGATCGGCTCGCGGCCTTAGTTGACCCCGATACAGAGCTGGTGGCCGGGATTGAGGCGCGCGGGTTCATTGTGGCGTCGGCCTTGGCTTATGCACTTGGCCTTGGGCAATTGATGCTGCGCAAGCCAGGTAAGTTACCCGGCGACAAAATTGGCATCGATTACACGTTGGAATATGGCACGGACCGCATCGAAATGCATGTCGGCCATGTCCAGCCAGACCAAAAAGTGCTGTTGGTCGATGATCTGATTGCCACAGGTGGCACGGCTTTGGCTGGCCTTGACCTCATCCGTCAGGGTGGCGGCCATGTCGAACAGGCCTTGTTCATTGTCGATTTGCCCGACCTTGGCGGCGCAGAGAAATTGCGGGCGCAAAATATCCGCGTGGACGCCCTCATCGGTTTTGACGGCGACTGACGAGTGGTTAAGATTGCGGATAGCGGCTGGCGCAGGTCTTTATGGCCGATGGTTCGGGCCGCTCGCCGCTGACTTCAAACCGGGCGATATAGCCGCCAAGTTTCAATTGCTCGGTAAAGCCCGTCAGGCGGTAGCCTACCGCGTCAAATTCACAAAATAACAGCTTTGGTGGAATACCGTGCCGGTGCGTGGCCTGATCACGGTCGACGACAATCACTTGCCCGCCTTTTGCCAGCGCCGGGCGCATCCGCCAGAGGAAGGCATAAGGCTCTTCAATTTCATGATACATATGCACCATGAATATCCGGTCAAAGCTGTTCTGTGGCAGACGGGGATCGTCGACCGCCCCTTCTTTGATCGCGACATTGTCGAGCTGCTCACGGGTGACGCGCTCACCTAAACGATTTAGCGCGCCGCGGTTAATATCCTGCGCCAAGACGCGGCCTTTGGGGCCAACGCGCTCGGCAAGGCGGATAGTGTAATAGCCCTCGCCTGCGCCAATGTCGGCAACCGTGGTTCCCAACTGAATGCCCGCCCAATCCATGACATATTCGGCTTCGCCTGCTTCGTCGCGGGCAGCTTCGGTCGAAAACTCGGTATCGCCAATCGCCGATACTGTCCTGTCGGCGCGGGGGAAATCTAATGCAGTTGCGCTTTGCTCGCCACTGGGGCTTTCGGTACAAGCGCCCAACAGCAAAAGCCCAAGCATTAGGGCTGCTAATTTAGGGGGCATGACGCGCGCTAGCATCGCCGCCGCGCCTCAGGCTTCGGCCAACGCAGACGGCGGATTGGCTGCTTGGCTATCAAACGCTGTAAAAACGTCCTTCACCCAATCGGGCAATGGAATGGGACGATGCGTGTCGAGATCCACATGCACGCTCACCAAATCCACCGTCGCACGCAAATCGTCCGAGCCATCTTCGGTGAGACCATGAATTTCAACGATCTGAGTCATGCTTGTGCGCCCCGTTGCGATGGTCCGCGCCATGACTTCAATCATCTCATCGGGCTTGATGGGGGCAAACCAGGTGACGGTGGCTTTCTTCACATGAAATTCCATCGGTGCGCCATCGGCATATTTGCGAAACTGCACCGCGCGCCAATATTCGGTAACCGCGACATCCGCATAATCGAGATAACGGGCGTTAAAAACTACGCCTTGCGCGTCGGTTTCCGACCAGCGCACGCGAAAGCTATGATGAAAAGCAAAGTCGCCACGTGCCATGTCAGATCGCCTTGGACTGCGCAGGGGTGTTTACGCCCATGGATTGCAAATAGCGTTTCACATTGCGCGCAGCCTGCCGAAGCCGGTGCTCATTCTCGACCATGGCGATGCGGACATAGCCTTCGCCATCTTCGCCATAGCCAACGCCAGGCGCGACCGCGACCTTCGCCTCGGTCAGCAACTGCTTGGAAAATTCAAGGCTGCCCAAATGCGCGAGCGCGGGTGGCAAGGGGGCCCATGCAAACATCGATGCCTTTGGCGGCGGAATATCCCAACCGGCCCGCCCGAACGCCTCGACAAGGATGTCCCGACGTTTGTGGTAAAGCTGGCGGTTTTGTTCAACAATGTCCTGCGGCCCGTTGAGCGCGGCGCAGGCTGCTGCCTGAATGGGGGTAAAGGCCCCATAATCGAGATAGCTTTTCACCCGCGTCATCGCCGCAATCAGGTCGCGGTTACCAACGGCAAAACCAACGCGCCATCCGGCCATGGAATAAGTTTTGGACAAGGAGGTGAATTCGACGGCAACATCCTTGCCACCCTTCACCTGCAAAATCGACGGTGTTGGGTTGCCGTCAAAATAAAGTTCGGAATATGCAAGGTCGGACAATATCCAGACCTTATTCTCCTTCGCCCATGCGACCAGCCGTTCGTAAAACGCCAAATCAACGGTCTCGGCCGTCGGGTTGGATGGATAATTGACCACCAATATCGACGGACGTGGAACAGTGAAGGCCATGGCACGCTCAAGCGAGCGGAAGTAATTTTCGTCGGGCGTGGTTGGCACCGAACGGATTGTCGCGCCGGCAATGATGAACCCAAAGGTGTGAATGGGGTAGCTTGGGTTCGGTGCCAGAACAACGTCGCCCGGCGCAGTGATGGCGGTGGCAAGGCTTGCCAAGCCTTCTTTAGAACCCATCGTCACGACAACTTCATGTTCGGGATCAACATCAACCCCGAAACGCCGCCCGTAATAATTTGCCTGTGCTTTGCGAAGCCCTGGAATACCCTTGGAAGCCGAATAGCCGTGGGCATCTGGCTTCTGAGCCACTTCGCACAGTTTTTCGATCACATGCGGCGGCGGCGGCAAATCGGGATTGCCCATGCCGAGATCGATAATGTCCTCACCCGCGCCGCGCGCCGCCGCACGCATCGCATTGACTTCAGCGATGACATAAGGCGGCAAGCGTTTCATGCGATAGAATTCTTCGGACATAAGTTCCCGTTTCGGCTTGGTTAATTCAAGACCGCCCTCATGCGCGAAGTTTTACCGCATTTCCAGAAAAACTATATTCGCATCCGTTAACGCGGGCGGTTGCCTTTGGCCTTGTGTTTGACGCCATGCTTTGATGGGGGTGGTCCATCCTTACGGAAAGGACGCGCGCCATCGCGGTTTCCACCACCACCACGAGGTCCGTCCCCGCGGAAGTTACCGCCGCGTGGTGGCCCATCGCCGCGTGGATTTACGCCCAGTTGCGAACGCTGTGGACGGTCGCCATCGCGGCCCATACGCTTGTTTTCGCGCGCTGCTTCACGCGGTGGGCCATTGGCTTGAACGATTTCGACGTCATTGTCTTCATCATGCCCTGGTTGGGCAATGGCTTTGGTGAACTTGGCCACAGCTGCCGCCGCAATGCCGACATGCGTTTCATTCGCGGCAATGCGGATGGCGCCAATGTCGTTCTTGGTCACGCCGCCACGACGGCACAATAATGGCAATATCCATTTGGGGTCAGCATTGTTACGGCGACCAACATTCAGTTTGAACCAAACGGAATCGTCGAATCCTGCACGATGGTCGTCGCGTGGGCGTTCACGGCTGCCGTCATCCAGCAGGTCTTCGGCTTGCGGCATCTTGGCACGATGCACGCGCACCAACGCCGCAGCAATATCTTCAGCAGACATCGTCTCAAGTAATTTTGCACCCAGAGCGCGGTCTTCTTCCTCAACCTCAACTGGGGTCAAAAGCGTTTCAAGCAGACGATCATGGTCCTTAGCGCGGATATCTGCAGCGGTTGGTACCTTAATCCAATCCGCCTCGATCTTTGCGCCGCGCAGCATGGATTCAACACGCTTGCGGCGCTGATAGGGCACGATCAACACAGCGGTACCCTTGCGGCCTGCACGGCCAGTCCGTCCAGACCTATGCTGAAGCCCTTCTGCATCACGCGGCAGTTCGACATGCACAACCAACGATAGGTTCGGCAAATCGATCCCGCGTGCGGCAACATCGGTTGCAACGCAAACGCGCGCCCGCTGGTCACGCAAAGCCTGAAGCGCTTGGTTCCGCTCGGACTGCGAATGCTCGCCCGACAAGGCAACGACGTTAAAGCCGCGCTCGGTCAGACTGGCGTGCAAGCGGCGGACATTTTCACGTGTCGCGCAAAACAAGATTGCGGTTTCGGCTTCGTGCAAACGCAGCAAATTGACCACTGCGTTTTCAATGTCCGGTGGAGCGACCGTAACCACTTGATAGCTGATGTCGCCATGACCGCGGTCTTCGCCAACGGTAGAGATTCGCAAAGCATCGCGCTGATACCGTTTTGCCAGCGAAACAATCGGTTTCGGCATGGTGGCCGAGAACAGCAATGTCCGCCGACCTTCCGGCGTCGCGTTCAATATTTCCTCAAGCTCTTCACGAAAGCCCATGTCGAGCATTTCGTCCGCTTCGTCTAGGATCGCAACTTTCAAAGCCGACAGGTCAAGCGCGCCACGCTCCAAATGGTCACGCAACCGTCCTGGGGTGCCGACAACAATCTGCGCGCCTTGGTTTAAGGTGCGGCGTTCTTTCGAAGCGTCCATCCCACCAACACATGTCGCAATGCGCACGCCTGCTTTACCATAAAGCCACATCAATTCGCGGCTCACCTGCAAGGCAAGCTCGCGGGTCGGGGCGATGATGAGTGCAGCAGGCTCACGTGCAAGGCTAACTAGCCCGCCGTCAAGGATTTGGGGTGCCATAGCGAGGCCAAAGGCCACGGTTTTGCCAGAGCCAGTTTGTGCCGATACGACGAGGTCGCGTCCGACAGCCTCCTGCGCGATAACAGCGTTTTGAACGGGGGTCAGCGTAGTATAACCACGCACGGTGAGCGCTTCATCGAGAAGCGGAGGAATATTTTCAAATGTCATTATTCGGCGCCTTTGCGCTCTTTTTTACACAATGTCCATGCTGCGCCGCACAACAAAACAATCTTCGACAATTTCATTTGCTTTGATATGCCTGTCAATATGGCCGACTCATCCGAAATCCCGCCTTTTATGGACCCTAAGCAGTTCATGAAGTTTTTTGAACAAACCGCCGTGGCCACGACCGACCCAGCAAAGGCCTATCGCGCTGCGTTGGATGCCTGGGGAACAGTGTTGGAGCCGCTGGCCAAAGCTGGTCGGGACAAGGTCGATACGACAGACCGGCGTTTTGCCGCGCCGCAATGGGAGCATCCCATATTCGACTTGGTCCGGCAAAGCTATCAGGTCATGTCCGAACATATGTTGGCCGCCGCTGACCAATTGGATGGCTTGTCCGAAAATGATAAAGCCAAAATGGGCTTTGCTCTGCGCAGCATTATCGAGGCGATGAGCCCGGCAAATTCACCCTTTACCAATCCGGTTGCACTGGAACGCGCCTTGGACACGAAGGGCGCGAGCCTGATGTCGGGGATGCAGCATTTGATGCAGGATATGCAGCGCGGGCAGTTGACCCATACCGATTCAAGCGCGTTTATCCTTGGCGAAAACATCGCCGCAACGCCGGGCAAAGTCGTGCATCAAACGCCTTTATACCAGCTCATCCAATATGACCCGACAACGGAAAATGTGCTGGAAACACCGCTCATCATTTTTCCGCCATGGATCAACCGCTTTTATATTCTCGATCTCACAGCGGAAAAAAGCTTTATCAAATATTGCGTCGACCAAGGCATTACGGTTTTTGTTGTATCGTGGAAATCGGCAGACGCTTCGATGAAGGACATTATTTGGGACGATTATATCGCGGCGCAGATCGACGCGATTGATACGGTGCGCTCAGGCCTTGATGTGCCTGATGTCCATGCAATCGGTTATTGTGTCGCCGGCACAACCTTGGCGGCAACGCTCTCAATCCTTGATGCTACTGACGCAGCCGACAAGGTGCGCAGCGCGACATTTTTTACCGCACAAGTCGATTTCAGTTCAGGCGGCGAGCTACTGCACTTCATCGATGATCAGCAAATCGCGATGATGGAGGCCTTGAGCGCGCCGCAAGGATATATGGATGGGCGTTTCCTGGCGCTGACCTTTAACATGCTTCGCGGCAAGGACCTGATCTGGTCCACCGTGGTCAAAAACTATTTGCTGGGGGAGGACTATCCCGCGTTTGATTTGCTGCACTGGAATGGCGACGTCACCAACCTGCCCGCTAAATGGCACCGCAACTATGTCGTCGACCTCTATCGCGACAACCGGCTGGTAAAGCCAAATGACATGTCGGCACTCGGCACCCCAATTGACCTACGCCGGGTGAAAACGCCGACCTATATTCAGGCCGGGCGTGAGGACCATATTGCGCCCGCCGAAAGCGTCTGGAAATTGCAGGAGCATTTTGCTGGACCGACCAAATTCGTGCTGGCGGGCAGCGGCCATATTGCAGGTGTGGTCAATCCGCCTACGCAGATGAAATATCAATATTGGACCAATGACGCCGCGCCACCTTCGCTCGCGGCATTCATTGAAGGCGCAACGGAAACCAAGGGCAGCTGGTGGCCCGATTGGCTCGTCTGGTTAACAGACAAAGGTGACGCACGCGTATCAGCAACTGGGCCGCGGCAACCGGGGCAAGGCATTCTGAAGACGCTAGAATCGGCTCCAGGAAGTTATGTGAAGGCGCGGTGAGATTCAATTGACGTTTACGTAAACGTCGACTAGTTCCATCTCAGCTTTTTAGGAGAATCGTGATGCAACTGGAATTCAGCCCCGCAGAAATCGCCTTCCAGAAGGAAGTGCGCAATTTCATCGCCGAAAATTACCCCGAGAATCTCCGCTCTGTTCAAGACGAAGGGCATGATCTTTCGAAGGAAGATTTTCTGTCATGGCATCGCATTCTCGCCAAGAAGGGCTGGATCGCACCTGCATGGCCCGTGGAATATGGCGGCACCGGCTGGACAGCGACCGAGCGTTTCATCTGGTCCGAAGAACTCGCCGCAGCAGATTGCGTGGGAACGATGCCATTTGGCCTGTCGATGGTTGGTCCAGTGATCTACACATTCGGCACGCCTGAGCAGAAAGCCAAATTCCTACCCGGTATCTTGTCGGGCGATGATTGGTGGTGTCAGGGTTATTCGGAGCCTGGCGCAGGTTCGGACCTTGCATCGCTACGCACCAAGGCTGTTCGTGACGGCGACGATTACATCGTAAATGGTCAAAAAACCTGGACCACCATGGCTCAACATGCAGACTGGGGCTTTTTCCTTGTTCGCACCGATGCCGATGCCAAGGCGCAAGAGGGCATCAGCTTCTTATTGATCGACATGAAGTCGCCGGGCGTCACCGTCCGTCCAATCATCACCTTGGGCGGAGAGCATGAAGTCAACGAAGTATGGTTAGAAGACGTCCGCGTACCCGTCGCAAACCGCGTATATGAAGAGAATAAAGGTTGGACCTGTGCCAAGTTCCTGTTGGCGCATGAACGCACCGGCATTGCTGCCGTTGCCCGTTCAAAGCGTGGCGTGGAGAAGATCAAGGCGATTGCCCGCACCGAACAAGACGGCGACCGCCCATTGATCGCTAATCCATTCTTTAAGCGCAAGATTTCGGAGCTTGAAATTGACCTCACGGCTCTTGAATTCACGGAATTGCGCAGCCTTGCAGGCGAGGCAGCAGGCAAGGGTCCCGGCCCTGAATCGAGCCTGTTGAAAATCAAGGGTTCAGAAATCCAGCAACGGATTACCGAACTCGCGCTCGAAGCGGTCGGCCATTATGGCGCGCCATATTTCCGTGGCTTTGGCGAAGGCGACAATGAACACCCGATTGGTCCGGACTATGCGCATCGTGCGGCACCGACCTATTTCAACACGCGCAAGACGACGATTTATGGTGGATCAAACGAGATCCAGCGCAACATCATCGCCAAGATGGTGCTGGGAATTTAAACTAACATTTTGCCGTCACCCTGAACACGTTTCAGGGTCTTAATTCGCAACGTTGAAATTAAGAGGCTGAAACAAGTTCAGCATGACGGACCACTGGACGGGATAATTACAATGGATTTCAGCTACACCGAAACGCAGGACATGATCCGCGAAACATTGAGCCGTTTTTTGACGGACACCTATGACTTCGATAGCCGCGGCAAGATGATTGCCAGCAGCACGGGACGTGACTCTGGCATCTGGAAAGCTTTGGCGCAGGATCTCGGCATGTTGGGTGCCTCGTTCAGCGAAGACCATGGCGGTCTTGGCGGTGGTCATCTCGAAAACGCCTTGATCATGGAAGAATTGGGCAAAGTTATCGCGATTGAACCGTATCTCCAGACTGTCGTTCTGGGCGGTGGCGCGTTGAAGGCGGTCGGCGGCGCAGTGGCGGATGCGGTGATCCCGGAAATCATCAATGGCAATGTGATCATCGCCTTTGCATATGCTGAACCACAGGGCCGCTATAACCTCGCCAATATCCGCACGACCGCGAAAAAGGACGGCGCGGGTTATGTATTAAACGGCCATAAAGGCGTAGTATACGCCGCGCCATGGGCTACGCATTTGCTCGTCACCGCGCGCACAGGCGGCGCTAACACCGATGTAAACGGCGTATCTTTGTTCCTCATTGACGCCAACGCAAAGGGCATTGTTCGCCGCGATTACCCGACTGTTGACGGGTTTCAAGCATCCGAAATTTATTTCGAAAACGCCTCCATTCCTGCCGACGCTTTGTTGGGTGATGAAGGCGCGGGCCTGCCGCTGATTGAACGCATCGTTGATGAAGCGACCGTTGCGGTTTGCGCTGAATCCTGCGGCGTGACTGCCAAGCTGCATCAGGGAACATTGGAATATGCCCGTCAGCGTAACCAATTTGGTCAACCGATCTCGCGCTTCCAAGTGCTTCAGCACCGCATGGTCGACATGTTTATGGAAGTTGAGCAATCAAAGTCCATGACCACAATGGCGACGCTCAAGCTCAATTTACCGGCGGCGGAACGTATGGCCGCAGTATCGGCATGCAAGGCGAAGGTGTCACGTTCAGCCAAGTTTGTCGGGCAGAGCGCTATCCAAACGCATGGCGGCATTGGCATCACGCAAGAATTGGCCATCGGTCACTTCTTCAAGCGCGCGACGATGATTGAGAATCAATTTGGGTCTGCGGATCACCATTATGAACGCTTTGAACGGCTAACTTTGGCGGATTAACGCGCTTAAGCATTTTTTGTGCACTGCACCATTTTTTGTTGACATAGTTTGCATTTGCTTTATTGTGCAGTGCAACACAACAGAAATGGTGCTTTCACATGGCCAGCAAAACACAAACCAACGTTCCGGCAAAAACTGCAAAAGTTGCAGCGCCAAAGAACGTGAATGTTAAAACTGCTCCCAGCACCGTTGCGAAGACTAAGGTGGAAACACCTGCTGCTTCTTCGCCTCCCAAATCCGTGTCTGTTGAAACAACACCCTTTGCTCAAGGAGTATCCAATATGACTGACACTGTTAAAGCCGCTGCAGAAAAAACCGCCGAAAAGGCCACAGAATTTTTCGCTGACGTCCGTGGAAAGGCAACTGAAGCTGCCGAAAAGGGCAAGAAGTTTGCTGCGGAAGCCGTTGCATTCAACAAAGCAAATGTCGAAGCCGTCGTTGAAGCCGGTAAGATCGTTGCCAAGGGCGCTCAGGAAATCGGCAAGACCAACATGGAATTCGCCAAGAACAATTTCGAAGAAGCGCAAGTTGCCGTCAAGGAATTGACTTCGGTCAAGTCACCAACTGACTTCGTCAAGCTCCAGGGTGAATTAGCGCGTAAGGGTTTCGATACTGCTGTAGCGCAGGGTTCGAAGAACACCGAAGCGATGGTCAAGTTGGTCAGCGAAATGTTCCAGCCAATCTCGAACCGCATTGCGGCGACAACCGAACTTTTCAAGAAAGCTGCATAAGCTCTTGCAAGATATTGCGCCGGTGGGTCATCCACCTGCCACCCTCTCTCCTCCTTTTGGTGGCAGGACGTCGAGATCAACCGGTGCAATTCCACAAAGCAACCGTCCTTTCCGGTAAGGAAAGGGCGGTTTCTTTTTGGTGTAAGAGAATAGATGGCGAACGGGGCTTGCAGAGACCCCCTCCTCTGCTCTATTTTGCACGAATGCTGATTTTGATGGCGCAAGATGATGACGATAAAAATGGCGGCAGACCTGGGGTCGGCCTTGCCACGCGCACGCGCCCGAAAACCAAAAAGCCAAGCCTGTATAAAGTGCTGCTGCTGAACGACGATTACACGCCGATGGAATTTGTCGTACACGTGCTCAAGGCGTTTTTTCAGATGGATACGGATCAGGCTACGCGGGTTATGATTCATGTTCATCAAAAGGGCGTCGGCGTTTGCGGCATTTTCACTTATGAAGTGGCCGAAACCAAGGTCACGCAGGTGATGGACTTCGCGCAGAAGAACCAGCATCCGTTGCAATGCACGCTGGAGAAAGATTGACTAAGGCAGCCCTGATCGTCGGCGCCGGTGACGCTACAGGCGGGGCAATCGCCAAGGCATTTGCGCGCGAAGGCTATGTCGCCTGCGTCAACCGCCGCGCGCGCAATACCCATCAGTTGGAGGCGCTCGCGCAATCGATCCGCGATGAGGGATATGAAGCCCGTGCTTACCCTGGGGACGCCCGTATCGAAGACGAAGTCGTTGCGATGGTCGATGCCATTGAACGCGACGTTGGACCAATAGAGGTCGCAGTTTTTAACATCGGCGCGAACGTCAATTTTTCCATACTCGATATGACCGCGCAAGTGTACCGCAAGGTATGGGAAATGGCGGCATTTGCTGGCTTCCTGATGGGGCGTGAGGCTGCACGGCGGATGGTCGAACGACAGTCGGGCACCATCATCTTTACAGGCGCAACAGCTAGCATCCGCGGCGGCAAAGGCTTCTCAGCCTTCTCCGGCGCGAAGGGCGCGCTGCGTATGCTGGCGCAGTCCATGGCGCGGGAGCTTGGGCCGCAGAATATCCATGTGGCGCATGTGATCATCGATGGCGGCATTGATACGGCCTTCATCCGCGGTATCCGCCCGGATTTCGAGGCCGCAAAAGCAGCAGACGGCATATTGTCGCCCGACGCGATTGCGCTGCAATATGTTGCCTTGCACAAGCAACACCGCAGCGCATGGACGCATGAGATGGATTTGCGCCCCTGGACGGAGAGTTTTTAAATGGCCAAAAATTTAGAATTTCTCTTCGATATTGGCGGACCAAATAGCTATTTGGCATATAAGATGTTGCCAGAGCTGTGCGCCCGAACCGGCGCGGAAGTTGTGTATGTGCCTATCCTGCTCGGTGGCTTGTTCAAACTTACAAACAATCAGGCGCCGATGATGCGCTATGCCGAAACGCCTGCCAAACAGAAATATGAGATGCTGGAATTTCAGCGCTTCGTTAAAGCGCATGAAATCCCGTTTAAAATGAATCCCCGTTTTCCTCTCAACACGCTCCACGCAATGCGCGGTGCAGTTGCGGCCCAACGGATTGGCTGCTTTGCGCCTTATGTGGACGCGGTCATGGCGGCGATGTGGCATGACGGGGCGAACTTGGGCGATCTGGATGTTGTGCGCGATATTCTCGACAAGGCTGGCCTCGACAGCGCCGCCTTGCTGGCTCTGGCCGATGACCCAGAGGTGAAGGCAGAACTGATTGCCAACACAGAATCCGCCGCAAAACGCGGCGCATTTGGCGTGCCGACCTTCTTTGTGGGTGAAGAGATGTTCTGGGGAAAGGAGCGGCTTGGGCAGGTTGAGGCAGCGCTCACCAAATCCTAAGTTGCGCCTTATCCAATTCCCGCTAAATACTGTGCGATGGATAAAATAATCGTACGTGGCGGCAACGCCCTAAAAGGCAAGATTCCCATTTCAGGTGCGAAGAACAGTGCATTGACGCTGATCCCGTGCGCGCTGCTGACCGATGAACCGCTGACTTTGCGCAACTTGCCGCGCTTGGCCGACATTGACGGGTTTCAGCATTTGATGAACCAGTTTGGCATTTCGACGACGGTTGCTGGGTCACGCCCCGAAGATTTCGGCCGCGTTATGACGTTAGAAGCTACGCGTATTACCAGCAACATAGCGCCTTACGACCTTGTCCGCAAAATGCGCGCCTCTATCCTAGTGCTTGGCCCAATGCTGGCGCGCGCGGGGGAAGCGACCGTTTCGCTGCCGGGCGGATGCGCTATCGGGAACCGACCGATTGACCTTCACCTCAAGGCGCTGGAGGCCTTTGGCGTCGAGATTGAAGTGGCCGCCGGCTACGTCAAAGCCATTGCCAAAAAGGGTATTCCCGGCGGAACCTACACCTTTCCAGTCGTATCGGTTGGCGCGACCGAAAACGCCCTGATGGCGGCCAGTCTCGCCAAGGGCACATGTGTGCTTCACAACGCTGCGCGTGAGCCAGAAATTGTCGACCTGTGCAATTTGCTCGTTGCCATGGGCGCACAAATTGAAGGCATCGGCACTTCCGATTTGATCATTCAAGGCAGAGACCGCCTACATGGCGCAACTTACCGCGTGATGAGCGACCGTATCGAGGCAGGTAGCTATGCCTGCGCCGCCGCCATGACTGGCGGGGATGTCGAGCTTGTTGGTGCAAAGGCCAGCGAGATGGACGCGACGTTGGATGCCTTGCGGCAAGCCGGTGTGAAGGTCGAAGATACGGGAACTGGTATTCGTGTATCTTCAGATGGCAAACTTAAGCCGCTTACCATTTCCACCGCGCCCTATCCGGGCTTTGCCACCGATATGCAGGCGCAGTTCATGGCAATGCTCTGCATGGCAGACGGCGCTAGCGTGCTCACCGAGACTATATTTGAGAACCGCTATATGCATGTGCCCGAACTTAATCGAATGGGCGCGCATATCGAGACCAAGGGCCGCACAGCAATTGTCCATGGCGTAAAGAAACTCACAGGGGCCCCGGTAATGGCAACCGACCTGCGGGCGTCAATGAGCCTTGTAATCGCTGGATTGGTGGCGGAGGGCGAAACGCATGTCAGCCGACTCTATCATCTTGACCGTGGTTATGAACGGCTTGAAGAAAAGCTTCAGTTGGTCGGCGCGGACGTCGAACGCGTCGGCGCGGAGTGAAAGTGGTCCTTACATCTTGGCGCATGTAACGAAGGAATAGTTGCCAGTTGTCGATTTTTATTGCATCCTGACGCCAAGTGAAATCCGAACTTTTCTCGAAGGCACGCAAAGCCAGCAGCCATCCAGTTTTGGATTCGATCCGCTTTAGCCCGATTGCAACGGTCGTCAGCGACCCTACTCAAACGGACAATCCCCTGATTGCTGTGAACGCCGCCTTCTGTGCGATGACCGGATATACAGAGGCAGAAGTGATTGGACGAAATTGCCGGTTTTTGCGTGGTCCCGATACCGAAAACGGTCAGACAGAGAAATTGCGTTCAGCGGTTTATGGACAACACCCTGCCTTGGCTGAACTTATCAATTATCGCAAAGACGGCTCACCCTTTCGCAACGCGGTGATGATTGCGCCATTATTTGATGACGAAGGAAAGCTGGAGCTTTTCGTCGGGTCGCAAATTGAGGTACTGCCGGAAGAAGAAAGCATTGGCCTCGTGCGGCAACAAAAAGCGGCACAGATTGTCGATCGCCTGTCGCCACGCCAGCGCGAAATATTGCAGCAAATGGCACGCGGTTTCCGCACAAAACAAATAGCCTATCGTCTTTCGCTGAGCGAAAAAACGGTTCAAATGCACCGCATGTTGATGTTTAAAAAGCTTTCAACTTCAAACGCCGCAGATGCGGTGAGAATTGCCGTCGAAGCAGGTCTTTGAACGGCCTCATGGCCGCAAGCTACGTCCATTTTCGGCCTTTCATATATACAGGCCCAAAGAGCAGCCTTGAAGACGTTGTGTTTTCATCCCGTCACATCACTTGTGTGGCAGTTCGTTATACCCGCGCCAAAAGCCACAGTCGGATCGCGCTGGCAAGACCACAAGGCGTTCGCGCTTCAAGCCGCGCAACATCAATCTGCGCCACCAGCGCATTGATCGGCAGGCCATCCGCCTCCGCAGCCGCCCGAAGCCGATCCCAAAACAATGGCTCAAGACTGATTGACGTCTGATGCCCGGCTACGGTCATGCTGCGTTTGACAGGTGGATGATACAACTCGCTCAAGCTCGAATGGCCATTAATACATGTGCTGACCACCATTGATCGACAAGGTCGAACCGGTGATGAACCCTGCATTGTCGCTGGTGAGAAATTCGACGCCACGTGCAATTTCTTCGGGCTGCCCAAGGCGGCCAACAGGAATTTGCGCGACAATCTTCTCCATCACATTATCAGGAATCGTCGACAGCATTTCGGTGCCAATATATCCCGGCGCGATGGCATTGGCAGTCACGCCATGTCGTGCGCCCTCCGCCGCAAGCGATTTTGTAAAGCCATGAATGCCTGATTTGGCCGCGGCATAGTTCACCTGCCCGATTTGCCCGCCCTGGCCATTGACCGAGCCGATGTTGACAATGCGCCCCCATTTGCGTTCACGCATGCCCGCAAACACAGCCTTGGCCATGTTGAAGCAGCCCGTAAGGTCAACGCGGATAACCTCATCCCATTGTTCAAACGTCATCTTAATCATTGTCGCGTCCCGCGTAATGCCCGCATTGTTGACCATGATGTCGATCTGGCCATATTCGGCCTCAATAGCGGCGCAGGCATCAATGCAACTTTTATGGTCGCCTACGTCCCATTTTCGAACGGCAATGCCGGTACGCTCTGAAAAGGCCATGGCTGCAGCATCATTGCCGCCATAATTGGCGATGACGAGACGACCCTTTTCTTGCAGCTTTAGGCTAATCGCCTCCCCAATGCCTCTGGTCCCCCCGGTAACCACTGCCACTCTTGTCATATGCCGGACTCCTCGTTCAATTTAGACGATAATTACCGCGCACGTCCCTAAGCGCAAGTTGCCGTTGACGTTAGTCGTGGGTCCACGGCCTAAAGCCAGCCAGCGAGTTCACGACGGATGATGTGTTCTACCATGTCCATGCCGACATCACCGTCATTCAGGCATGGCATGTAAGCGTAATGCGTACCGCCTGCTTCTTCGAACTGTTCATGGCCCTGCATAGCCAATTCTTCGAGCGTTTCGAGGCAATCGACGGAAAAACCTGGCGCGAAAATTGCGACCTTTTTGGTGCCTTCGCGCGCCAACCGCATCAGCGTGTCGTCCGTTGCCGGTTCAAGCCATTTTGCACGACCGAAACGTGACTGGAAGCTGACGACCAATGCGCGCCCCATAGCTTCAGACAGCAAACGCGCCGTTTTCTGACAATGACAATGATAGGGATCCCCCAATTGCAATGTGCGTTCGGGCATGCCGTGAAAGCTGATGACGATAGCGTCGGGTTCAAAATCAAGTCTCGCGAGCGAAGCCTCAATCGACGTTTTCAGTGCCATAATATAGGCCGCGTCATCATGATAAGCAGGCAAGGTCCGTATCGCCGGGTGCCAGCGCATAGCCGTCAATGCGGCATAAGCCTCATCCAACACTGTTCCCGTCGTTGCGCCGGAATATTGTGGATACATTGGCGCGATCAAGATGCGGTTGCAGCCGGCTGCCTTCATGGCGGCAAGCTGATCGGCGACCGACGGGTTGCCATAGCGCATAGCATAGCGGACATGGGCACGATCCCCCATGCGCGTCTGAAGCGCGTCGGCCTGGCCAGCGGTAAAAAACGCCAAAGGAGAACCCTTATCAGTCCATACTTTTGCATAAGCCTTGGCCGATTTCTGGGGACGCGCATTCAAAATGATGCCGCGCAAGATCGGCTGCCAGATGATCGGCGGAATTTCGACCACGCGGCGGTCGGATAAAAATTGCTTAAGGTAGCGTTTCACAGCAGACGTTGTTGGCGCGTCCGGCGTCCCCAAATTTACAAGCAACACCCCAATTTTCGGCGTTGCTACAAAGGGGTGATCAATCGGTAATGTCATCATAGTCCTCTGGACAATAAAGGTAATTCTCGCAGCCTGATACCGGCTGCGGAGAAAAGGGCATTGGCAATTGCGGGCGCCACGGCGGGAACGCCCAATTCGGAAACACCGCCCGGCGCTTCATCACTGCGCGCAAGTTCCACCGTGATTTCGGGCACATCAGCCAATTTGGGCAAGTCGATATCGCGCAACCGCCGTGCCGTGGGAAACCCGCTTTCAAAGTCGGTAGCAGCTCCCAAGGCTTGCGCCAATCCAAACACGATGCCGCCTTCAATCTGCTGGCGCGCGAGATCGGGGTTAATCAAGCGGCCACAATCGGCCATGGCGTGCACGCGGTCAACCCGCACGCCAGTCTCGCTATTGCGGGCAGTCACAATGACGGCAATATGGCTGCCGCGCATACTGTGGCAAGCTATGCCGCGCCCGCTACCCGACATGCCGCCATCCCAGCCAGCCATAGTCGCCACACCTGTCAGGCATCGCGCCAAACGTGTCTGGCCAATCAGCATCTGCATACGGAACGACAATGGTTCAACCCCTGCCTTATGCGCCAGTTCATCGATAAATCCTTCAACGAAGAAGCAGTTATAGCTGTTGGCAAGGCCCCGCCATGGCCCCGTCGGCATAGGCATGGACACAGGGAAATGGTCGATGGTGATATTTGGAATAGCGTAAGGAATTTGCGCGCCTTCCAGCGCCAGCACGTCATATTGGCCGGATGCCGACTTGCGCGCCTTGTCCACCTGCTGTCCATCCATCCGGCAGGCGAGCTCCCGCATGGTGGACGCTGCGGCGACACGAACCGTTAGGCCCGTCACCGCCCCTTCCGCATTCATGGCCGCCGAAAGCCTGCCCAAAGCAGGACTGCGGACGTGATCGCGGATGAAGTCTTCTGGACGGGACCAAGTCAATTGGACGGGCCTACCTACTGCCTTGGCAATCACCGCCACTTGCGCGGCGATGCTGTTGTCGAAATTGCGATCAAAGCTGCCGCCGGCAATCACGGGATGGTGAACAACATCATCTACACTAATCCCAATGGCCTCAGCAGCCGCCAGTCGCGCGACTGCTGGCGCTTGGGTCGCGAGCCATAATTGTAATCGCCCATCCCGAAAATCTGCGGTTGCCGATCGTGTCTCAATCGGTGCGTGGACGGCAGCGCCGACGGTATAATCCGCCTTGAATATGCGTGCGCCCGCTTCCTGCGCCATGGCGGCATCAACATCTCCAAATTTGGTGGCGCGAAAGCCGGGGCCTTTGGCAATTGCGTTGGACAAAGACTGCACAATTTCAGTGCTGTCTGCCATCCGGCCCTTAGTGCGGAACACGGGCGCCATAGCATCAAGGGCATTGTTTGCCGCCCACCAATTGCTTGCCACCGCCGCGACCCAATTATCGGTCTTCACCACCTGCAGGACACCCCGCATGTTCAGCGCAGCCTTCTCATCCAAAGACAAAAGGCGAGTGTTACCTGCTGGCCCGGCGCGAACCGACGCAAACAGCATGTCGGGCAAACGGACATCGCCTGCAAAACTTGCGCTGCCGTCCACCTTGGCCGACAGGTCAAGGCGCGGTGCATCGCGTCCAGAAAGGCGGTTGCGCGCCGACGGGTTGAGCGGAATGGGCGACGGCATATCAAGTGCCGATGCTTCCACCACCAATTCTGCGAAGGACAAGCGCCGCTGGCCGGCAATGACGAAACCACGATCGGCCCGGCATTGCTCCCACGCAATGCCCCATCGCGCTGCTGCTGCCTGACATAATAAAGTCCGCGCGGCAGCCCCAGCTTCGCGGCAGGGCCGTTCAAACTGCCGGATCGAGGACGACCCGCCCGTCACCACAAACATGTCGCGGCGGGCGATTTCATTAAGGCTATTGGCAACGGGACCAAAATCCACGTCGAGCGCGATATTTTCTGGCAAGAATGCAGTCGCCCATGCGCGCGCCAACAAAGTGTTGGCAAAGATTGGGCTAGCAGAAACCGGCTGCACAGCAACCGAACGCCAATCCGCACCCAATTCACCAGCCACGATCTGGGCCAAAGCGGTATATACGCCTTGGCCAGACTCGCTCTGCGGGATGGCGACGATGACTTTGCCATCCTCCGCAATTTTCAGCCATGGGCCAAAAAGATGCTCACCATCCGCGGCTCGCATATTTGGCGCATAGCGACGCGGCCATAAGCCCCATGCCACCAAAAGTCCTACGCCTGCGCCGCCGCCAACCAGCAGTTTCCGTCGGGTTATGCCGTCCTTTGCCGCTGGCGCTTCATTCATGCGGCGGTGTCTTTCGGCGAGTCGATCCAACTAGCGACCTGCCGCGCTATCGCGGCATAAGCGTCGCTGATCGGGCCTTCACCCAATGCAGGCGGCGTGCCAGCGTCGCTTTCGACGCGAATTTTGATGTCGAGCGGTATCCGCCCCAAGAACGGAATGCCCAATTCCTTCGCCGCCGCCTCTGCCCCACCCGAGCCGAACGGATCGCTCATTTCCCCGCAATGTGGACACAAATACCCGGCCATGTTTTCAACAAGTCCAATGATCGGCACTTTTGCCGTGTCGAAAAAGCTTATGGCGCGCATCGCGTCAATCAGGGCAAGGTCTTGCGGCGTGGAGATGATCACGGCGCCGATAGGCTTGTGCTTCTGGATCATCGACAATTGAATGTCGCCAGTGCCAGGCGGCATATCGACGACGATATCGCGGACATTGCCCCATTTGCCATCAACCAGTTGCGACAGCGCATTACCAGCCATTGGCCCGCGCCACGCAATGGCTTGCCCTGGATTGACCAATTGCCCCATCGACAGGAACGGTACGCCGCCTGCACCCATGACGGGGATCATCATCTTGCCTTCCGCTTCGGGCTTCACGCCCTCCACACCCATCAATCTTGGCTGCGACGGGCCATAGATATCTGCGTCCACCAGACCAACCGAACGGCCAGCGCGTGCCATGGCAATGGCAAGATTTGTCGACAGTGTAGATTTTCCAACGCCGCCTTTGCCACTCGCCACCGCAATCAAGCGCGGCGTGATGCGTTCGGCGGTCAACATGACACGCACGGATTGCGCACCGGCCTGCGTGGCTGCATTGCGTACATCGGCTTCGATCTCCACGCGCTGCTCTGCATTTAAGCCTGACACGTCAAGCATCAGCGAGACATTATCATCGGCGACTTTTAAACCGCTCGCGCGGCTTCCTACGACAGCGGTGATAGCATCGGAAATTATCGAAAAATCGGACATGAGATGCCGAATAGATTCAGAATTGCGGGATTGACACTGTTTTTCTGAAAAACCGTCCCTATACTGGGATTATGAGCACAAAAAATGACCAGCAAGGACCCGTAGTTTTGGCAGCAGATGGCAAAGGACCTTGGGATTCGCCCGATTCTGGGGAACCAAGCAGCGCAACCGGACGTGGAGGCGGTTCGAAGCCCGATCCCGTTAATCCGTGGGACCCAACACCCGAACCCGCCGGACGCAACCGTTCGCGCGGCCCATCGCTTGAGGATCTTCTGCGCAGAAAAGGCGGTGGATTTGGTGGTTTGCCGCAACGCCCCGATGGTAAAAGCTGGTTCCCACTTATCATTGGCGCCTTGGTAGCGCTGTGGCTGGTGTGGACGAGCATCCACAGAATTGGCCCCGAACAAGAAGGCGTCGTTACGCAATTGGGCAAATATTCGCGCACAGTGCAGCCGGGCATACAGTTTACTTTGCCTGCGCCACTGCAAAGCATCACGAAAATCGACACCCAACAGATTCAGACGACATCGGTAGGCTCGCCAAAGGCAAGCAGCGAGAATCTGGTTCTGACGAAGGACCAAAGCATTATCGACATGGCCTATGATGTCCGCTGGTCGATCAAAGAGCCAGAATTGTACCTTTTCCAACTCGACAGCCCGCAGGAAACGGTCAAAGAAGTTGCCGAAAGCGCCATGCGCGCCGCGGTCGCCAATTATGATCTGACACAAGCCATTGGCCCCGGCCGTGGCGCTATCGAGCTTGAGGTGCGTCGCCGGATGCAGCAGGTGCTCGATGAATATCGGGCTGGCGTGCTGATCCAGAGCATCTCGATCCGCCAATCGGACCCGCCAGCCGAGGTGAATGACGCCTTCCGTGAAGTGAACGCGGCGCAACAACGGCGCGAAAGTTATTTGAACGATGCCCGCGCTTATGCCAGCCGCGTGACCGAGCTTGCATTGGGTGAAACCGCCGAGTTTGACAAAATCTATGTGCAATATCGTGCCGCGCCAGAGGTGACCAAGCGCCGGCTTTATTATGAAACCATGGAGCAAGTGTTGGGTAAGGTTGACAAGACGATTGTCGAAACCGGCGGCGTAACGCCTTATCTTCCCATTCCCGAATTTCAGAAAAGAACGGCTCCAAAGGCCGAACCAGTGACCGTTACAGGGACTAAGAAATGATCAGCAGCCTTCTTCGCAATCCGATTTATCTCGCGATTGGCGCGATCGGTGCGCTCATATTGATGAGCATGTCGGTGAATGTCGTGCCCGAAACGCAACAGGCCATTATCAGCAGCTATGGTAAGGTTGATCGCATCGTTAACCCTTATAAATCGGGCGAAAAATTCGGCGAAACACGTGCTGGACTTACCTTCCGCATACCCTTTGTCGAACAAATTCAGATGATCGACAAGCGCGTTTTGAGCGTGCAGATGGAACAACAAGAAGTGCTTTCCACCGACCAGTTGCGGTTACAGGTGGACGCCTTTGCTCGCTTCCGCATTACTCAGCCCGCTGTGATGTACCGAACGATCCGCACCGAAGATCGTCTGCGTGACCAATTGCGGACGATTTTGGGTTCATCGCTGCGTAACGAGCTGGGCAAGCGGACTTTTGCTGCACTGCTGAGCGCGGAACGCGGCGAAGTCATGGAGAATATCCAGACCGCACTAAACCGCGAGGCGCGCAAATATGGCGCCGAAGTCATTGACGTACGCATCAAGCGTGCAGACTTGCCAGCCGCAACCTTGCAATCGGCGTATAACCGCATGCGCAGTGCCCGAAATCAGGAAGCCATCGCCATTGACGCCGAAGGCCAAAAGGAAGCGCAAATTATCCGTGCTGACGCTGAGGCCGAAGCCGCCCGTATCTACGCCATAAGCTATGGTAAGGATCCGGCTTTCTATGATTTCTACCGCGCGATGCAAAGCTATCGTCAGACGTTCCAAAATGGTGAAGGCGCAAGCAATATCATCCTGTCGCCGCAAAACGCCTATCTGGAAAAATTCCGTAAAGGCATTTAATCGACGAACATATGATGCTGGCCGATTGAATGGCGTCCATTCAATCGGCGTTCAGCTTTACCGCGCCAAAGATGAACAGATTTTCTGGGCCCTTTGCCCAGTTGAATAGACGAGAGGAATGAAATTCGTGCGTTACGCTTATGCAGTTACCACCGCGCTTTTGATGGCTGGCGGCACAGTTGCTTTAGTCAACGACAACCCCGTCACCGCGCAAACTG
Source organism: Sphingorhabdus sp. (assembly GCF_044239665.1). Lineage (GTDB taxonomy): Bacteria > Pseudomonadota > Alphaproteobacteria > Sphingomonadales > Sphingomonadaceae > Sphingorhabdus_B. The sequence goes on from NZ_JBIIBA010000010.1 coordinate 46,503, forward strand.
GACTGGCTGTCTCCGAACAGGCCAATCTTGCCCCCGGCGGCGCGCCGTCGAGCTTTGCGGATCTCGCCGCACAATTGCAGCCAGCAGTGGTCAATATCGCCACACGTCAAAAGGTGCAGGTAGCCACCAGCTTCAACCCGCTCACCGGCGAACGCCGACCCGTCACACAGGAACAAGCGAGTGGCGGCTCAGGTTTTCTTATCTCAAGCGACGGGTACATCGTCACCAACAACCATGTCGTTGCAGGTGGCCCAGCTGGCGATGCGGTGGACCGCGTGACCGTTACCCTTTTCGATGGCAAAGAATATCAAGCCGAAATAGTTGGCCGCGACCCATCATCGGACATTGCTTTGCTCAAGATCCGCGCCTCGAATTTGCCCTTTGTCAAAATGGCAGATTCGCAGAAAAGCCGAGTGGGTGATTGGGTAATCGCCATTGGTAATCCGCTTGGCCTTGGTAATACGGTAACCGCAGGGATCATCTCGGCGCTTCAGCGTAACATCGGCGCAGGCGGAGCATATGACCGCTTTATTCAAACCGACACTGCAATTAACCCAGGCAATTCGGGTGGCCCATTATTCAACCTGAAGGGTGAAGTTGTCGGCATCAACAACCGCCTGATTTCGCCCGTGGGCGCGAATATCGGCGTTGGCTTTGCAATCCCAGCCGAAGAAGCCATTCCAGTTATTGAATCGCTGAAAAAAGGCGTTCGGCCAGAGCGTGGCTATTTGGGCATCAGCATCCAACCGGTGAGCGAAGAAGTTGCCGACGCCCTTGGTCTTGAAAAGAACCGTGGCGAGTTTGTTGCGCGTATTGTTGCCGGTGAGGCAGCCGACAAGGCCGGCCTGAAAGAAGGTGACATCGTCCTTCGCGTCAATGACCGCGAAGTCACGCCCGAAGTGACCTTGTCCTTCATTGTCGCCAACATCAAACCAGGCACGCGTATTCCGCTCGACATTTTGCGCGAAGGCAAGCCTATGAAGCTGACCGCTACGGTTGGCGCACGTCCGCCCGAAGAGAAGCTGGCCCAACGCAACTTCAACCCGGAAGAAAATAAAGACTTCGACAAGCAAACCGATACGCCCGATTCTAAGGTCATTCGTGACGCGATTGGCCTCAGCGTCATTCCGTTGGATGCCGAAATTGCGCGGGCCTTGGGTATGACCGCCGATATCAAGGGCGTGGTCATCGACGTCCCCGGCACCGGCACCGGTGCCCAAGTTGGTTTGCGGCGCGGTGATGTCATCGTGTCCGCAAATTATCGCGACTTGAATAGCGCTGCCGGGCTCGCCGCCGCCGTCAAGGATGCAAAGGCCGCCGGTCGCAGCGCGATCCTGCTGGGCGTAAAACGGCGTGGAGCGGCCACGCAATATGTAGCTGTGCGTTTGGAAGATTAAGACTGTTGTCGGTCGCGTCAGGCTGGTGCTAGTTAAGCTATGGACTTAATCAGCACCGACTGGCGCGCCGACGCCGAACATATCCTTCCCGACCTTATTGACCTGCGCCGGGCTATTCACGCCGAGCCGGAATTAGGTCTGCAAAATCCTAAGACATTGGCAAAAATAAAGGCCGCGCTTGCTGGCCTTCCGCTTGAGTTTCGAGAGGGGCCATCGACCACCGGCCTCATTGCGACGCTCAAAGGACCTGCCAATGGCCGCACGGTGTTGCTGCGCGGCGATATGGATGCCTTGCCGCTCCATGAAGATACAGGCCTTGAATATAGTTCGCGAACCGACGGTGCGATGCATGCGTGCGGGCATGATACCCATGTCGCGATGCTCGTTGGCGCAGCAAAAATGCTATGCGCCAAACGCGAGCAATTGGCGGGCACGGTCCAGTTCATGTTCCAGCCCGGCGAAGAGGGCCATCATGGCGCACGCTTCATGCTCGACGACGGCCTGATTGACCCCCTACCCGATGCCGCCTTTGCCTTGCACATCATGCCCAACGCGCCGCGCGCAGTGTTTAGCGGGCGAAGTGGTCCGTTACTGGCATCGTCCGATGTGCTGACCATAGCCGTCAAGGGCGCTGGTGGCCACGCCTCCATGCCGCATGACGCCATAGACCCCATCCCCGTTGCTTGCGAAATCGTTTCGGCCATCCAGACAATGGTGACCCGCAAGATTTCGGTATTCAATCCTGCCGTTGTCACCATCGCGAAAATCTCCGCAGGCACCACCAACAATATCATTCCCGAAACTGCGCATTTGCTGGGCACCATCCGCACCTTGTCTCCGCAAACGCGCGCACGCGTGGCTGAGGAACTGCACCGCCTTGCCCCCGGCATCGCCGCTGCCCATGGTTGCAGCGCCGAGGTTCATATTGAACAGGGTTTCCCCGTTACCGTCTGCGACGACCGCGCCGTTCAATTTGGCAAATCGGTTGTAGAAGATATGTTCGGCCCCGAAAGCTGGATCACGCTCGACACGCCTATCATGGGCGCAGAGGATTTTGCCTATGTACTCGAAAAAGTCCCCGGCGCGATGTTCTTCTTGGGCGCGTCACACGAAGGCGACGACTGGCGTACTTGCTGCGGCCTGCACTCCAACCGCATGGTCTTAGACGACAGCGTCATGGCCAAAGGCGCCGCCCTCCACGCCGCCATCGCAGAACGCTATCTGGCCGAGGGGTTTGCTTCCTAATTTACTTACCCGCCGCCTTCTCCACGCCGCGCATCACGCGAAGGACATTGCCTTGCGCGATTTTGGCGAGGTCCGCCTTCGCATAGCCACGACGGACGAGTTCGGCGAATAAGGCGGGGTAGGTTGAGACATTTTCCAAGCCAACCGGCAGTTCGTCTACGCCGCCAAAGTCGCCGCCAATGCCGATATGGTCGATCCCTGCAACCTTGCGGATATGGTCGATATGGTCGGCAACTTGCGCCAGCGTGGCCTTTGGCTGAGGGTTGGCGGCAATCCATGCGTCAACAGTCGCCTTTTCGCCGGCGGGATTGCCGGAAAATTCGGTCTTGGCCCTCCCTGCAACGGCGGAGCGTTCATATTCCCACTGACGCCGCGTGGCTGAGGTAAAGCCCGGCACGAAGGTGACCATCACCACGCCGCCATTTTGCGGCAGGCGCTTGAGGACCGAATCGGGCACATTGCGCGGGTGCGGTGTGATCGTGCGGGCGTTGCTGTGCGTGAACAAAACTGGCGCAGTGCTCTTATCCAAAACATCGTGCATCGTTGCCTCTGACACATGGCTGATGTCCGCAATCATCCCCAATTGGTTCATTTCGGCTAGCACTTCAAAACCAAAGGGCGACAATCCGTCATGCTTTGGCGCGTCGGTTGCGCTGTCCGCCCAATCGGTGGTCAGGCTGTGGGTGAGGGTCATGTAACGCGCGCCCAGTGCATAAGTCTGCCGCAGTATTTCCAGCGAACTGCCGATGGAATGCCCGCCCTCCATACCAATAAGTGAGGCGATTTGGCCCTTTTTCATCGCCGCCTCAACCTCTGCCGCCGTTTCTGCATAACTGAATGTTTCAGGATAGCGCGTCATCATCTGCCGGACGACATCGATTTGCTGGATGGTTCGTGTTACCGCCTCATGCTTGGGCAAAGCGGCGTCGACATAAACCGACCAATATTGCCCGCCCAGAAATCCGGCGCGCGCAGTTTTTATGTCGGTATGCGTTTTGGCCAGCAACTCTGCTGGCAACGCCGCTAGGTCGAACTTAGAAAAGTCGCGGTCAAACAATGCGGCAATTTGATGCGGCGTGTCATTATGGCCGTCGATGATAGGCGTTTTGGCAAGCACTTCGCGCGCGGTTTCTTCGGGCGTCGCAGCGGCGGCGGGCAGAGCCATTGCCCCCAGCAGTGCCACGACAGACAGTTGCAAAACTTTACGCAGGTGAACTGCCGCGACTTGATTTCGAACGTCCATAATTGCCTCCAGATAAATAGGGTCAGGTCCCTGCCTGCGTTTGCCAGCGGTAAGAAAGTGTTTTGTAATTAGGGCATCAAAATCGTGTCGCGCGCATCGTCTGCCATATTGGGATAATCGAGCGTAAAGTGCAGCCCCCGACTTTCATGCCGCGCCAGTGCCGACCGGATAATCAATGCAGCGACCTCAACTAAATTCCGCAGTTCAATCAGGTCAGGGGTAACGCGGAAATGGCTGTAATAGTCGGCAACCTCGCTGCGTAACAAATCGATCCGGTGCTGCGCGCGCTCAAGGCGTTTCGTGGTGCGCACAATGCCAACAAAGTTCCACATGAACTGCCGGATTTCACGCCAGCACTGGGCTATCACAACCTCCTCGTCGCTGTCAGTGACGCGGCTTTCATCCCATTGTCGAATATTGGGCGGTGGAGGCAGGCTATCCCAATTGGCCTCGATATGGCGCGCACATGCATCGCCAAAAACAAAGCATTCCAGCAAGGAATTCGACGCTAGGCGGTTGGCACCATGCAGGCCGCTTTGCGTCACTTCGCCTGCGGCATATAGGCCCGGCGCGTCGGTTCGGCCGTCCAAGTCCACAATCACACCGCCGCAGGTATAATGCTGCGCTGGCACCACAGGAATGGGCTCGCGCGTGATGTCGATACCAAGGCCAAGCAGCTTTTCATAAATGTTCGGAAAATGCGCTTTCACAAATTCCGGCGGCTTGTGGCTGATATCGAGATGGACATAATCTAGGCCATCGCGCTTGATTTCGGCGTCATTGGCGCGGGCGACAATGTCACGCGGCGCAAGCTCTGCACGATCGTCATAATCAGGCATATAACGATGCCCAGTTTTCGGGTTTTTGAGGATTCCGCCCTCGCCACGCACTGCCTCAGTTATCAGGAAATTTTTAACCTCAAGATTGTAAAGACAGGTCGGGTGGAATTGCATGAATTCCATATTCGACACGCGGCACCCAGCACGCCACGCCATGGCAATACCATCACCAGTCGCACCGCGCGGGGCCGTTGAATAAAGATAGGTCCGGCCAGCACCGCCGCTGGCCAAAATAGTCGCGCGCGCAGTGAAGGTCTCGACCCGGCCTGTTTTGCGGTTGAGCGCGTAGACACCATGGATGCGGCCTGATGTCGAAAAGCGTTCCTGATGCCGCCCCAGGATCAGGTCGACCGCGACCATGTCCGGAACCAAGCTGATATTCGGATGCGCTCTGGCCGCTGCCTCCAACGCTTGCTGCACGGCCCAGCCCGTGGCGTCGTCAACATGGACGATACGTCGGTGGCTATGCCCGCCTTCGCGGGTCAAATGCCAGTCATTACCCTCCAGATTGAACGGCACGCCAAGCTTTGCGAGCCGCTCAATCGCGAGCGGCGCGTTCTCCACGACGAATTCAACCGTGGCGCAGTTATTCAGCCCCGCGCCTGCGACCATCGTATCCTCGATATGGTTCGCAAAATTGTCGCCGGGTTCAAGAACGGCGGCAATCCCGCCCTGCGCCCATGCTGTTGCGCCGTCGGAAATGGAACCCTTGGCCAGCACCACAACCTTGCGCGTCGCCGCCAATTGCAACGCCGCCGTCAACCCCGCAGCGCCCGACCCAATGATCAGAACATCCGCTTTCATCAAGAGGCGCTTGTCAGGCGGAGGAAGACGTCTTCAAGGTCGGCCTCTTTGGTGGTTACGTCAACGATGCCCAGCCCAAGCCCTTGGATCACTAAAAGCACCTCGCCTGCGTTCATACGGTCTTTATTGTACGTAATCTCAACCGTGCGCTCACCAACCAACTCCGTTTTTTCAAAGGCCTCATGCGTTGGCGCACTGGTTACATCGCGGTCCAGCGTTAACACGACTGCCTTCTCGCGCGCCATACCGACCAATTCGCGCGTAGGCTTGTTTGCTATCAACTGCCCATGGTTGATGATCGCAATACGGTCGCACAACTGCTCGGCTTCTTCGAGATAATGCGTGGTGAGCACGACCGTCACGCCTTGGCGGTTCAGTTCCTGCACATAATCCCACAATTGCTGACGCAGCTCGATATCGACACCAGCCGTTGGTTCATCGAGCACGATGACGGGCGGCGCGTGCACCATGGCTTTGGCCACCAGCAAGCGACGCTTCATCCCGCCCGACAGGGTCCGCGCATAAGCGTCGGCCTTATCCTCCAGCCGAACTGCCTTTAACAATTCCATCGTCCGGCGTTTGGACTTGGGCACGCCATATAGGCCCGCTTGCAACTCAAGCGCTTCTTTCGGCGTAAAGAAGGGATCGAACATGATTTCCTGTGGCACAATGCCGATGGATGCCTTCGCGTTGCGCGGATGGGCGTCGATATCGAATCCCCATATGGACGCACTGCCCGATGTCTTCATCACCAGCCCAGCCAGGATGTTAATCAACGTGGATTTGCCCGCACCATTGGGCCCAAGAAGGCCAAAAATTGACCCTTGCGCGACGTCAAAACTGACATCGCTTAGCGCTTGTTTCCCTCCTGCATATTTTTTGGAGAGGTTTTGGATCGAGATAGCTTGTTCGGACATGTTGTTGCGATAGCGAACGCATGGTGTCAGCGCAATCGCATGGAGTCCTGCCGCCGGATTTTCGTGGCCGCGCAATTATCGTTACGTCACTATTTCTCAGCCGTTGCAGCCACGTTGCGGCTTTGCTAAGCGGCGGTCATGAACAACAACGCCCCCGAAACAATCCGAGTCCGCGAACCGCGTGTCGCTTGCGACGGCAGTGGAGATATTCCTGCCGCATTGGGTCACCCCCGAGTCTGGCTTCAAATTGATGAAAAGGGCTATGTCGACTGCGGCTATTGCGACCGGCATTTTGTGCTCATTGGCAGCTCGGCGGATAATATTCCAAGCTAAGCCCCACCCAAGACGTTGCTAAACCGCCGTTCAGGCAGCAGCCGAAAGATCCTGAAGCCGCGCACGGTCGCGTATGGCGACGGTCCGGCGGTCTGGCAGATGGATGACACCATCGGCCTTTAACTTAGAAAACTGACGGCTTACGGTTTCAATCGTTAGCCCCAAAACGTCGCCAATTTGTTGACGATTAAGCGGCAATTCAAATGCGTCCAGTGCGCCTTTTCCAATCGTACAGCCCGTTTCGCCGAGGCGAACAGACATTTCGAGCAACAAAGTCGCAATCCGCTCGCTCGCGCTTTTCTTGCCAAGCAGCAGCATCCATGCATGCGCACGATCAAGTTCATCCAATGTCCGGCGCAGCAACTTATGTTCCAGCTCGGGATGCTGGCGCGCGAAGCTGTCAAAGGTGGATCGCGAAAATATGCACAATTCAGCATCGGTCAGCGCGGTCACGCTATAGGGGCTTTGCTGGCCAAAGGGCCGGCCAATAAAATCTGACGCAAAAACAATCCCGACAATCTGCTCACGGCCATCAGACAAGCTCATCGAAACCTTTAGCACGCCTTCGATGACATTGGCGACAACGACAGCGTCATCTCCCTCCCAAAACACGGTCTGGCCCTTGGAAACTTTTTGCTTTCGGCCTTGCCGACTCAGCAGCTCAAGCTCGTCCATTTCGAGTCCGGCGCAAATTGCACGGTTGCGGACAATGCATTGAGAGCAATCTTGCATGATATTGGTATAGCCCATGCAGCAAATCGCGGCAACCGCACAAAGCGCGGCGGCATAACGTTGGTCCGCTGCTCGGATATCGAATGTGCGGATCGCGCCGTCGCCAGCGTTAGCCCTAATTGCACAGAAGAAGGATGGTAGCGAAGGAGGGACTTGAACCCCCGACCTATGGATTATGATTCCACCGCTCTAACCAGCTGAGCTACTTCGCCATCCAAGCGTGAATCCCAGCATTTGCGGGGAAGCACGCGGCCCTATAAGCGCGGGGGTTATAAGGGTCAAGCATTGTCAGCCGCGAAATGACCATCTTGCGATATGCTCCCACGGCCCACCGCGATAATAATGCGCAGACAGACCCGAAATGGCGAGCGGACGGGGTCGAAATGCCGCATACAAATGCGCGTGGAGCGCCTTGGCGACTGGCGGCTCGACCTTGTTCTGGATCGTTATATGCAATTTGGGCGTTGCCTGATCTTGCGGGGTCAATAGCCCATAAAACGCTTTGGCCAGTTGATCGCGCATGGCAAGCAACTCAGAGCTATCGACGCTGAAAGCCACGGCTTTATCGAACAGCATCACATCACTGAGATAAGCGACTGGCGCAGGATAGTCCTTAACCAACCCAGCCAGCCGCGATTTTATCTCTGGCAGATGGCTTGGCGGCAAATGGTGGAACAACGTAATATGCGCATCGACAAAATTGCGTTCCGGGGGAAAATGCGCGCGGCGTAGGCCATTGGCCCATGCTTGATCCGATTTGCCCAAATCGGCGGTGATGATGATGGGTGCGGTCACGGGGTGGGTGCTAGCACGTGTTCCCAGCAATGAAACAGCACATTAGGCCCAGAACTCCTAAAAATCACCTTCGCGATTTGAGGCCATTTTGTTCAGCGAGAGACAGCAAGACGCGGGCTTAGTCGTTATAAATCAGCTTTTGACAAAGCATTTATGGACAAAATGGCTTTGATTGCGAAGGTGCATTTACGTGGCTCTGACCCTAGTTGGTCCTAACCTTATTGTCCCGCCGATGTCTGACTTGTTTTGGCACGCATTAATCCGTAACGACTTGGATTAATGGATGATGCTCTCGCCCTGGCTTATGCCCAACGACTGATCGCTTGCGAAAGCGTCACGCCCGCCCGTGGCGCGGTGTTTGACGCGCTGGAAGATATGCTTGTTCCGCTGGGTTTTACCGTCGAACGCTTTATGTCGGGCGAAGACGACGACAACCCCGCCCATGGCGCGCCGGTGGAAAATCTCTTTGCCATTCGTGCGGCAAGCGGAAGGCATTTCGCCTTTGCCGGTCATGTGGACGTGGTGCCGCCGGGAAATGGCTGGGCGAGCGACCCATTTGTGCCAGAGATTAAGGGCGATTTGCTGCACGGACGCGGCGCTGTCGATATGAAGGGCAGCATCGCCGCCTTTGTCGCTGCGCTGCACGACATCCCAAAGGATGCTGGTACAATCAGCCTGATCATCACGGGCGACGAAGAAGGACCCGCTATCCACGGCACCCGGGCGTTGATCACGCATATGCAAGCACAAGGCAGCATCCCTGATTATTGCCTCGTCGGCGAACCCACCAGCGTCAACCGCTTGGGCGACATGATGAAAATCGGCCGTCGCGGTTCGGTGAACATGTGGATTTCGGTCGCGGGCACGCAAGGCCATGTCGCTTACCCACATCTGGCAGACAACCCGATCCCAAGGCTCATCGCGATTCTGGCCGAGATTGAAGCGATCACGCTCGACGAAGGCACTGACTGGTTCCAGGCGAGCAATATCGAGGTCACCGACCTGCATGTCGGCAACAAGGCAACCAATGTCATTCCGGCCACAGCCGAAGCGCGATTGTCGATCCGGTTCAACGATCTGCAAAATGGCGATGCGCTTGTTTTAAAGCTCCGTGGGCTTGTAGAGCGCCATGGCGGCACACTGACAGCCATGATCTCCGGAGAGGCATTCCTGACGCCTCCTGGCGTGTTCTCAGCGGCTATATCATCGGCGGTGGAAGAAGTCGTCGGCATCGCCCCAGAAGCATCGACGACGGGGGGTACTTCGGACGCCCGATTCCTGACCAAAATTTGCCCGGTGGTCGAATTCGGCCTGTGCAATGCAACGATGCATAAATTGGATGAAGCGGTCGCCATTGCCGACCTTTCGGCGCTGACCGAAATTTACCGGCGCGTCACGCTGAAAATGCTGGCGACTTAGGGTCCTAACCCTTAGCTTTTCAGCATAATGTAAAGCGCGCCTGCCCCGCCATGGCGCGGATGGGCATTGCGCACCGCCGAAATATGCCGCGCATGCCGCGATGCCGCCAGCCAGTCGCGGACAACGGCGGCAATTGCGCCCCTGCCCTCACCACTTGCCCGATCATGCGCGCGGGGTTTGCCGGTTACGAGCAATATCACTTTCATGCGCTGCGCAATCGCCTGCTCCAGCGCGCCATCGAGACGGTTATAGGCCAGCGATAAGGACGCGTCGTGCAAATCAATGCTAACATCCGGAATGATGCTGCCCCGAATTATCCGCCGGTCCCAATGCCCGTCGAGATTATGCGGCACTGGGGCAATCTTGCCTTGCGCCGGCATAGGTTTCGGCTTTGTCTCGGCAGGGACAGGCTTTGGCTTAGCGCTCAAAAACTTCGCCAGTACCGCCTTATCCGCCGACGGGGTCGCAACTGGTACTGGCTTTGGCTTGCCGCCATGCATGGGTTTTACGGTCGCAATGACTCTGCCCCAAAGAGACTTTTCGTTGCTGTCGAGAGGCCGCGCCATAACGGCTTTAGAGCCCTAACCGCGCAACCGCAGCCTTGGGTAAAAACAATAACGCCGAACCACGCGCCGCCATGCCGCCTGCGATCAAACGCGCACGGTCGCCAGCGCCCCAAAAGGTATCAATGCGGTTTGCACCTTTAATGGCGCCGCCGGTATCTTGCGCAATCCAGATACCATTGGGTTCCGCACGGTCCATTGACAGCCACACAGGCGCGCCAAGCGGAATGAATTTCACATCCACCGCAATGCTTGCCTCCCCCACCACAGGATAGCCCATCGCACCCAAGGGACCCGCGCCTGTCAGTTCACGGAAGAAAATATAGCTTTTATTTTCCTGCATGATCTTGCGCCCCTCTTCGGGGTTGGCCGCTAAAAAAGCGACGATACCCTGCATAGAGGCATCGGTAATCAGCCCGCGATCGCGCATCAATCGGCCAATGCCAGTATAGCCACGCCCATTTTGGCTGTCATAGCCAATACGCATCACATTGCCGTCAGGCAGTTTCAGCCGACCCGATCCCTGAATTTGCAGGAAGAAAAATTCCACGGCATCGGACGCATAAGCGATTTCAAGGCCGCGTCCCGCCAAAGACCCGTTTTCAATCATGGCCCGGTCATCATATTGCACAAATTTGGCGCCACTGACCTTGCCGCGGATGTTGCGTCCCTTCAGATCATCGGAAAACTGGCCAAGGTCAACATCGATCAGGTCTGGCGGGCGTTTATAGACGGGCACATCGCAACCCACTTGCGGCGTGCGGCAACCGGCTATTTCGGGTTCAAAATAGCCCGTCGCAAAAGCCCTGCCGGTGCCGACCTGCACCGTATCCATATGTTCTGCAAAAAAGGAAATGGCATCATTGGTCCATGTTTTAACGGCGTCGCAAGCTGCCACCCAATCGCTATTTTGGGTCAGCCCGCTATTGTCGGTGCGGCGGACAAGGCCGGGGCAACTTGTCCTGAAACTGTCCATGGCAAGCGCGGCCTTGCGCGCGTCCACCTGCAAAGTGGCAATTTGTGGACCGCGCACTACGCCAAGTCCTGCCGCTGTTGTAACATCGCGCGTCGGCACGGGCTGTGCTGCTGCCTTGTCCGCGACCGGCGGGGAAGCGACCATTGCCCCCGATGGGGTTACGGGGCTGGCATGCGGTGTAACCCCGCTTGCACAAGCGGAAAGCGTAAGGGCCGATAGACCGAGAGTGAAAAGGGCGCGTTTCATCGCCCGGATGAATCAGACCGAGTCGGTTTCGTCAAGCTTCCAATTACGGCCGCCCGATTTCACGTCGCGCATAAATGTCCAGATATCATGCGTTTCGACCGCATCGGTCATCGACCCGCCAATGATATTTCCATCGGCATCCTTCACCATCGCGGCGATGTCGGCATCAAAGCGCACCGAGATACGGGCCATGGGGTGATCGTAACTGGCGTCGACAACGCGCACTTCATCAATGCGGACCAAGCGATTTTCGAGGGTCTCTCCACGCGCAGTGCGACCATCAATCGCCTCAGCGAAACTCGCATAGACGTCATCATCGCACAGCGACTGGAGCGCTTCCTTGTCACCCTTCCAATAAGCCTCAAGTACCATTTTATAGGCGGATTTTGAACCTTCTACAAACAAACCAAGGTCAAAATTGCGGTCCGCATTGCCAATCGCTTTGACACCGTTTTGCGCTGCCATATCGACGTTTGACAGTTCAGTGGCGGGCAAAGCCGGCGCCGCGTCGCCGCCAGCGGACGGCTGCCGCAGCAAAGCTGGTGCGTTGGCATCAACAGGGCGGCGCGCCACAGGTTCTTGTTCATGTCCGGTCCGTTTACCAAGCACGGCGTAGAGGCGCAGGCCCAGGAAAGCTGCAACAAGAGCGAGCAATACAATAGTAAACGTCACAACGCCTCCATCCGGCAAAAATCTAACTGCGGCCTTTGTATAAAATTTTTCTGTATAAAATTTTTCGTAAAGCCGACTCGTTACTGCATATAGGTGTTACAGATACGGGTTTCAAAGGGCCTTGCCCAAAGAAAAATGCAGTTTAGGGTCGGGAATGGTGCAATCGCAACAATCATTGCCCTTTGGCGGCACGCCTGCTAGGCGCGCAGGCCATAAAGGGTCGTAACATTGCGGCCGTGGCAACCAACAAGAAAGCACGACACATCATGGCTGATGAAACAGGCACCATCGTTTCCGACAAGGTAAAAGCCAATGGCGAAGACACTTTGCCAGCCGTCGGTATGTTGAACCAGTATATCAAGGACTTGTCGGTTGAAAATCCGAACGCCCCGCACAGCTTCAACTGGGAAGGCGCGCCGCAAATTGATGTGCAGGTCAACATCCAAGCCAACTCTGTTACCGACGAAGTGCATGAAGTGGCCTTGCGGCTTGCCATCAAGGCAGAGACGGATAATGGCGTGCAGTTCTCCGTTGAGCTCGATTATGGCACCTTGTTCGGCCTGCGTAATGTCTCCGAAGAGCAGGCCCATCCGTTTTTATTCGGGGAAGCTCCACGTTTGATGTTCCCGTTTGCGCGCCGAATCGTTGCGGATGCTGTGCGTGATGCGGGATATCCGCCGCTGGTGCTTGAACCCATCGACTTCAACGCGCTGTACATCCAGCAGCTTTCGCAAGCGCAACAAATGGCAGAGACGCAGCCTGCCGGCGAAGCCTGAAGCCGACGGCACCAGGTGAACAGATGAGCCTGGTTCGAAACAGCATCACCATCGGGGGGCTGACTTTGGTCAGCCGCGTCTTGGGTTTAGTGCGCGACATGTTGATGGCGCGCTTTGTTGGCGCGGGCCTCGCGTCGGACGCATTTCTGATCGCGTGGCGTTTGCCGAACCTGTTCCGGGCACTTTTTGCCGAAGGCGCGTTTGCGGCGGTATTCGTGCCCTTATTTAACAAGAAAATGACGGAAGCAGAACGCGAGAAAGCCGACCAAGGCCTGATCGCCGCGCGCAATTTTGCCAGCCAAATATTGTCGGTTTTGTTCCCATTTCTCGTGCTGTTTACGGCCCTCATGATGCTGGCCGCTGGCCCAATTGTCTGGGCTATGACGGGCGGCTTTCCGGATGGCGGGCCGGAGAAATTCGCGCTGGCACGGCACTTAACAATCATCACCTTTCCCTATCTGGCGCTGATATCTTTGGTATCATTGCTGGGTGGAATATTGAATTCGCTCAACCGATTCTGGGTGAATGCCGCAGCGCCGATCTTGCTCAACATCTGCATGATTGTCGCGCTGATTTTCTTCCGTGGGGATAATCCGGTTGAAACAGCGGTCACGCAAGCGGTCGCAGTTACCGTGTCGGGCGCGCTGCAATTGCTGTGGCTCATCTGGGCCTGTCATCGCGCGGGCGTTACGCTGAAGCTAAGTTTGCCGCGCCTCACACCTGACGTGAAGCTGATGCTGGCCTTGATTGCGCCCGCCGCGATTGGCCAAGGCGCAATCCAGTTCAATCTCTTAATCTCTACCTCACTTGCGGCACGGTTCCTGCCTGAAGGCTCGGTATCATGGCTGTATTATGCCGACCGCTTGAACCAATTGCCATTGGGCCTGATCGGCATTGCTATCGGGACGGCTATTTTACCTGCGCTATCACGGCAGATTGCCGGGGCGGATAGCAAAGCGGCTTCCGATACGCAGAACCGCGCTGTCGAATTGGCCTTATTCTTCGCAATGCCCGCAACGGTCGCGTTGATTGTGTCAGCAATCCCGATTGTCCATGGCATATTCGAACATGGTGCCTTCACCTCTGCCGACACGCGCGGGACCGCCGCGGTGCTGATGGCGTTTTCGGCAGGTGTCCCCGCTTATGTGCTCATCAAGGTGCTAACGCCTGGATTTTATGCGCGGAGCGACACAAAAACACCCTTGCGGCTGGCCTTATGGTCGATGCTGGTCAACCTTGTCGGCAACCTGATCCTCATCTGGCCTTTGGCGCATATCGGCGTTGGTGTGGCGACTGCCATATCCGCTTGGGTAAACGTCGCTTTGCTGTGGATTACTTTGCGCAAGCGTGGGCATATTGCCGTCGATGCGCGGTTAAAGCAAAAGGCATGGCGCATAATTTTGGCCGCGATCATTATGGGCGTCGCGCTCTATTTCGGAAACGAGCTTATCGAAGGCCAGCTTGGCACCGGCTTTTGGCGACGCATTGCCGTTTTGTCCATATTGGTAAGCGCTGGCGGCGCGGTATATGCGCTGGCCATATTGCTGTTTGGGGCCTACCGGATCAGCGAACTCAAATCCCTTCTCCGCAGGCGTGCAAACGTGCCTGCGACTTCTGCAAGCGAGTAACAATTATGCGCGTCGTTTCGGGTATTCAGCCCACTGGCAACCTTCATCTCGGCAATTATCTGGGCGCGATCCGCAATTGGGTGAAGATGCAGGATGAAATGGAATGCCTGTATTTCCTCGCCGATTTGCACGCCATTTCGATGCCGCATGTGCCCGAAGAGTTGACCGCAAACACCCGCGAGATGGCGGCTGCGCTGCTCGCCTGCGGGCTGGATATCAACAAGGCGATCCTGTTCAATCAGGCGCAGGTTCCTGCCCATGCCGAGCTGCAATGGCTGCTGACCGGAACGGCGCGGATGGGTTGGCTCAACCGGATGACCCAGTTCAAAGACAAGTCCGGCAAGAACCGTGAAGGCGCGAGCATTGCGTTGTTCACTTACCCCGTTTTACAAGCTGCGGACGTGCTGCTGTATCAGGCGACGCATGTCCCTGTGGGCGAAGACCAGAAACAGCATTTGGAGCTTGCCCGCGACATTGCCCAAAAGTTCAACACCGATTTTGGCAAAGGCACAGAGATTTTCACCTTGCCGGACCCGATCATTCCCAAAGCCACGGCGCGCATCATGAGCTTGCGTGACGGCAGCGCCAAAATGTCCAAATCTGACCCAAGCGATATGAGCCGCATCAACCTGATCGATGATGCCGACACGATTTTAAGCAAAATCAAAAAAGCGAAGACCGACCCCGAACCATTACCATCTGAGGCAGATGGTCTTGAGGGCCGGCCCGAGGCCAAAAATCTGGTCGGCATATACGCCGCCTTTGCGAACGAGAAAGTGGACGACACCTTGGCCCGTTTTGGCGGTCAGGGCTTTGGATCATTCAAGCCTGCATTGGCAGAGATTGTGGTCGAACATCTGCGCCCCATTTCGGCACGCTTTAATGCGCTGAAGGATGATCATGAACAGATTGACGCAGCCTTAGCCAAGGGCGCAGCGAAAGCGCGCGAATTGAGCGCACCGACGTTAAAGGCAGCTTATGCCGCGCTTGGTTTGCTGCGTTGAATGATGCTATTGCCTTGTTCAACCACAGTTCAGCGAAACTATCCTAATTTTGATGGGTTCATAACAAGACGGCGTCTGGCCGATTTTAAAGGGATATGAATGGATGAAAAAAGTTGTAGCTTTTCTCGCTCCGTTGGCGATGCTTGCTTTGGGTGCATGCGCAACGCCCTTTAACGCGGATGTTTCGCGCTTTCAGGAACTGCCCGCGCCACAGGGGCAGACCTTTGTGATCCGCGCGGCCAATCCCGTTAATGCAGGCGGCATCGAATTTGGCCAATATGCCGCATTGGTTGCCAATGAACTTCAGGAAATCGGTTATGTGCCGTCATCGGGCAGCAACGCCGATATGACGGTATCGCTCGATTATGCCGTCGATCAAGGCAAGGAACGCAACATCGTTCGCCAAGACCCGTTTTACGATCCTTATTGGGGCTTTAGCAGCTTTTACCGCCCTTATGTCGTGCGCACACGTAGCGGCGCGCGCTATGTCGTGGGCTTTTATGACCCGTTCCTCTACAGCGGCTTCAATCGCCCTTATAATGTTGACAGCTTCACCGTCTACACCGCCAATCTGGATCTAAAAATTGATCGCAATATTGACGGCAAGCGGCTGTTCGAAGGCAAAGCCGAAGCCAAGTCGCGTTCGAACAAACTTCCCCATCTGGTGCCAAATCTGGTCGAAGCCATGTTCACGGGTTTTCCCGGCAATAGTGGTGAGACCGTCCGGATTTCCGTAGCGCCAGAGGAAAAGCGTTAGGGCTGACCCTAGGCTCGATCACAGTTGTTGCGGTTTATACGCCGCAGCCCAGTTCGGTTTTTCCATAAGCCGCGCCCTCTCCCCGCGTGGCGGCGATGCCTGCGTAAAGATCCGTCCCTGTGAACAGCCCATCGCGTCCGATGTCGAAGCCTTGCGCACGAAATACGTCTATAACTTTGGCAGGTGGGTCATCGAAATATAAAGATTGCGATTCATAATGCTGCGCCAGGCCAGTCAGTGATAAGCCTTCGAACGATCGGCGTAGCCTGAGATATTTGCTTTTGCCTTCTACCGCCGCATAGGCCTTTTGACGGGCAGCCTCACTGGCAAATTCCTTTGCCTCCAACGTCTGCCATTGTGCCCTTAACTGCGCGCCGATCTTTGAAAATTCGGCACCGATTTCGCCGGAAAACGAACAGGATTGGGGATTAAAACCGATGGCGATTGGTTTGCCGCCCAGCGGCTTTAATATCGACGGCGCATCCGCCAGATAGCCATAACGACCATCGGCAAGCTTCACCTCAATGAAGTTATCGGCCGTGGTTCCCACCAGCGTCAGCTTTGAACCCTCGCGCAACCGATCCAGCAAATTGCTATCTGCCAAGGTCGTCGCCCACACATCGATCAATCCATCTGATATCCATATTTGATCATTAAGCAGCTTTACCAAGGCGGGCGGCTGAAATTGCGACAGGTTGATCAAGGCGACAAAGCCATTGCCATCGCTCAGCTCAAGCCACCCGCCATCGACACCTGAACCTGGCTGAATTACACCAGTCACTTGCGAACCACGGGGCAATTTGCCTAATATCTCACTGCCACTTATCGTCGGCTTATTGCGCAAGTTCGCGTCGGTTATTGCAAAGAATATCTGCGCTTCAGGGTTTGAAACCTCTCCCGCCTCGCTTGCGGACATGCCTGAACCGCGCTTCAAATCGTCGGCAATGAACAGCCAGAAATATAATGCGGCCACCGTCAAAATAATGCCGACCGCGACCAATGGCATCGGCCAACGGCGTTTCGCCGCCGACTTGGCGGATTTCTTGACCGTTTTTGGCTTCAACCCCTGCCCGCAACTGGCACAAAAAGCGGCTTCATTGGCGGAAGTCGCTCCGCACGAAGCGCAAACTTGACTCATACTTGACCCTCCGACTCACGCCATGGGGATAAGCGCTGGAAAGCCAGTTGAAAAGGGGTGGAAAAATTAGGGTCGGGACCCTAGGCCTCGAGCTGGCGGAGCAACGCGCGGACATCATTATCCATGTCGCTGTCCTGCTGGCGCAGTCCTTCAACCAAGCGTACGGCGTGGATCACCGTGCTGTGGTCGCGTCCACCGAACTTGCGTCCGATTTCAGGGTAGCTGCGCGGCGTCATTACCTTTGCAAGATACATGGCGACTTGACGCGGGCGCACAACCGCACGGGCGCGACGCTTTGAGGACATTTCGCTGCGGTCGATGCGATAATATTCGCACACGGCACGCTGGATTTCGTCAATGGTGATGCGGCGACGGCAAGCACTCAAAATATCCTTGAGTTGCTCTTCGGCCAATGTCCGCGTGACTGGCTTGCCCGTCAATTGGGCATACGCAAGCAGCTTGTTCAGGCCACCTTCCAATTCGCGGACATTACGGCTGATTGTGCGGGCCAGAAACTCGACCACATCTTCACCCACCTGCGCCTCTGGCATATTGGCGAGGCGATGTTCCAAGATCAAACGGCGCAATTCGAGATCAGCGGGTTGAATGTCGGCGACAAGACCCATCGACAGACGCGACAATATGCGCTGGTCAACGCCGTCCAACGCTTGTGGTGCGCGGTCAGCGGAAACGACCAAGCGTTTTCCGGCGCCAATGATGGCATCGATGGTGTGCAGAAACTCCTCCTGCGTCGACACCTTGCCAATGATAAACTGGATATCGTCGATCAGCAGCACATCAACAGCACGCAAACGTGCCTTGAACTCCATCACTTCCTTGCGCCGCATTGCGGTCACAAATTCCATCATGAATTTTTCGGCCGACATATATAAAATCTGTGCGTCGGGATTTACCGCAGCATAAGCGTGACCAATGGCATGCATCAAATGGGTTTTGCCTTGGCCCGTCGCGGCTTGGAGATACAAAGGGTTGAACAATGGCTTGTCTTTCGACGCCACGCGCTCTGCCGCGCTCAGCGCCAGCACATTGGTTTGGCCCTTGACGAAATTCGCAAAGGTCATGCGCGGGTCAAGTGCCGACCGGCTGGCCTGCGCCTCATTGGTTTCTAGCGCGACCGCGCGTTCCGCATTGGTTGAAGCGCGCAGCAATTCGACGCGCGGCGCACCGGGGCGGGTGCGGATCTTCAACTGCTTGACGCTGCTGTTGGTGCTTGACCATGCCAAGCGCAAGCGGTCGGCATAATGGTCGGAAACCCAGCTTGCCGAAAAGTCGGAAGGCAACAAAAGCTCAAGCGTACCAGTCAGGTCACAAAAATCACCCAGAGTGATCGAGCGAATCCATTGGCCGTAGACCTGCGCACCCAAATCGCGCCGCAAGCCGGAGGATATATTATGCCAATCGGCATCAAAACGGGCATGTGATGCAGAGGCATCATTTCCGCTTCCCGATGGACCGATTTTTCTTTGCGATACTGAATTGACTTCGGCCAACGTGCCTGCCCCCATTTTCCACCCCAACCAGTGCAACATGACCGCGCGCTATTTACCAAACACGGGACGAACAACCGGTGGCCGCGCATTTGTTGCCAAATGCAGCTACGCTCCGAATTCATTCTCCATGTGAGGCATTGCCCGACTGTCGTCATGCGTTGCTGGAATGCATTTCTTAGACAGCAATAAACGAGTCTATCAAGAGCGCCGCTGCAAAAAAATTGAAATAAATGGCATTGACTCGGCAGGAGCCAAGCAAATGCGTTACAAATTTTCTAACCGCATGTTTTGATGTATTTTTTGATCGAACCACTGGCGAGAGGGCGTCCGAATCGCGGGAAATCCTCACATTTCAATTTTGTTACTAAGGCACAAAAAAACCCGCCATGTGTACGGCGGGTTTTGAATGTCTAAAACCGGAAGGTCCGGCGCCTGAACGTATCGCTTAAGCGAGACCGCCGACCGCCTTTGTAAGGCGACCAAATTTGCGCGAAGCTGTGTTCTTGTGGAGGACGCCCTTGGATACGCCGCGCGCCAGTTCAGGCTGCGCTGCGGCAAGCGCTGCGGCAGCCGCAGACTTGTCGCCAAGTTCAATCGCCGATTCGACTTTCTTAATGAAAGTACGGATGCGGCTGACGCGTGCGCCATTCACTTCAGTGCGACGCGCGTTGCGACGGATACGCTTTTTTGCTTGCGGCGTATTGGCCATTTTTGTCCTCGAATTTCGATATCTGAAGGAGCGTGCCCATGCGGTACGCCCGTTGAAGGAGCGGCCCTTAACCCTGCCCAAGAGATTCGTCAACCTCATAATGCCGCCTCATCTCTGGCATTTCGGGCAGTAGAAGGTTGATCGCCCCGAATCGACACGCCGCAATATATGGCTGCCGCAGACGCAAGCGGCACCCTCGCGGCCATAGACACGCCAGTCCTTTGCGAAATAACCAAGCTCCCCATCAGGCGCTGCAAAATCTCGTAAGGTCGATCCCCCTGCGGCGATAGCGGCAGTGAGCACCTCTTTAATCGCAATGACCAATCGGGTCAGCCGCGCTTTGCTTATGCTGGATGCAGGGGCAATGGGGTCGATCCCCGCCATGTTGAGCGCCTCACACACATAGATATTGCCCAAGCCTGCCACAATATTCTGATTGAGCAGCATAGCCTTAATCGGCGCTTTACGGCCCAATAATGCCTTTTGCAGAACGGACGCATCGAACGCATCCGACAGCGGCTCAGGCCCCATTTTGGCGAAGAAGCGATAATATTCGATCTGGTCCGAATCGATGATATCCAGCGACCCGAAACGGCGGTGATCATTCAAAGCAACCACGCGTCCACTTGCCGTTTCCAGAATGAAATGGTCGTGCTTTTCGATTTCCGCAGGATCGACACGCCAACGACCGGACATCCCCAAATGAAATATCATCACGTCCTGCCGGTCGGTGTAGATCAATCCATATTTGGCGCGCCGGCCCAGCGTTTCGATACGCGCGCCCGTCAGCCGCTGGCGCAAATCGGGCGGAATCGGCCAGCGCAAGTCCGCACGGCGCGGTTCAGCGCGCACGATCATCTCGCCTTCCAAGACCGACCGCAGGCCGGAGACAGTGGTTTCCACTTCGGGTAATTCGGGCATATGCTTTTGCACCTTAGGGTCAGAACCAGCTAACAGCCTTTGCGGCTGGCGCAACAATCGGCTAGAGGCCAGATAATGATTGATACCGTATCCTTTGGCTATGAGGAAGTTAGCCCTGAAGAAAAGACGCAGCGCGTGGGCGACGTCTTTTCCAATGTCGCGCGCAAATATGACATTATGAACGACGCGATGTCGGGCGGCATGCACCGTTTGTGGAAAGATACCTTTGTTCGCCGTGTAAAACCGCGCGCAGGCGAGGATATTCTCGACATGGCCGGCGGCACGGGCGACATTGCGTTTCGTATGGAAAAATCAGGCGCGCAGGTCACCGTCTCCGACATTAACGAAGATATGTTGGATGTCGGCATGGAACGCGCCATGAAGCGCGGTATCGACAGCCTCATCTGGTCTGCGCAAAATGCCGAGACTTTGACCTTTCCCAACGCGCATTTCGATGCCTACACAATTGCTTTTGGTATCCGAAATGTCACCGACATTCCTAAAGCCCTGCGTGAGGCGCATCGCGTGCTGCGTTATGGTGGTCGCTTTTTCTGCTTGGAATTCTCCACGGTCGAATGGCCTGGCCTTGCACAAATTTACGATGTGTATTCGGACAAATTGGTGCCAAAGCTGGGGAAGGCCATTGCAGGCGACGAAGACAGCTACCGCTATCTGGTCGAATCCATCCGCCGCTTTCCCGACATGCAAAACTTCAAACGCATGATCGGTGAGGCTGGCTTTGTGCAAACCAAGGTCGAGCCCATATTGGGCGGTCTGGTCGCGATCCACAGCGGCTGGAAGGTTTAACCCCACGCCTCATGACTCGTCCCGTTACCCACATCATTCGTTTGCTCAAATGGGGCCGCATTCTTGCGCGCCACGGCGCTCTTCGCGCCATTGAGGCGGATCGTAACACCCCTGCGCAAGTCAAGCGGCTGTGCCGCATCGCGCGCTTTGGGACGATTCAGCCAAAGGTCCCGGATTATGCAGGCGCATTTCGCGCGATTGGTCCCGCCGCGATTAAGCTTGGGCAAACGCTCGCGACCCGGCCCGACATCATTGGCGAAGAGGCCGTGCATAACCTGCTCATGCTGCAGGACCAGTTACCGCCAGCGCCATTTGACCAGGTCTATGCGCAAATCGACAACAGCCTGAATAAACCAGCGGCAGTATTGTTTGAATATATCGACCCTGTGCCCGTGGGGGCCGCCTCTATCGCGCAAGTCCACCGTGGCCGCACGAACGAGGGCAAGGATGTCGCTATCAAGGTGCTGCGTCCCGGCATTCGCGAACAGTTCGCCCGCGACATTGAAACCTATGAATGGGCTGCCGCGCATTTGGAGGCGCTTGGCGGCGAAGCTGCGCGGCTGCGGCCGCAGCTGGTTATCGCCAATCTGAAACGCTGGACCTTGCGCGAACTCGATTTGCGGCGCGAGGCGGCGAGCGCGTCCGAATTGAAAGACGCGATGGTCGCAGTCGAAGGCTACAATATTCCAACCATCGATTGGGACCGGACGTCAGGCCGCGTGCTCACGCTCGAATGGGTCGACGGCGTCAAGATTTCCGATATCGATGCGCTCAAGGCAGCGGGCCATGACCTCAATAAATTGGCGGAAAAGCTTGTCCTCACATTTTTGCGGCAAGCGATTTCGGAGGGGTTTTTCCATGCCGACATGCATCAGGGCAATTTGTTCGTCCGCGCCGACGGCACGATTATCGCCATTGATTTTGGCATCATGGGCCGGATCAACCGGCAAGCGCGTTTCTGGCTGGCGGAAATTCTCTACGGCCTGACCACCGGCAATTATAAACGCGTCGCCGAAATCCATTTCGAGGCGCAATATGTGCCAAGCTATCACAATGTCGACGAATTCGCGACGGCATTGCGTGCGGTGGGCGAGCCAACGCGCGGCAAGCCGGTGAGCGAATTGTCAGTGGGGCAAATGCTCGACAGCCTTTTTGCGATTACCCGTGATTTCGATATGCAAACACAGCCGCATTTGTTGCTGTTGCAAAAAACAATGGTGATGGTTGAGGGCATTGCGACCTCATTAAACCCAAGCATTAACATGTGGGATGTCGCCGCGCCGTATGTACGCGACTGGATACGCGGCGAACTAGGGCCGGAGGCGATGTTGGCCGACGGCTTGCGCAAACAAGCCGAAACGCTGAAGATGATCCCCGACATCATACGCCGCTTGGATGAACAGCTACCGCGCAAAGGCGGCGCGCCTGAACCACCGCCCTTGCCAGCTGTGCCATTGATTTGGGAACGTAAGGGGCAAAGCAACACTGGACGCTATCTGGTCGTCGCGGCATTGGCTGGCGCCTTGGGCGCTGCTGGCATGTGGTTTTGGGGTTGAACCAAGTTTTCGCCCGCTTGACCTTTGCTTTTATGCGCATAAAGTGTGCGCATGAATAAATCTTCGCAGTTTACCGCGCCTCGGCGTCCGACAAATATAAGCTTGCCCAGTGATATGGTTGACGAGGCCAAGCGGCTTGGCATCAACGTATCGCAAGCCTGCGAAACCGGACTGCAGGAACAGGTGCGCAAAGCCTTGGGCGAGGAGTGGAAAAGCGAAAACCGCCAGGCTATTGAAAGCTGGAATAAATGGATCGCCGAAAACGGTATGCCATATGATGAGTATCGCCAGTTTTAATGGCGCGCTTTGACCTTTATAAAGGCGCAAATGCGCGCGGTCTTTTGCTGGATATCCAGTCCGATTTGCTTGATGAATTTGGCAGTCGTGTGGTCGTGCCTTTATTGCCGGCTAAAGACATGCCGTCCGTATCGCGATTGCATCCCGTATTTGTGATTAATGATGAACATTATATTATGTCGACCCATCTGATTTTCGCCATTCCTCTTAATCGGCTCGGCGCAAAAATTGGCTCTCTGGCGCAGGAGGATTTGGTCATCACCTCCGCAATCGATAAACTATTCAGCGGATATTGAAGCGCATGAACGAAAAACGCATCCTCCTTATCGTCACTGGCGGCATTGCGGCGTATAAGTCGCTTGAACTTGTCCGCTTGCTCAAACGCCAAGGCATATCCGTGCGTGCGGTTATGACGCAAAGTGCGACCGAATTCGTCACGCCCTTGTCCATGTCGGTAATGACCGAAGACCAAGTTTATGGTCATATGTTCGATCTGAAGGAAGAACGCGAAATTGGACATATCCAGTTAAGCCGTCAGGCCGACTTGGTCGTCATCTGCCCTGCCACCGCCAATATATTGGCAAAAATGGCGGCGGGTATATCCGACGACCTCGCGACCACCATATTGCTGGCAACCGATAAGCCCGTGCTTGCGGTTCCCGCGATGAATGTCCGCATGTGGAACCATCCTGCGACGCAGCGGAATTTGGCGCAATTGCGCGCCGATGGCGTCCACATCATGGACCCTGATGCAGGCGCCATGGCATGCGGCGAATTTGGCCCCGGACGCCTGCCGGAACCACCCGCCATTGCCGAGCAGATTTGCGCGATGCTGGGGCATGATTTCGATGCAATGCTGACATCAGGCCGTTCACCAACCACAGTTCCAAGCGGCGTTCCGCTTGCGCGTCCATTGTCTGGCCAACGCATATTGGTGACCGCTGGCCCAACGCATGAGGCGATTGACCCCGTACGCTATATTGCCAACCGCTCTTCAGGGCGTCAGGGCTTTGCCATTGCCGCCGCCGCAGCGGCCCTTGGCGCTGATGTGACGCTCATTGCTGGCCCCGTGCATTTGGCGACCCCGCTTGGCGTCGCCCGAATAGATGTTGAAACCGCCATCGACATGCAGGCGGCGGTGGAAAAAGCCTTGCCCGTCGATGCCGCCATCATGGTGGCCGCCGTCGCCGATTGGCGCGCGGCGCAAGCGCCTGAACAAAAAATCAAGAAAGACGGCGGTAATATCCCCGCGCTAAACCTAACCGAAAATCCCGATATCCTCGCCAGCCTCGCCGCGCATGCCCATCGCCCAAGGCTGCTGATCGGTTTTGCGGCGGAGACAGAGAAGATTGTGGAACATGCACAGGCAAAGCTCACCAAAAAGGGTTGCGACTGGATTGTCGCCAATGACGTATCGGGCGATGTGATGGGCGGCGCAAACAATGCGTTTCATATCGTGACGAAAGACGGCGTTGATAGCTGGCCCGAAAGCGCCAAGGACGTGATTGCCCGTAAATTGATGGAGAAGGTGGCCGATGCACTCACAAAGGGTTGATATCCGGGTCAAACGACTGGAGCATGGAACTGGCCTACCGATGCCCGCCTATGCAACAGCTGGCGCGGCGGGCATGGACATCTGCGCCGCCGAAAACCTGACCTTGCGCGCTGGCAAGCGCCATGCCGTGGCAACTGGGTTCGCCTTTGCCATTCCTGACGGCTATGAAGTGCAAGTGCGTCCGCGCTCTGGTCTTGCCCTGAAACATGGCATCACCTGCCTGAACACCCCCGGCACCATCGACAGCGATTATCGCGGCGAAGTGAAGGTCATTCTTGCAAATTTGGGTGACGAAGATTTTGTGATCAACACAGGCGACCGGATCGCGCAAATTGTTGTGGCACCGGTCACGCAAGGTATATTGGTCGAAGTCGATGCCTTGGACGATACGGAGCGGGGCGCCGGAGGCTTTGGTTCCACTGGCGTATGACGCTCAGCGACCAACAGCTTGACCGTTATGCCCGGCATATTGTGCTGCGCGATATTGGCGGTGCGGGTCAGTCCAAATTGCTATCAAGCCATGTGCTGCTGATTGGTGCGGGCGGCATTGGTTGCCCCGCCATTCAATATCTGGCGGCGGCGGGTGTCGGGACAATCAGCGTCGTTGATGATGATATTGTCTCCTTGTCCAATCTCCAGCGGCAAATTTTATACACCGAAGCCGACATTGGCACGGCAAAGGTCGATGCCGCTGGCGCCGCCGTCGCGCGCTTGAACCGGGATGTGACATTCCGCGGCCTTCAGCAGCGTATTGACCGTTCCACCACCGCAGACATTCTCAATGGCGTCGATATTGTCATTGACGGTTGCGATAATTTCGCCACGCGGCTTGTCGTCAACGACCTCTGCCTTGCCGCAAAAGTGCCGTTGGTCAGCGCCGCAATTGGGCAGTTTCATGGGCAGATTGGCACCTTTACCGGATGGCAAGCCGACGCACCTTGCTACCGCTGCTTCGTCGGCGATGCCCATGACCCCGATGATTGCGACGACTGCGCCACGCAAGGCGTGCTGGGCGCGATGTGCGGCCTGATGGGGTCCTTTGCCGCGATGGAGGCCATACGCGTGCTGACCGGCTTTGGAGACCCTCAGATAGGCAAGTTGCATTTGTTCGACGGCATGGCCCCAGCAATGCGGACTATCCGCCTGCCAAAAGACGCAGGCTGCAGCAGCTGTGGCGGCTTAACCGCCTAACATCTCCTCCACCCACGCCGGCACCAATTCCGTTGCGGGGCCATGCCGCGATTCTTCGAACCAGGATGCGCCATGCGATGGTTCAAGGTTCAGTTCCAAGGTTTTGATGCCCTTTTTCCGCGCCTCGCGCACAAGACCAGCGGCGGGGTAGACCGCCCCCGATGTGCCAATGCTCACAAATAGGTCTGCGTGGTTCAGCGCGTGGTAAATCTCGTCCATCCGGTAAGGCATTTCTCCGAACCACACGATGTCAGGTCGCAACTGCCCTGCTATGCCGCATGCTGGGCATGCGGGTCGGTCAATCAATGTTCCGCGCCAAAGGTGGCGTTCATCGCATGCACTGCACCATGCGTTCAAATGTTCACCATGCATGTGCAACAGGCGTTGTGTCCCTGCCCGTTCGTGCAAATCATCTACATTTTGCGTCACCAGCAGCAGATTGCCTGACCATGCCGCATCCAGCCGTGCGAGCGCATAATGCGCGGCATTTGGCTCCACCTGTTGAATACGTTCGCGGCGCATATCGTAAAAGCGCAGCACAAGGTCGGGGTCGCGGGCAAAGGCCTCGGGCGTGGCCACATCTTCCACCTTATGCTGTTCCCACAAGCCGCCTGCGCTGCGGAACGTATCAATGCCGCTTTCCGCGCTGACGCCAGCGCCGGTTAGGATGACGATGTTGTTGATGCCTTGCCGCACTTTGTTTCCCCTCATCTTCACCCTGGAGCCAAGGGCGTGCACAGCACAACTTGTCTCTCGTCCTTAATATAGTAAGACCCAGATATTAGGTCAGGGCAAGAAATATGAAAATTGGAATTATTGGAAGCGCGGGCCGCATGGGGCAGGCTTTGGTCGATGCGATTGCCGCCGACGGCCACGAACATGCAGGTGGCGTCGATAAGGATGGCGATCTTGCGGGGCTCATCGCTGCATCTGACGTTCTCGTCGATTTTTCGAGCCCGCATGGCCTTGAGGCCAGTCTCGACGCGTGCGTGGCTGCGGGCAAGCCCATCGTCATTGGCACGACGGGTTTGGAGGAACGCCATCATTTCCTCATCGACGATGCCGCGCGCGACATTGCCATCTTGCAGACGGGAAATACCTCTTTGGGCGTCAATATGCTCGCCGCCTTGGTAGAACAAGCGGCGCGACAGTTGGGCGCGGATTGGGACATCGAAATTTTGGAAATGCACCACAGGCACAAGGTCGACGCGCCATCGGGCACCGCCTTGTTGCTGGGCGAAGCTGCGGCGAAGGGCCGCGCGGTCAATTTGAAAGATCACAGCGAACGGGGCCGCGACGGGATTACCGGCGCACGCGAGGCCGGCCATATCGGCTTTGCCTCCTTACGCGGCGGCAGCGTGGCGGGCGACCACAGCGTCATTTTTGCGTCCGACAATGAACGCATCGAGCTTATCCATCGCGCCGAAAATCGCGCGATATTTGCCCGCGGCGCGGTGAAAGCCGCCGAGTGGCTGGCGCGGCAGACAGCCGGTCGGTATAATATGCAAGAGGTTTTGGGCCTTTGAAAAAAGCAGATATATTCGAATTTTACCGGCGCTTGGCGGAGGCCAATCCTGATCCGGAAACTGAATTGGCTTATGGCAATGCGTATCAGTTGCTGGTTGCCGTCACCTGTTCGGCGCAATCGACCGATGTCGGGGTGAACAAGGCGACCAAGGCTTTGTTCGAGGATGTAAAGACGCCCGCGCAAATGGTCGCGCTTGGGCTGGAGGGTTTGAAAGCGCATATCA
This sequence comes from Sphingorhabdus sp., assembly GCF_044239665.1. GTDB lineage: Bacteria > Pseudomonadota > Alphaproteobacteria > Sphingomonadales > Sphingomonadaceae > Sphingorhabdus_B. Next base: position 74,285 of record NZ_JBIIBA010000010.1, read on the forward strand.
AGACCATTGGGTTGTACAATAACAAGGCAAAGAACGTGATCGCTTTGTCGGAAATCCTTGTGCGCGATCATAATGGCGAAGTACCCGCCGACCGTAATGCGTTGGAGGCTTTACCCGGCGTGGGGCGCAAGACCGCCAATGTGGTGATGAACACCGCCTTTGGCGCAGAAACCTTCGCGGTCGACACGCATATTTTCCGGGTCGGTAATCGCACGGGCATCGCGCCGGGCAAGACTGTGGTCGCGGTGGAAAAAGCGCTGGAGAAAAGCACGCCAAAGCCGTTCCGCATTGGCGCGCACCACTGGTTGATCTTACAGGGCCGTTACATATGCAAGGCGCGCACGCCCGAATGCTGGCGCTGCCCTGTGGCCGACTTGTGCCGCTTCAAAGCCAAAACGCCAGCGCCCAAAATCAAGTCAGCGCAAGTTTAGGCAAAAGTGGTAAAGACCGAATCGTAAGTTGGGAGAACGCCGATGCATAAAATGCTGTTGATCATTCCTGCGATTGCATTGCTGTCAGGCGGCGGTGCCGTCGCGATTTCAAGCAAAAACGCACCCGCACCCGTTCGTGCGGTGGGCGAGCCAAAAAATTGCGTCACAATATCGCAAATACGGTCCACGAAAGTTGTCGATAGCCGTAATATCGATTTCCGCATGGCAGGTGGCAAAACCTATCGCAACGCTTTGCCCCAAAGCTGCCCCGGATTGAAGTTCGAAGACCGTTTTTCCTATCGAACGTCGATCAACCAATTGTGCAGCGTCGACATCGTCCGCGTATTGCACGACCAAGGCGGGCAGTTATATGAAGGCGCAGGCTGCGGCCTTGGCAAGTTTCAGATGATAGAGAAGGCAGCCGCTAATTAAGTGATGAAGTGGCGCAGCATCCGTCGCCCCAGCGCAGGCTGGAGCGACGGCATTTTTTTGCTGAAAGATTTGGTTAAGGAAATAAGATATTTGTCACCGGAATTGTCCACTCTTTCGTCATCCTGGAGCCGAAGGCGTGCAGAGCACAACTTGTTTCAGGATACCGGGCGACGATAGCGTGTTATCCTGAAACAAGTTCAGGATGACGAATGGTCATTTATGGCGACGTCGGCAATAAGCGGGCATTCACCTGACCGCGCCACGCCTGTCCAAAACCGCACCGCGCCTGTCCAACTTTACTTGCCCGTCCAGTTCCCGGGCCGCTTCTCAACGAAGGCCGCCATGCCTTCCTTTTGATCTTCTGTACCAAACAAGCCATGGAACAAGCGGCGTTCGAAAACGACACCTTGCTGCAACGTCGTTTCAAATGCAGCGTTGACCATTTCCTTGCACGCGACCGCAGCCAAGGGCGCCATTGCGGCAATTGCCGTTGCCGACTTAATGGCTTCGTCAACCAATTCGGCTGCCGGAACAACCTTTGCGACCAAGCCCGACCTTTCGGCCTCGGCTGCATCCATCATCCGGCCCGTCAGACACATTTCCATCGCCTTGGCCTTACCAATTGCGCGCGTCAGCCGCTGCGACCCGCCCATGCCGGGGGTGACAGCCAGCTTGATTTCCGGTTGACCAAATTTGGCATTGTCGCCCGCGATGATGAAATCGGCCATCATCGCCAATTCGCACCCGCCACCCAGCGCAAAGCCGTTGACCGCAGCGATCCATGGCTTGCGCGTGGCGGTCACACGATCATAGCCTGCGAAGAAATTCGAGCCGTACATGTCGGCAAAGGACTGCGACGACATTTCCTTAATGTCCGCGCCCGCGGCAAATGCCTTCTCGCTGCCGGTCAGCACAGCACAACGCTGGCTTTCGTCCGCATCAAATGCCGCAAAGGCGGCGATGAGGTCAGCCAACACTTGGCTATTCAACGCGTTCAACGCCTGTGGCCGATTGAGCGTGATTAAAGTCACCGCACCGCGTTGTTCGACCAATATCGTTTCATAGCTCATAGGGGCTTCCATTCTTCTTGTGCGGGTAATGGGGCAAAGATCGCATCGACAAGCGCGTCCGTCACGCCTTCGGCTGTCGCAGGATCCCATTTAGGGGCATTGTCTTTATCGACGATCACGGCGCGCACGCCTTCGGCAAAATCGGGGCGGACAATCACGCGGCTGGCGATACGATATTCCATTGCCATATTATCGGTAAAGTCGTTCAGCTTCAGGCTCTCCGACAATTGGCGCAAGGCAACTTTGCATGTCTGGGGGCTTTTGGTCCGCAAGGTCGCCAACTCTTTCATCGCCCATTCGCTCTCGTCACCTTCAAGGCTGGCGAGGATGTCCTCAAATGCGTTGGAAGCGAAATGACGATTAATCTGGGGCAATGTTTCGACAATTTTGGATTCTGGCGGCGTTTCCGACAAGGTACCCAATATGCCGTCAATGCGTTCAACATCTTCGCTGGCAATCCGTGCCTTGGCTTCGGCAAGCGCACTGCTGGGCAGATAATGGGTGGCAAGGCCCAGCGCGAGGCATCCCGGCCCAGCGATACGCGCGCCGGTCAGCGCCAGAAACTGGCCCACGCGACCTTCCAGCCGTGACAGATACCAACCGCCGCCGACGTCCGGAAAGAGGCCAATGCCCGTTTCCGGCATGGCAAATTTGGTGTTCTCGGTCGCCACGCGGAAACGTGCAGGTTGGCTAATGCCCACGCCGCCACCCATCGTAATGCCGTCCATGAAAGCCACGACAGGCTTGGAATAGGTGAACAACAAATGGTTTAACTGATATTCGTCGTGGAAGAATTTACGTCCAGATTCACCACCATCATGAAGGGCTGAATTGCGCAAAAAGGCGATATCGCCACCGGCGCAAAAACCGCGCCCGTTGCCATGGTCAATAACCACGCATTTCACCGCATCGTCATTGCGCCACGCCAGCAACGCCTCAGTCATCGCATGGACCATGGGCAATGTCAGCGCGTGCAACGCCGATGGTCGGTTCAAGCTTATGAAACCGGCATGTCCTTCGACCCGGATGAAAATATCATCGGTCATTGGCGCAACAGGTCCCGGCCAATAATCATACGCATAACCTGATTGGTCCCTTCAAGGATGGAATGTACGCGCAAATCGCGCCAGAAACGTTCGATAGGATAATCACGCAAATAGCCATAGCCGCCAAA
>NZ_JBIIBA010000047.1:0-6665 GCF_044239665.1 Sphingorhabdus sp.
GGACTTCCAATTTGCTGGCGCCAAGGCCAAGCCGACCAATACGATATTCATTGCCGAACCGATCAACTTCGATAACTGCAGCGACCGTGGCGTCCTTTGTCATGCGCGCGCCGTCGCGTTCGATTTCAATCTCGACCCGTTCGTTGGGAATCATTACAATTTCTTGCGCCATTTGGTCGAATGTCTCGATCGTCCGGCCGTTCAACGTCAGGATGCGATCTCCTTCCGTCAGGCCCGCCACCGCAGCCGGGCTATTGGGCTGCACCACGTCAATTATGGGTGGCGTCACCGATTTCCCAAATGCTAACAGAAAACCCATCGCGATCAGGATGGCGAGGATGAAATTCACCGCTGGCCCGGCAAAAACAATCAACGCACGTTGCCATAATGCCTTGGATTGGAACGTCTGGTTGCGCTCCTCATCTGGCAACTGCTTCCAGCTCTCGTCGGCTTGGCTCGACGGGTTCATATCGCCTGCAAATTGGACAAAGCCGCCCAAAGGCAGGAGGCCAATGCGCCATAGCGTTCCGCGCTTGTCTACCCTGCCCCAAATTTGGGGGCCAAAGCCAATCGAGAATTTCTCCGCCTTCACACCAAACCAGCGGCCGACGAGATAATGGCCAAGTTCGTGGACAACAACCAGACTGCCGATCAACGCAAGAAACGCAAGAACAGTCACGATGATATTTGGCGATTCCATGGGCATTAGGTAACCTTTTGAATGAGCGTCTGCGCATAAACGCGCGCGGCTGCATCTATGCTGAACAAGTCATCGATGCAGGTTGGCAGATTATTCGGTGCGTAACCGCACAGCGTGTCTTCCACCAAAGCTGCAATATCAAGAAAACCGATATGGCCATTTAAGAACGCCGCCACGGCGACTTCATTGGCCGCGTTCATGATTGCCGGCTTTGCTCCGCCATCGGATATCGCTGCTCTTGCAAGCCGCAACGCCGGGAAACGTGCGATGTCCGGCTGTTCAAACGTCAACTGCCCAATGGTCGCTAGATCCAGCGGCTTGCACGTCGTCGTTATGCGCTCGGGCCATGCCAGCGCGCTGGCGATGGGAATGCGCATATCTGGCGATCCAAGCTGCGCCAAAGTCGAACAATCAACATATTCGACCATCGAATGAATGACCGATTGTGGATGCACAAGAATTTCGATTTTATCCAGGCCCACCGGAAACAAATGATAGGCCTCAATCAGTTCAAGGCCTTTGTTCATCATGGTCGCAGAATCGATGCTGATCTTTGCGCCCATGTCCCAATTGGGGTGCGCCACCGCCTGCGCTGGCGTGACGCTGCGCATCTCCTCAAGCGAGAAAGAGCGAAACGGCCCGCCGCTTGCGGTCAGGGTGATTTTGCGTACTTGGTCAATTTTTCCGCCCGCCAGACACTGGAATATCGCATTATGTTCGCTGTCTACAGGCAAAAGTGTTGCGCCCGACCGGTGCACCGCAGCCATCATCAACGCGCCTGCGGAAACCAATGCTTCCTTATTGGCCAAAGCAACGGTCTTGCCAGCCTCGATTGCAGCCATCGTAGAGGGCAATCCAGCACAACCGACGATGGAGGCCATCGTCCAATCGGCATTGCGTCTGGCGGCCTCCACAAGCGCGTCTGCGCCTGCTGCGGCTTCTATGCCTGTCCCTGCCAAGGCATCCTTGAGTTCGGCATAAGCCGTTTCATCCGCAACGACCGCCAGTTCGGCATCAAATTCCTGCGCCAATTGCGCTATCGCAGCCGCATTGCCGTTCGCGGTTAGCGCGACAACGCGATATTGGCTGCGATGCTGGCGAATGAGATCCAATGTCGACAGCCCGACCGAACCTGTTGCGCCAAAGATGGAAACGCTGCGCGTCATGGGATCAGCTACCCGTCACATTTTGAAAGATCATGATGACACCCGCGACAAAAGCAACAGCAATCAGGCCATCCGTCCGGTCAAATAAGCCGCCATGGCCCGGTATCAATCGGCCAGAATCTTTTACCCCTGCCCGCCGCTTCATCCAGCTTTCGAAGAAATCGCCCATTTGCGCGACCACCGCAAGCGCGGCCCCCGTCAGCATGAGGCGAAACCAGCCTTGGGCCAGATAAACATCGCCATCGCCAGCTTCACCGCCCCTGAAGGCGTAGATGCCTGCTTGCATAAAAACCATCATAAGACCCGCGCCAATCATGCCGCCAAAAAGGCCAGACCATGTTTTGGACGGGCTAATGCGCGGCGCGATCTTGGCTCCGCCGATACTTCGTCCCGCGAAATACGCACCGACATCCGTGCCAATGACAGCTGCGATCAATAAGATTGCGGGCGTCATGCCGAAGACAGGCGCGCTGAACAGTATCAAACTGAAACATGCAAGGCCAACATAGCCCAGGCCGCCCAAAAGCCACAATGTCCGCGCCTGTAGACTTTGCGCGAAACCAAGCACCAATTTGGTAAATTCAAAAAACACACCAAGGCCTATAAGGATAACGAGGCCCATAAAGGCATAGCCGCCCAGCCAGATCGCAAGTATTGCAACCGACATCATGGCGACGCTCGACAAGGTTCGTATGCCAAGGTCCGAGCGGGGTTTCAGCAGCGGCGCGACCTTATCGTTCATCGACCACCATAGCGCCGTTCACGCCGCGCAAATTCGTTGAGGGCGGCAGCGAGCTCGTCTTTGCTAAAATCCGGCCATAAGGTTTCGGTAAACCACAATTCGGCATAAGCCGCCTGCCACAGCATGAAATTGGACAGCCTTTGCTCCCCTGATGTGCGAATGAGCAAATCCAGCGGCGGCAAGCCAGCCGTGTCGAGATTGGCCTCAATGCGCGCCGCATTAATTTCGCCCTGCGCAGCGGCAGCACGGGCCGCGCGGACCAATTCATCTTGCGCGCCATAGTTCAGTGCGACTGCCAATGTCGTCCGGCTGTTCTGCGACGTCCGCGCGATAGATTCTTCAAGCATGTCCACAATATCGGGCGCTAATGCTTTATAATTCCCAATAATTTTAAGGCGCACATCGTTAGCGGCGAATTCATCTAAGTCAGATTTGATAAATTGGCGCATCAGGCCCATTAGGTCGCTGATCTCATCCTCAGGCCGTTTCCAGTTTTCGCTGGAGAAGGCGTATAGGCTCAACGTTTCCAGCCCGAGCTCACCTGCCGCACGGACGATATTGCGGACAGTCTCCACACCCCGCTTATGCCCCATCGCCCGCGGCAACATGCGCTTTTTCGCCCAGCGGCCATTGCCATCCATGATGATCGCAACATGACGCGGCATTTTGCCCGTTCCGGCGGCAATGCGCTCTTGATCGTCAGCGACAGCCATCAGTTAGCTAAACCCGATGCAGTTACAGGCTTGGCCAAAATCACTGGCTCAGGATTTCCTTTTCCTTATGCGCGGCCGCGTCATCGACAGCCTTGATCATTTCATCGGTCATTTTCTGGACTTCAGTTTCCAACCTTTTGCGGTCATCTTCACTGATGACCTTCTTATTCTCATCGGTCTTCAACCCGTCATTGGCATCGCGGCGGACGTTGCGGATCGCAATTTTTGCCTTTTCCGCATATTGGCCCGCCAGCTTGGCGAGTTCCTTGCGACGTTCTTCGGTAAGGTCGGGAATTGGCAGGCGCAGCGTTTGGCCATCGGTAATCGGATTGAGGCCCAAGCCTGCCGAACGAATCGCCTTTTCCACCGGGGTCACATTTGACCGATCCCATACCTGAACCGACAACAGGCGCGGCTCTGGCGCGCTGACGGTTGCAACTTGGCTCAACGGCATGTGCGATCCATACACTTCAACCACCACCGGATCGAGCAAGGTCACATTGGCGCGGCCCGTCCGCAAGCCTGAAAGATCGCTTTTAAATGAATCGACGGCGCCCTTCATGCGGCGCTCTACATCGGTTTTGTCATATTGCGGCATGGGTTAGTTTCCTTCGCTTGTTACCACAGTTGAAGTGCCGCTTCCGTCGAGCACTTTCAATAAATTGCCCTGCTCACGGATAGAGAACACCACGATTGGAATATTGTTATCACGGCACAAAGATACCGCGCTGGCATCCATAACCTTCAGATTATCTGCCAAGACACGGTTGTAACTTAATGTTTCATAACGCTTTGCAGTTGAAACTTTTTTGGGGTCAGCGTCATAGACGCCATCAACCGAGGTCCCTTTAAACAAGGCGTCACATTGCATTTCAGCCGCGCGCAACGCAGCGCCACTATCCGTTGTGAAGAACGGTGCACCAACGCCAGCGGCGAAAATGACAATCCGGCCCTTCTCCAAATGCCGTTCTGCACGGCGGCGAATGACCGGTTCGCAAACCTTATCCATCTCAATCGCGGATTGGACACGGGTCGGAACGCCAAGCTGTTCCAGCGCGTTTTGCATTGCGAGCGCGTTCATAACGGTCGCAAGCATGCCCATATAGTCAGCCTGCGCACGATCCATGCCTTTTGCAGCGCCGGACATCCCACGGAAAATATTTCCTCCGCCGATGACCAAGCACAATTGGAGGCCAGTATCCTGCGCCGCCTTTACCTCTTCGGCCACGCGAGCAACCGTAGCGGGGTCAATGCCATAGGCTTGATCGCCCATTAGCACTTCACCTGATAATTTCAGCAGAATGCGACGATAGCCGTGCGCGCCCATAATGTCCCTCACCCTGATACGATAATGGCGCCCAGCTATAGAAGCCGCGCGCCACATCGCCAAGTGCTTATGCCGTAATTTATTGGCAGCACATAAACTCCGCGCACATCTCGCTTGGTCGAGATGCGAACAGCACTTTTGTTTTTATGCGCCGACCGCCGCAGCTACTTCAGCCGCAAAGTCGGACACTTCCTTTTCAATGCCTTCACCAAGCTGGAAGCGGACATAGTCCTTCAGCACGATGGGTTTGCCAGCTTCTTTACCAGCAGCGGCCACAACGTCAGAAATGGGTGTCTTGCCGTCCATGACAAATGGCTGGCTCAACAATGCATTTTCCTTGGCAAACTTCTTTACAGCGCCTTCAACCATCTTTTCGACGATATCGGCAGGCTTGCCGCTTTCCGATGCCTTTTCACGGGCAATGCCGCGCTCACGCTCAAGCGTTTCGGCGTCAAGACCGGTTTCATCCAGCGACAGCGGGAATGCAGCCGCGATGTGCATCGCCAATTGCTTACCAAGGCCATCTAGCGTCGCAGCGTCGGCTTCGCTTTCAAGCGCCACCAGAACGCCAATGCCGCCCATGCCGGGCGCAGCGGCGTTGTGCACATAAGAAACTACACGGCCATTGCTAACCGAAAGTGACTTAACGCGGCGGATAACCTGGTTTTCACCAATGGTTGCGATATTGTTGGTCAGACGATCCTGAACCGTCTCACCGTCGCCATAAGGCGCAGCCAAAACGGCCTCGGCTTCGTTAGCAGCCAAGCCAAGAGCAACTTGGCTCACGGCGGCAACGAATTCCTGGAATTGTTCGTTCTTGGCAACGAAGTCGGTTTGGCTGTTAACTTCAATCGCGGTGCCCTTGGTGCCGTTTACAGCAACACCGACAAGACCCTCAGCCGCAGTACGGCTGGATTTCTTGGCAGCGGTTGCAAGACCCTTAGCGCGCAGCAAATCAACGGCAGCTTCGATATCGCCATTGGTTTCTTCAAGTGCCTTTTTGGCGTCCATCATGCCAGCGCCGGAAAGCTCACGCAGTTCCTTGACGGCTGAAGCAGTAATTGCAGACATAAATGTGTCCTTTCGAAATGTGGTTAGCGAGCGGCAGGAGCCCCTCATCGCTTTAAACATTGTCACCCCCGACTTGATCGGGGGTCCATGGCCCACCCAATCAGTTTACACCGACAAGTCAGACCATGGATTCCCGCTTATGCGGGAATGACAAAAAAATGTTACGCTTCTGCGGCAGGCGCTTCAGCTGGAGCGGCTTCAGCAGCAGGGGCGGCTTCTTCAACCAACGCTGGTTCAGCCGCTGGCTCAACTTCCGCACCAAGGTCGATGCCCTTGGCAACCTTTGCATTTACATTGCCCTTGGTTGCCGCAGTGGCAACAGCGTCGCAATACAAACGAATGGCGCGCGCGGCATCATCATTTGCAGGAACGGGGAATGCAATGCCGTCAGGCGATACGTTTGAATCGAGGATTGCGATCACTGGAATACCCAAAACATTGGCTTCCTTGATGGCGAGTTCTTCCTTGTTGGCGTCAATGACGAACATGACGTCAGGAATGCCGCCCATGTCGCGGATACCGCCAAGGCTCATTTCAAGCTTGTCGCGCTCGCGGGTCATTTGAAGAATTTCCTTCTTCGTGAAACCGTGCGTGTCGCCCGAAAGCTGCTCTTCAAGCGTCTTGAGCTTCTTGATCGAGTTTGAAATGGTCTTCCAGTTGGTGAGCATGCCGCCCAACCAGCGATGGTTGACGAAATGCTGACCTGATGCGCGGGCTGCATCGGCGATTGGGCCTTGGGCCTGACGCTTTGTGCCAACGAACAAAACCTTGCCGCCAGACGAAACGCTCTGGGCAACAAAATCAAGCGCACGTGCAAATAATGGCACGGACTGCGACAGATCGAGAATGTGGATGCCGTTGCGCGCGCCGAAGATATACGGCTTCATACGCGGGTTCCAACGGTGTGTTTGGTGGCCGAAATGGGCCCCAGCTTCAAGCAATTGCT
>NZ_JBIIBA010000048.1:0-6420 GCF_044239665.1 Sphingorhabdus sp.
GGTGTGATTTGACGGTGCCTACGGTTGCGCCATAAATCCAGCCGCTGCCAAGGAACAGCAGCATGAACCCTGCGACGAGGGCAGCATAAAACGGCTGCATCCGGGCAGGTCCTCGGGCTGTTGCATCCAAAAGTGGCGCGTAATTGGGTATTGTTACCAAAAGGGTGAACAGGGCAGCCAAGCATAAGGCAAACAACCCAGCATACATCAGGCCCCGGCGGTCGGCGTCAGGATTAGCAACCTGTGTTCTGTCTTCCCCTGGTGCATTACCGGTCCATGTTCCAAGGCGTGGTTCAACGATACGGTCGTTTACGAACCATGCGATTGGCACTAAGATTATCCCCAACGCTGCGGTAAACCACCAATTTCCAAGAGGATTCAAACTGTGATCGGGTACTAGCAGTGTTGTTGCTGATTGGGTAATTCCCAGCATCAAAACGTCAAATTGCCCCGGCACGAGATTTGCTGCAAAGGCGCCCGAAATGCCGGCGTAGGCGATTGCCATACCGGCAAGTGGGTGCCTTCCTGCTGATGCAAAAATAATTGCTGATAAGGGAATAAGCACGACGTAGGCTGCATCAGCTGCATGGTGTGAAAACAGGCCAATCAAAAAGATGGCTGGGCTCAGAAATCGGACCGGTATGTTGCGCATGGCGCGCGACATAAGCGCAGCGAACAGACCAGACCGCTCGGCTACCGCAGCGCCTAACATCACGACCAGAATTAAGCCTAATGGTGGGAAATGTGCCATCGTGTCCGGCATTTCTGTGAGCAGTTTTCGGATATTGTCTGCGGACAGAAGGCTTTTTGCGACGACAGATTCTCCGGTTAATGGATTTACAGCCTGCCACTGCACGTAGCTTGCTGCAACTGACGCGCACATCAGGGTAGCAATCAGACCAAGGAATATGAATACGGGGTCGGGTAAGGCATTGCCCCAACGCTCAACCCTATTGAGCCAACTGCGTGCACCGATGTCCGCTGGCATTTTTCTAATATCCTATAACCTTGATACAAGCGGCGAGATCGCCCGGCCGTAGCTTATCATGCTGCGGCCGGGATCACCTCATTCACATTTTTATGTTGAAGCCCGCGTAAATAAACCGGCCGCGCGCATCATATGTATAAATATCATAGTTGATGGGCGCATTTGCATAGGAGGCGGGCGGAGCCTTGTCGAAGACGTTGTTCACACCGATGGTGAAGCGTGCTGCATCGTCAGCGACTTTGAAGCCCATTTCGAAATCCGTGTACACTATAGCTTTGGTCTTGCTGTTCTTCACCGTATTTACGGCATCTGACGAAGATCCAATATACCGCGCACGTAGTGTTGCATCGACTGAATCGCCGGTCCAGCCAAGCGACGTTTGGCCCTTCCAATGCGGATAGGTCGAACGCGGTGCGTCGCCTTTACCTGCACGCTCATCGACGATGGGTACCCCTCCTGCTGGGTCAGGCGCAGTCGTTTTGAAAGAGTTTAGGTAAGACGCATCGACAACTGCCGAAATACGGCCAGCGTTGGTATTGAAATCATAGCGTAGCGTCGCATCAACGCCGTCGGTTTCGATCGAATTCAAATTCTGTGCGCCCTGAAGCAATTCCAGAATGGCTCCAGTGCCTGTATCTCGGCGCACCAGGTCACAAAAAACGTCCCCGCGTGCAGCACAAAGCTGCAAAATCTGGGTCGCCGATTGCGATGCAATGGCGTTGCTAATTTCAATTTTATAATAATCTACCGTCAGCGATAGGCCTGGTATGCTGTCAGGAGAGATGGCAACGCCTGCGCTGAACGTGTCTGCAGTTTCAGGTTTAAGCGATGTGTTTCCGCTGATTACGCCCGGTATCAAGCCATTTAGGTTGAAGTTGGTTTGGTTGTACCCTGTTGGCACACCTGCGCATCCGGGTCGCGACGCATTCACACTAGCGCCGCCATTGCACGGATCGGTACCTTGAAAGCTGGTTTGACGGGCGCCTTGATAAAGCTCGAGTATGGAGGGTGCTCGGAACCCTTGTGAATAGGTTCCCCTGAACAAAATGTCCTGAATTGGGCGATACCCGAGACCTGCCTTTAGCGTCGCTTTACTTCCGACAGTTGAATAGTCAGAATAACGTCCAGCAAGGCTTAGCTCTAAACTCTCAGCCAATGGCTGATCACGCAGCAAAGGTACATTCAACTCTGCGTACCCCTCGTGCAAATCATAGCTTCCGACGGTAGTCGTCCGCGTTTGCGAAGTGGTGGACGTGTATTGCGAAGACAGGAAACGTGATGGCGCATTGACGAATGCATCTGGCGCGTCGAACCCGCGGTTCTGTCGGTATTCGTAGCCGACAGCCAAGGCTAATGGTCCGGCCGGTAACTCAAACAGATTGCCGGTGACGTTAAAAGCCGCGTTGTAAAGTTCTGTTCGGTTATATTCACGCGTAGTGTAACGAACATAAGCCGCCTGTGCTTCTGTCATCGGTGAGAACAAATTTATGGGGACGCAGCCAGACGTTGCTGCACAGGTTGTAGGTGAACCAAGGCCTAAAAACAGATTGTCATAATTGATGCCATTTTCCGCCATGGTATCGATGCTGTTGCGCGAATAGGAGCCAAACACATCCCAGCGCCATTCGCCCGCGCCAATCATGAAAGTCCCATCGAGGCCAAGCGAAAGACGGACGGTTTCTACGTCCTGCGAATTGTTTCGGTTGCCGACGTCAGTCATAACCTTGCGGATCCGCCACGCACTGTTTGATGCGAAAGTCAGAGCATTCGCAGTTGGAACGCCGTTCGTTGTGCCAAACGGATTGAATGCTTGATTGTTCGGAATAGAAAATCCGCGAACCGTTCCCGCGCTTCCGCCAACATCAAGTAGCACCGGCGAGAATAGCTGACTGGACTTGCGACGGTTGTATATGCCTTCGAGCCGAAGGGCGACTTCGTCGGTCAGTTCATAATCAAACCTTCCGTAAATGCCGAAGCGTTCGGAAGGACCAGTTGAATAAATGCCCTGAGCCTGCGTGTTGAAAAAATCGCCGGGCAACGCACCGGGGCGAAATGCGTTATCTGCTAAATTTCCAGATCCTATCGCAGTGTTGGTGTAAACTGCAGGACTTGCACTGCTCGCAAAGCCGGAAGGCGTTCCAAAATACGTGTTGTTGGAGAGACCTGGCAATATGAAAAGCCCATTCGGGCTCGTTCCAAGGGCGGTCTGGGGAACCAAAGTCAATGTTGTTAGCGCGCGCGCATCTGTACGAATGGGCCGTGATTTAAAATAGCTGCCGGACAGAACAACTGATGCTCGTTCCCATGTCTTGCCACCCGTAAGTACGCTCGACAATTCAGCGCCATCTCCATTGCCATGGCTGGTGACACCTGCACGTGCGGAACCGCGCAACCCATCAAAGGGCTGAACAGTTTTAATGTTTACGACGCCGGCTATGGCATCGGCACCGTAGATAGCAGAAGCACCATCTTTAAGAACCTCGATGCCATCGATCATGCCCTGAGGCATCGTGTTGAGGTCGACGAAATCACGGAACCCGCGTTGACCGACGCCGTCTACCCAACGGTGCCCGTCCACCAGAACGAGAACGCGATTGCCGCTGCCCTCGCCACCACCGAGATAGCGAAGATTGATCGAGCTCGCGCCGTAGGAGGTTCCTTGCGTGCCGTTCGAATTGAGGCTGACACCTGCTGATGGGAGTTTCTGCAGCAACTCGCCTACCGATGACGTCCCTGATTTAGCGATGTCGTCAGAAGTAAGCGTCAGTACCGGTCCAACAGAGTCTGCATCCCTTCTGTTGATACGCGAACCTGTAACAATGATGTCCTCGGCCACTGCTTCGGTTTTAGCTGCGGGCGCCTCGTCAGTCTGTGCCGAAAGCATAGTTGGCCACGTTAACGCTGCCAGGCTGATACCAGCTGCGATCATTATTTTTGAAGGACGGCGCGTTTTTGCTGAGCGATCAGATTTCATGATAGAATATTCCCCATTTACGGTCACGATTAGGCAATAACGGCGAGGCATAATATAGAAAAGCTTATGACCCGTCGGAATACGGTCATAACAAACTTGCATGACCTTGCGATTTTTTTGCTCGCTTTTGTATGATGGTGTGATGGAGGTACTAATGACCTTGCCAATTATGTTTCATTCTCGACGCCAATTTTTGGGCGCAGGTATATCAGTAGCTTTTCTGCCCGTTGCCGCATCGGCGATGAAATCGAAGCGCCCAGTGCGTATTTCTTTGCTAGGCCAGTCACTCATCAAGACCGATATTCGCGCCATCGGTTGGCAGCATGGCGCAACTTTCCGCAAGTTGCTACGCGGTCAGGACGCCGTCTTCACTGACCTAGAAACCGTGATATCCGGGCCTTTAGCTGGCACATCTACGCGCCCTGCCAATAGCGAAGTGCTTCATGTGGGTGATCCCTCCGTTATAGACTGCTTGACCTCGTTGGGCGTGAACCTTTTTGCTACCTCCAACAATCACGCATGGGATTTAAACACGGGTGGGATTATGTCGACTATCCAAGCTTTGGATGAACGCGGCCTAAGTTTCGCGGGCACCGGCCGGAATCTCGCTGCCGCAAGTAGGCCTGCATTCCTGAAAGGAAGCGGTTCAGTCGCGCTTGTCGCTGCAGCGTCAGGCGCGATCCGCGATGGAGCTGCGGCAACTATAACGCGCCCCGGCGTCAATGAGCTCGCTCGCGGGCCTGACGGTGCGCTTACACCATCAGATGTAGAGCGTTACCTAGCTGCAATTCGTCTTGCTGCGAGCACCGGCGCAGGTGTAATTGCGTACTTGCATAATCATCATTGGGAAAAACAAAAGTCTGATACCCCTATGTGGCAGCGCGCTCTAGCGAAAGCCGCCATTGATGCAGGCGCATGCACTTTCGTTGCTCATGGTGTGCCAGAATTACAAGGTATCGAGTATTACAAGGATGCACCTTTGTTCCACGGACTATCGTCATTTATATTTCAATCGGAAAAGGCCGACGACGCCTACGGACCTGAGGCATGGCAATCCTTAGTTGCTGACCTCCAAATTGAAAATGGCCGGGTGACGCAAGCAAAATTATGGCCCGTCCAACTTGATTACAGCGGCCTCATTTATAACGGACGTCGCGTACGCGGCAGTCCAGCGCTGGCCGAAGGAAATGGCGCCGAAATTATCCTAGGGCGCGTAAAAATGTTAAGTGAACGACTTGGTGACACCGTAAGCCTTAAATCAATGGCGAGGCCTCGCCAGAATGGGGCTGTCCTCTCGATGGCGGGAAAATAGCGTAAGATTTTCGTTTAAATTAACCCTGTTTTGACAAAGAATAGCAATCTGATTGGGACGTTCTGTTCGGTACCGCGAAAATAACCCGCACATATCCGCAAAGCTATGGGGTAGAGAATTTGCCAGAGGCGACTTTAGGCCAACAATTGGCGTGGCCGCTGTTTCCGGAGGCAAAAGCCTCGCAGAAAAACTAAAGGACTTGGCAAGTCATCGGCATATTAGCGTTTCAGGCTAACGTACGGCATGAAGCGCAGAGATACCTGCCATTAAACTCTCGGTGTAAACACAGACTTTATTGGTTGGTTCGGCAAATCGGTAACAGCCGCACACCTAATGCGTTGTCTGCTTTTAGGTGTTGCAATTAGCGTTCATAATGCCTGCAACTGGGCGCAAAGCTGCCCTCCGGACATGTCTGGAAACCTGAACACCGGAAACATCAGTGGTGGGATCGTTCAATGCGGCGGCTTCCGCTAAAGCATTGCGCACAAAGCTCTTTGAGCAAATTGCTCTGAAAATGTTCGGATCGTGTTCGGATTTTTCAGTTGTCTTATAAATATCTGATTTAAATTGGAATTTTGATAGAGCCGAATCTTGCCAAGGTTGGGGTCGAGGGTTCGAATCCCTTCGCCCGCCCCAATGATTTCAATGACTTAGGTGATATCGGCTTTGTTGCTCAAAGCGGGCTTGCAGCCTGCGTTTTAATCAGCGTTCTGATTAGAACGCCTGCGTAAAAATCTTGGAAATTCAGTGTTTAAGTCGGCCTTGGATGCGGCATTGCCGGTTAATGCGATTTGCACTGCGCTCATCTTTGTGTTCGGCTCGCTCCTAAAAACGGATGAGCGACGATCATCCGTAACGCTTTGGGGCCGGTCCGCGCAATTCCAAAACCCACAAAAGTCACATTTACCCGGGAAGAGTCGTTGGCGTCGAACACTGTTTGCCAGCGTTCCAATTGGAACAGGCTATTTTGGCTGAAAGCCTAATCGGTCCTCGTCCTTGATCAGGTGCCGTGGCAGATTTTGGGCCGGTTGCGGACTGTCTGCATTTGGCAACATCGCACGAAATGCTGACATAGCCATCGCTAGGTTCCTGTTTCTGATGTGTCGAACGATCTCGACGGGCCGCTAAGTGAAATGCCGCCAAGAT
>NZ_JBIIBA010000032.1:0-21946 GCF_044239665.1 Sphingorhabdus sp.
ATAAAGCGCAGCGGCCAGATAATATGCGGCGCGATCGCCCAAAGCCGCTCGCGTTCAATTAAGGATTCGCGGACCAAGGCAAATTCATAATGTTCCAGATAGCGCAGCCCGCCATGGATCAGCTTTGTAGAGGCTGACGATGTACCCCGCGCTAAATCCCCGCGTTCAAGCAGGATAACTTTGGCGCCCCTGCCAGCGGCGTCCCGTGCGATGCCTGCGCCGTTAATGCCACCACCTATAACGGCTATATCATAGATTATCTGGTTCATAAAAATGCCCATGCAAATGCCGCTGCGGTCACAAAAGCGGTCAGGGTCGCCAGCATCACCGGCAGCAGCGCCCTCCACCCTTGCGTAAGCAACAAATCAAGCCGTGACCGCATAGCGGTAGCCGTCACCGCAAACAACAACATCGCCTTTGACGCGATCAAGCCATATTCCGCGACCCAGTCGGGCGCGTCAATGACGGAATTTACGGCAACCGTAACAAAGAAGGCGACGATGAACCAAGGCAATTTGAGTTTGGAAGCTAAGCTTCTGGAGCGTCCATCGCTTGACCCTATAGCAAGCCCGACAAGCGCCACGGCAGGCGCGAGAAGCGCGACGCGAGACAGCTTCACAATTGTCGCAGTCTCACCCGCCGATTGGGAGAAGCTATATCCGCCGCCCAAAGATTGCGCGACATCATGCACCGCAGCACCCATCAAGAAGCCAGCTTGCCTGTCGGTGAAATCGAGCTGCGCGGCAATCAGCGGGTAGAATGACATCGCAACTGCGCTTGTCAAGGCCACACCAACGAGAATGAGCGTAAACTGCGACTGGTTCAGGCGCTCGCGTCCAATGACTGCGTAAATCGCCAAGGCTGCGGACGCACCGCAGATGGCGGTCGCGCCGCCAGCTAGCCAGCCTGCATATCGGCTTTGTCCGCCAAGTCGTGCGCCTAGAAGTCCAGCGCCCATGACCAAAGACATGATGCCAATTAGCCCCAGAAATGCGAGCGCACCAAGTCCGCCAATTTGCAGTGCTGTGACTTGAGTGCCCAACAATACGATGCCCCAGCGCAAGCAGGACGTGCCGCAGAAATCAAGCCCGGGATGCACCTTTTGTTCTGCCGACACAAAATTGAGTGCAAGGCCAAGCAACAAACCCGCGAGGATGACCGGCATGCCATAATGTTCGGAAAACCAAGTTGCAGCGACTGAGGCGATGCCGACAATCGCAAGTCCCGGAAACAGGGCGCTGATCAAAAACTTTTTGGCGCGCGCAGGATTATCCTCCGCGAGGTATGTTTCGCCATAGAGGTCAGCGATGTAATTCGCGTTTATGTCTTGCGGTGTCATATCGCCTTCTATAGGCGAGTCCGCGAGGAGTTCCAGCATAAAGCGGGATGCGCTATCGGCCGAGCGGAGACAATTATGCAGTGTGGTGAAGCGACATGAAGCCAATCACGCCGACGCTGCGCTGGACATTGTTTGGGCTGCTGTGTGTTGCCGGCATTTTCAATGCCATGGACCGACCAGTCATCGCGATCCTTAAGCCTGACATTTCGGCTGACCTCGGTTGGAGCGATACCGATTTTGCCAATCTCGCCTTTGTAACGCAGATCGCAGCAGCCTTGTCTTTCCTGTTCACTGGGTGGCTCGTTGATAGAATTGGCGTGCTGCGCTCAATGATAGCTGGCGTAACGACGTGGAGCCTTGCGGCGATGGCGCATGGCTGGGCAATTGCGGGCTGGCATGTTGTGGCTGCGCGTATTGGCCTCGGCGCGACTGAAGCGGTGCAGACGCCATTGACCATTAAGACCGTCGCTACGCTTTTTCCGCCGGACAAACGCTCGTTCGCCTTTGGCGTGGGAACGGCGATTGCCGGGATTGGCACCATCACCCTGCCATTTTTCATCCCTGTTATTGCTGCCATTTGGGGATGGCGCGGCGCACTTATTTTTGGCGGGGTCGGCGGTTTCATAACGCTGGCGCTGTGGCTGTGGTTTGCGCGCGGGGTTAAGTTTGATGATAGGGCCGAAGACGCCCATCGCGACTTTGCCGATGATGGCGCCCCTTATGGCCCAATATTGATGGAACGGCGCACATGGGCAATCGTAATTGCCAAAATGTTGTCCGACGCGACGTGGTGGCTCATCAATTTTTGGCTGCCGGATTTTTATCGCAAGGAATTTGGCCTGACGACAGGCGAGCTGGCGATTCCGCTGGCGATAGCCTTTTTCGGGTCGGGGGCAGGCGCACTGTTCGCAGGCTGGTTATCAACACGGCTTTTGGAAGCGGGATGGAGCGTCAACCGCGTGCGCAAGATGATCATGTTCGGGTCGGCTGCCATTGTGGTGCCTTTGCCCTTCGTTCTCTCGTTGGATTCATTCTGGCCCGTGGCGATTATGATGGGTGTGGTGATGGCGGGGCATCAGGGCTTCTCGTTGTCGATATTCTCGATCATCACCGACGTTGTGCCACGTGGCAAGGTTGGACGCGTTACCGCTTTTGGCGCATTCATGGGCAATATGGGCGGCGCCTTGATCCAGCTTGTGACAGGCGCCGTTTTGGCGGCGGGGTTGGGTTTCATGCCCCTGTTTATCTTTGCTGCAGCGTCTTATTTAGTTGCTTTGGCCTGGCTGCATTGGCTGTTGCCGCATATCCAGCGTGTCGAGAAAGCCGACACAATCGCCGTATGATGGCCATATAAAAACCTTCATGTGACGCGTCAGCGCGCCACATGAAGTTCTAATGCATCCTAACGCTTATGCTGGCTTTGCAAGGCCCTCGGTTTCCACGAGTTCCTGTAGTTCGCCAGCGTCGTACATTTCCATCATGATATCGGAACCGCCCAGAAATTCGCCCTTGACGTAAAGCTGGGGGATTGTCGGCCAATCGCTATAATCCTTAATACCGGCGCGGATTTCCATGTCTTGCAGAACATCGACGCTTTCATAAGCGACGTTGAGATGGTCAAGAATGGCTATCGCCTTGCTCGAAAAACCGCATTGCGGAAACAGGGGGCTGCCCTTCATAAACAGAACAACATTATTGCCTTTGACGATCTCTTCGATTCGCTCGTGAACGCTCATGTAAAATACTCCAAAAATTCTAATTCTGAGGAATGGCTGTCGTGAGCTGTAAGGCATGCAAAACGCCGCCCATCCGTCCGCCCAGCGCGTCATAAACCGCCTTATGTTGTTTGACCCGGGGTAGCCCGCGAAAGCTCTCACTCACGACGCGCGCGGCATAATGGTTGCCGTCACCGGCAAGGTCGGTAATCTCCACCAAGGCATCAGGCAAAGCTGCCTTGATCATGCCTTCAATTTCGTCTGCCTGCATTGCCATTAGGCTGGCTCGATAAACTGGCGACGCGCTTCGACCATTTTGTCCTCAAGCGCGCTACGAATCATGGCATCGTCAATTTCAACACCTGCCGACGTCAAATCACCCAGCAGCTTGCGCACAACATCTTCGTCGCCAGCTTCTTCAAAGTCCGCTTGCACTACGGAAGTGGCGTAAGCTGCGGTCTCTTCTGGCGTAAGGCCCATTTTTTCGGCAGCCCACTGCCCGAGCAGCTTGTTCCGGCGGGCGGTTATCTTGAACTGCGTTTCTGCGTCATGCGCAAACTTATTTTCAAAAGCGGTCTCGCGGTTGTCGAAACTTGTCATGTTGCAGTTCCTATCTGTTGTCTGCCCAAGATAATGGCTTTGCGTACAATCAACAAGGCTGATGGCGTCAAATGTGTACCACCAGCTTCCCGACAGCCGCGCGGTCACCAAGCCGGGCAATCGCGGTCCCAGCATCGGCCAGTGCGAACGTCTCCGAAATACGTGGCTTGATTTTGCCCGCGGCATAAAGATCGAACAATTCCGAGACGTTGGCGTGGTTCTTATGTGGCGTACGCGCGGCAAAGGCACCCCAGAAGACGCCGCAAACATCGCAGCTTTTCAGCAACGTCAGGTTTAACGGCAGCTTGGCGATGCCGGCGGGGAAGCCAACGACCAGAAACTTGCCTTCCCATGCAATGGCGCGCACCGCAGGCTCGCTATAATCTCCGCCGACTGTGTCATAGATGATGTTGAAGCCATCGCGGCCAGCGGCGGTCTTGAACATTTCGGCCACGGCCTTGGATTGATCCTTATCGAAGGGCTGATGGGGGTAAACCACAACTTCATCGGCGCCAGCCTCTCTTGCTATTTCGGCTTTGGCTTCGCTCGAAACACCAGCGACCACGCGGCCACCATAAGCTTTGGCCAGCTCGATCGCCGAAATGCCAATGCCGCCAGCCCCACCGAGGACCAATACATTGTCGCCAGCCTTCATATGGCCACGATCTTTCAGTGCATGAATCGATGTGGCATATGTCATCAGCAACGACGCACCATCGTCAAAAGACATGGCGTCGGGCATTTTGAAGCAGTTGAACGCCGCAACCGCGACCTTTTCGGTCAGCCCGCCATTGCCGCACAGCCCTATCACGCGGTCGCCAATGGCAAATCCGCTAACGCCATCGCCAATGGCTTCGATGATACCAGCGATTTCGCCACCAGGTGCAAAAGGGCGCTCTGGTTTAAACTGATACAGGTCGACAATCATCAACGTGTCAGGAAAGTTGATCGAGCATGCTTTTACCGCAACAACGACTTGGCCAGGACCAGCAACTGGTTCAGGCAGCTCGCCCATAACGAGCGTTTCGGGGCCGCCGCTGGCGGTTGATAACAAGGCGCGCATGTCTCTCTCCTAGGCTTGGTTGGGCGACAGCCAGGGCTGGCTTGCCGAAATCTTGTTTTCATAGGCCGAAATTGCGTCGTGGCTTTTAAGCGTAAGGCCGATTTCATCGACGCCGTTGATTAGGCAATGTTTGCGGAAGGGGTTAATTTCAAATGTAAAGCGGTCCTGAAACGGCGTGGTGACTGTCTGCGTTTCGAGATCGATATGGATCTCATCGGTCTTCGCCACGTCCATCAGGCGGTCGATGGCTTCTTGCGGCAGGACGATGGCCAATAGACCGTTTTTGAAGGCGTTGCCGGAAAATATGTCGGAGAAACTCGGCGCTATGACAGCCGAAATACCCAAATCGGCCATAGCCCAAGCGGCATGTTCGCGGCTTGACCCGCACCCAAAATTGTCACCAGCGATTAATATCGGGGCGCCTACATATGCCGGATCATCAAACACATTTCCTGGCACACTCCGCAAGGTTTGAAACGCGCCTTTGCCAAGCCCAGACCGGCTTATGGTTTTGAGCCATGCTGCCGGAATTATAATGTCGGTGTCGACATTTTTCAGCCCAAGCGGATAGGCCTTGCCCTTAACGCTGCTGATAGGCTGCATAGGTCTAGTCCGTTCCTGTTTTGGGTTGATTTTGAGTGACGGGCTGGGTTTCGGGCTCCGGGGACATAGGTTCAAGCTTGCCCTTTTTCTGGGTCAGGCTGCGCCGTCCGGCATATAATAAAGCGGCCATCAGCGCGGCTGAACCTACAGCTGCACCAACTTTCGCTGCGGTCGACCATTTATCGTCGCCATCGGATTTTTCATCGGTCATATGTCTCTTCCTTGATGGGCTAAACCTTAGCTTTGGCTTTTGTGACTATTAAAGAGAATAGCTTATCTTTGCGCAAGGCTGAACTCGCATCGGCACATGGTGATATTATATGTCAGCCCATCAATACACGCACATCGGTAAGCTTTCCAGTGACGGCGGCTGCCGCCGCCATAGCCGGGCTGACCAAATGCGTGCGTGCGCCGGGTCCCTGCCGCCCCACAAAATTGCGGTTGCTGGTGGATGCGCAACGCTCTCCGGCAGGCACCTTGTCGGGATTCATCCCCAAGCAGGCTGAACAACCCGGTTCGCGCCATTCAAGACCGGCATCGATGAATATGCGGTCAAGACCTTCCGCCTCGGCCTGCTGCTTCACCAAGCCGCTGCCGGGAACAACGATTGCCCATTTGACATTATCCGCCTTTTTGCGGCCTTTCAGCACAGCGGCAGCAGCGCGCAGATCTTCAATCCGGCTATTGGTGCAACTGCCGATGAAGATGTTTTCCACCGATATGTCGGTCATCGGCGTGCCGGGGGTCAGTCCCATATAGTCCAGTGATTTTTGAGCCGCGGCTTGCTTCGATGGATCGGTAAAGGTCGACGGATCGGGAACGGCGCCTGTAATCGGCAACACATCCTCTGGGCTCGTGCCCCAAGTGACGCTTGGCGCGATATCAGCGGCATTGATGGTGACGACCTTGTCATAGACTGCGCCCGCATCGGTCGCGAGTGAACGCCAATAAGCGACAGCTGCGTCCCAATCGCCGCCCTTGGGGGCCATCGGGCGACCCTTCAGGTAGGCATAAGTCACATCATCAGGCGCGACCAAGCCGGCGCGCGCGCCATGTTCGATTGCCATGTTGGAAATGGTTAAGCGGCCTTCAATACTGAGCGCGCGAATGACGGCGCCTGTATATTCGATGACGTGGCCCGTCCCGCCAGACGCGCCCAGCACGCCGGTAATATGAAGCACAACGTCTTTGGCCGAAACGCCAGGACCAAGCTCGCCCTCAACGCGGACTTCCATCGACTTGGACCGGCTAAGCTGAAGTGTTTGGGTCGCCAAAACATGTTCGACCTCTGACGTGCCAATACCAAAGGCCAATGCGCCCAGCCCGCCATGACAGGCGGTATGGCTATCCCCGCAGACAATTGTCGTTCCGGGCAGGGAAAAACCTTGTTCCGGACCGACGACGTGGACAATGCCCTGCTTCACATCGGTGGCATCAATATAAGCGATGCCGAACTCTGGCGCGTTACGTTCCAGTGCTTCCAATTGCTCCGCGCTTTCGGGGTCAGCAATCGGGATATTCTTGCCATTGGCGTCCAAACGCGCCGTAGTTGGTAGATTGTGATCCGGCACGGCCAAGGTCAGGTCTGGCCGCCGCACCTGGCGTCCGGCGACGCGAAGGCCTTCAAAGGCTTGCGGGCTAGTGACTTCGTGGACAAGATGACGGTCGATAAAGATCAGGCACGTTCCGTCGTCGCGTTGCTCCACGACATGAGCGTTCCAGATTTTTTCGTACAGTGTTTGCGGTGCTGACATAATGAAAATGCCATAGAAGCGATTGCAGCTAAATCAAGTGAGGCAGCACTGCTTGCACTTCAAAATTGAAAACATTGCGTCTATTAAGGTTGATATGAGCATTTTCAGCATCATCCTTATCGTTCTTGCAACGGTCTTTGTCATGGAATGGGTGGCTTGGTCTAGCCATAAATATATCATGCATGGCTGGGGCTGGGGCTGGCATCGTGACCATCATGAGCCGCACGATAATGCGCTGGAAAAGAACGATCTTTATGGCATTGTGGGCGCCGTCATCAGCATTTCGCTATTCGCGATCGGCAGCCCTTTAGTGCTTGGCAACGACGCGTGGGAACCCGCGACGTGGATCGGTCTTGGTGTTATGTTTTACGGCATCATTTATACCGTGGTGCATGATGGCCTCGTGCATCAGCGTTATTTCAAATATGTTCCGCGCAGTGGCTATGCGAAACGGTTGGTACAGGCGCACAAGCTGCACCATGCCACGATTGGCAAAGAAGGCGGGGTAAGTTTTGGCTTCGTATTTGCGCGCGATCCGGCCAAGTTGAAGGCTGATCTGAAAAAACAACGCGCTGCCGGCACGGCGATTGTCCGCGACGCTGCCATTTAGGTGGTCCTGACCCTAAGCCTCCGGCCTAAGCCAAATCCAACCAAGGCAAAGCACGGCTGCGCCCACAGGCAAAAGCGACCATGGTAACGCCAAAGCCGCAAAGCCGATGGCGATACTGACACCAAACGCAATGGTCGCCGACCATTTTCCGCGCCTACTAATGGCGCCCTTTTCCCGCCACGCCACAAGATGAGGTCCAAATTTCGGGTGGTCCAACAGCCGCGCCTCAAGCGCCGGGCTGCTCCGCGCAAAGCAGAATGCGGCCAAGATCATGAACGGCACCGTCGGCAGCAAAGGTAGGGCAATGCCGACCGCGCCAAGGGCCACGGCCAGCAAGCCGGCGCACAGATACAGCGGTCGCTTTATCAATATTGGTGGACTGCCTTGGTCACATAATAGCTATCAAGCCCTTCGGGGCCGCCCTCACTGCCAAAGCCCGATTCTTTCACGCCGCCAAAGGGCGCATCAGGCATTGAGATGACAAAGCTGTTGAGGCCAACCATCCCTGTATCCAGCGCGTCGGCGACGAGGTTCGCCTGACGTGCATTTTCGGTGAAAGCATAAGCGGCAAGGCCGAAGGGTAGTCGGTTTGCCTGTTCAATGGCTTCGTCAAAGGTCTTGAATGGCCGCATCAGTGCAACGGGACCAAAGGGTTCATCATCCATCACTTTGGCCGACATCGGCACATCGGACAGCACCGTTGGCGTAAAGAAAAAACCATGGTTGCCGCGCGATCCGCCGGTCAGCAGCTTTGCGCCCTTTGATGTAGCATCCTCGACCAAGGCCGCGATTGCCGACGGTCGCCGTCCATTGGCCAATGGGCCCATGTCGGTGCTTGCGTCGAGGCCATTGCCGACCTGAACCTTCATCGTATGGGCGGCAAAGCCAGCCACGAAGCGGTCATAAACGCCCTCTTGCACATAAAAACGTGTGGGCGAAATGCACACTTGGCCCGCGTTGCGGAACTTGGTGGCGGCGGACAAGGTGATGGCTTTTTCAAGGTCGCAATCGTCGAAAATCAGCACGGGTGCATGACCACCCAGTTCCATGGTGGTCCGTTTCACGCCATCGGCGGCAAGCTTGAGCAGATGTTTACCAACGGGGACCGAGCCGGTGAAGCTGACCTTGCGGATGATGGGCGACGCTATCAAATGGCGGCTGACCATGTCGGGTACGCCATAGACCAATTGCGCGACATTACCCGGCACGCCGCCATCGATGACGCATTGCATGATTGCGCTGGTGCTTGCGGGTGTTTCTTCCGGCGGCTTGGCGATGATGGAGCATCCTGCGGCCAATGCAGCCGCCATTTTCTTGCACATCAGGTTGACTGGGAAGTTCCACGGCGAAAATGCGGCCACTGGCCCGACGGGTTGTTTCAAAACTAGCGCCCGCTGCCCCGTTGGTCGCACAAGTACGCGCCCGTAGCTGCGTTTTGCTTCCTCGGCAAAATAGTCGAATTGCGCGGCACAGGACAGCACCTCAGTGCGCGCTTCGGCCAGCGGCTTTCCCTGTTCAGTGGTAAGCATGACCGCGATTGGTTCTGCACGTTCACGAATATGGTCAGCGACCTTATGCAATATCGCCGCGCGAGCATTAACGTCGACGCTGCGCCAATGCGTAAAGCCCTTGGCCGTCGCGGCAAGGGCCTCATCAAGGTCAGCCGCCGTCGCCAACGGTAATTCGGCTAACGTCTCGCCCGTGGCTGGATTGATGACGGAATGCGTGTCGCGGCCTTCGCCCGTGCGCCAGCTGCCGTCGATATATAGGCCCAAATCATTGGAATAGCTCATCGGTTTTCCTGCAAATTTTATGTGCCTTGCTTGTAGGCGTCAGGTGGCCGCTTTGGAACCCCTTGCAATTCGCAATAGCCAGAAAACCGGAAAGCCGGCGAGCAATAAGGCAATGCCCCAGACCAAAGCTTCGGAACCTGCGCCATATATCGTCCAGCAGGAATAGATAGCGGCCAGTAATAAGATGAGTTTAAACCCTGCGCTTACCTTCAATATGCCCGTCTGGATGAGCCGGAACGCCGCTGCTGCGCACCCGAAATACATCACCAGCACAATGGCCGTGGTGAGCAATATGAGAAATTCAAACATCGATGCCATCGTTCGGCTGCTATTCATCAGGATAACAAGCGTCAACAGGCTGGTAGAGAACAGATGCGCATTGCGCGGCGTGCCATTGGTGGCTGCCTTGCCCATAAACGCTGGAAACAAGCCGTCGCGTGCCAAAGCGGCGGGTAATTCTGCCTGACACATGATCCACCCGTTCAATGCACCAAGCGCGCTGATTGCGCCAATGGCAGCGATAGCGGTGCCAGCGTTGGTGCCCGCATAGATGCTGACAAAATCGGCAAATGGCGCCGCAGAGGCGCTGGTGATTGCCACAGGCAACATCAAAACCACAGCTGAGCAGACCAATATGTAAATGCCGCCAGCGCCAGCGGTTCCGAACAATGTTGCGCGGTTGATGGTGCGTTCAGGGTCCTGTACTTTATCGGCTGGAACCGTCGCCAGTTCAAGGCCGAGCATTGCCCAAAGGGTCAAAATGGTGGCCGTCGAAATGCTTGCCGCTGAAATGTCTGTCAGGTCGAAGCTGCGGACAACACCGGTGCCTTGAATCGCTAACACATAAGCCGCAAGCCCAATAACCGCGATGAGCGGGAGCAACTTGGCAATTGTCCAGATGACCTGAACTTGTCCCGCCAATTTGGTGCCCCGAATGTTGATCAGCGTGAAAGCCCATACGATGGATATGGTCACGGCGGCGGACACGCCGTGTGTGCCGACGACCGGAAACAACTGGCTAAGATAGCTGACCGCCGCTGTCGCTATCGCGGCGTTACCGACCCACATCGAAATCCAATAGGCCCATGCAATCGCAAAGCCCGCACCATCGCCGAAAGCTGCTTTTGTATAAGCATAAGGTCCGCCAGCCTTGGGCAATGCCTTGCTCAGCGCGCCAAAGACAGATGCGACGCATAATGCGCCCGAAACGGTAATGGCCCAGCCAATGACTGAATTCCATCCCAAGGGTGCAAGGCTTGCCGGAAGCAGGAACACGCCCGATCCGATCATGCTGCCCATGACCAAAGCGAGCGCCATCCAGAACCCCATGGGCCGAGCGGTTGCGGCTGTATCTTGCCTCACTTAAGTCCCCCTTGTTTCGTGCACGCTGGCATGGAACGGGCGCAAAAGCCAAGCTTTGTTTACGGTCAGGACAATTTAAATCCACCGTCGAGGTTTGAGGCCATTTTGACGCCGCGAAGATGAACTAAAATGGTCCTGACCCCTGGCTGCAGCCTAATGGGCGAGCAGGACCGGGATACCAAGCGCGCCAAGCATGAACCGCGTTACGCCGCCAAACACGGTTTCACGCCACCGTCCGTGGCTATAGGCACCCATGACGAGGAAGTCGGGCGCCCATGCATTTGCCTCGGCCAAAAGCCTCTCCTCGACGCTCTGATCGCCTTTTGCGGCAACGGCTATTTCGGCATTGATGCCGTGGCGCGACAAATATGTCGCCGCGTCGGTGACTGGAAGTTGCTCCGGCAGCATTTCGATTTCGGATATGCGGACAACCGATGCGGCTTGAAGCAATGGCAATGCTGCACGCAATGCATTGGCGGCTTCAAAACCGCCGTCATATGCGACCATAGCACGGTCGAAGGAAAGCGGCGCGGCTTTCGCAGGGACTGCCAGAACAGGGGTGCGCGATGCCGTTACCACATCGCTAATCCACGCGCGAGCAGGGCCCGCCGCGCCCGCCCTATCCAACGACATGACCAAGACATCCGCCAATCGCCCAGCGTTGATCAGCGCGTCTGACGTCGTACCATCAAATATTTGCCAGTCCCAAGGGACATCCTCCGCTTTCAACCGCGCATCAATCCGCGTACGCAGCTTTTCACGTTCCTGTTCCGCAGCTTCAAAGGCCTCGGCTACAAAATGTGCGCCGCCGAACATGTCGAACGCGACATAATCCTGCGTTGGCCTCGGCAAAACGAGCGACATATGCCCGTCGAAGCGACGAGCAAGGTCAAGTCCCGCCTGCAATCTGCTTTCAAATGCGGCATCTGTGCCTGCATGTACCATGATAGATTTCATCGCCATTTCCTTAGCTAACGGCCGGTAGTGATGCGCCGGTCTCACAAAGTTTATCTTGGACCTAAACGCTGCAAAATCATTGATGGACATCAAACACAGCAAAAAACTTTCAAAGCATGGGATATTATGTCAGCCATGACGGATGAATGATGGAAGACTGGCTTTAACGAATGTGTTGGTACGTCCTGCGCGCGTTTCGGATGCGGAGGCCATTGCCCGGATCTATGCGCATCATGTGCAGCATGGCACCGCCAGCTTTGATGCTATTCCTCGCACACCGGCTGAAACCGAAGAGAAGATCCGCGACATATTGTGCAAGGGATGGCCGTTTATTGTGGCGGAGGGTGCCGAAGCTATCATGGGCTATGCCTATGTGACCGCGTTTCGCGATCGGCTTGCTTATAGTTTCACCTGCGAAGATTCGATCTATGTCGATCCCGCCTTTGTAGGGCAGGGCCTAGGCGTGCAATTGATGCGCGCTTTAATGGACCAAGCAAGTGATTGCGGCTTTCGGCAGATGATTGCCGTTATTGGCGGCGGCGAACCCGCCTCGGTTGCTTTGCACCATAAGATGGGTTTCACCCATGCTGGACGGATGCGCAACGTCGGCCGTAAATTCGGTCGGTGGCTTGACACAGTCTATATGCAAGCCGAACTTGGCGAGGGAGACCGATCAGCGCCAGCGCGAGAGCCTGCCTAATCGATTAAGGGATGCGTGCGCGTGGGTCGCACCAAAAAGGAGAGAGAAAATATGGCTGAGTTTGAATTGGTCGCCGATGGGCTCCGCTTCCCCGAGGGACCCGTGATCATGCCTGACGGAAGCGTCATTTTGGTGGAGATTGCGAAAGGACAAATCACGCGCGTACGCCCCGATGGCAGCAAATCCGTCATCGCGACGCCCGGCGGCGGACCGAACGGCCTAGCGATGGGACCAGATGGCAAGCTCTATTGCTGCAACAATGGCGGGTTCGAATATATGGAGGCCAATGGCTTTCTCGCTCCGCACGGCATCGCAAAGGATTATTCGGGCGGCCGGATTGAACGCATCGATATCGAAACCGGCGAGGTTGAGATACTCTACAAATCGGGCGACTTCGGCTGCAGCCTGCGTGGGCCAAACGATATCGTTTTCGACGCACATGGCGGGTTCTGGTTCACGGATCACGGCAAGATCGATTATGCAAAACGCAGTCATGATGTTGTCGGCATTTTCTATGCCAAGGCGGATGGCAGCCATTTGGAGGAAGTTATCTTTCCGTCAAATAACCCTAATGGCGTTGGCTTGTCGCCCGATGGTAGCACGCTCTACGCTGCAGAAACCTATACCTGCCGCTTGATGAAGTTCAACATTACCGCGCCCGGTAAGGTCGCTGGCGATGCTGGTCCCGGCGGCCCGGGCATTCCGGTTTACCGCCCAGCAGGGTATAAATTCTTTGACAGTCTTGGCATGGAGGCCAATGGTAATATCTGCGTCGCGACCATCGGCGAATGCGGGATCAGCGTTATTTCACCGACCGGCGATCTGGTCGAATTTGTTGGGACCGATGATATTTTTACGACCAACATTGCCTTTGGCGGCGATGATATGCGGGACGCTTATATCTGCCTGTCGGGCAGCGGGCGTTTGGTGAAAACCCGATGGGCGCGGCCGGGGCTTAAGCTGCAATATTAGGGTCAGGACCTGTTAAATGCACCTTCGCGGCGTCAAAATGGCAAAGATATCGGAGGAAAATGTCCGCCGCAGGCAGTTATTCTGCCTGCAAGGGCATTTTGCTTTGAGATCGAAGCCATTTTGGCGTCCTTCGGATTTGACCCATTTTGTCCATTGCCACGTTGGTAAGCTTGGACTTAGAACCACTAAGTCCTGCGCTTACCGCCTTGCACTGAACAAAATGGCCTCAAACCGCGAAGGTGTATTTAATAGGTCCTGACCCTAGAACTGGAAACCAATATATGCCTCGGCACAAGGAAGCGCATCTGATCGACCGCATCGGATGGTTGCGTGCGTCCGTCCTTGGAGCGAATGACGGCATTGTGTCGACGGCAAGCCTGATTGTCGGCGTGGCCGCAGCACAAGCAACCCCCGCGACCATATTGCTGACGGGGATTGCAGGACTGGTTGCGGGTGCCATGTCAATGGCAGCCGGTGAATATGTGTCGGTCAGCTCGCAAGCAGATACCGAAAGTGCGGACCGAATACGGGAAGAGAATGAGCTGGCGACGATTCCTGATAAGGAACGCGAGGAGCTGGTGGGCATTTATGAAACGCGGGGTCTTGACCGCGCTCTCGCAGAGATGGTGGCAGACAAGCTCACAGCGCACGACGCGCTGGCGACGCATTTACGCGACGAATTGGGCATGGCCACACACACTGCCGCACGACCAGTGCAGGCAGCTTTGGCGTCGGCTGCTGCCTTTGCCATTGGCGCATCCTTGCCCTTGGCGATGGTGCCGCTGTCTCCAGCGCCATATCTTACTTGGACTGTGTCCATTGCCGCTTTGTTGTTCTTAGCCGTCCTCGGCGCCGTGGGCGCAAAAGCGGGCGGAGCAGGCATTGGCAGGGCTGTACTCCGCGTTACCTTTTGGGGTGCGATTGCGATGGCGGCCACCGCTGCTATTGGCGCTTTGTTCTGCACCACGGTCGCCTAGTTCCTAATCCTAAGGAAAAACATGACGTTCAATACTGTTATCTTCGATTTTGGCGGCGTCATTACGACATCGCCCTTTGAGGCCTTCAACCGCATGGAGGCGACACGCGGTCTGCCCAAGGATTTCGTGCGTAGCGTGAATGCGCGCAACCCTGATGATAATGCATGGGCGAAGTTTGAACGGGCAGAGTGCAATGCAGCAGAATTTGACGCATTGTTCGCCGCCGAAGCGTTGGCCTTGGGGCATGAACTTGACGGCGCGTCGGTGATTGCCTGTCTATCGGGTGACATCCGCCCGAATATGGTGGCAGCATTGGATGTGTTGAAGTCCAAGGGCTTTGCGCTTGGGTGCATTACCAACAATGTGCCGTCTGGCAAAGGCGCTGGCATGGCGGGGAGTGATGAGAAAGCGGCGGCGATCTCTGCGGTCATGGAACGGTTCGACCATATCATTGAATCGAGCAAGGCAGGGGTGCGCAAACCCGATCCGCGCATTTATGCCATGATGTGTGCGGCTCTGACGGTTGCACCTTCGCAATGCATCTATCTGGATGATCTTGGCATCAACTGCAAACCGGCAGCCGCAATGGGGATGGCCGCCATAAAAGTTACAAGCGGTGATCAAGCTTTGCAGGATCTAGGCGCGCTATTGGCGTTGACCTTCACGCCACTTGGGGTCTAGGCAAAAGGTCTGTTCCGTCTCCCATTATTTGGAGCATTTCATGGCGAAGAAACTTTTCCCCGATGCCAAATCGGCGCTTGAAGGCGTGTTGAAAAACGACATTTTGATTGCAAGCGGTGGCTTTGGCCTTTGCGGCCTTCCCGAACGCTTGTTGGATGCTGTGCGCGATAGCGGGGTCACGGGCTTGACCTTTGTGTCGAACAATGCCGGCATTGACAATGAAGGCATCGGCAAGCTGCTGCGGACGAAGCAAGTGAGAAAAATGATTTCGTCTTATGTGGGCGAGAATAAAGAATTTGAGCGGCAATATCTGGCGGGTGAGCTGGAAGTTGAATTCTGTCCGCAAGGCACTTTGGCCGAACGCATGCGCGCTGGCGGCGCCGGGATCCCCGGCTTTTACACCAAAACGGGCGTCGGCACTTTGGTCGCTGAAGGTAAGGAAGTGAAAGACTTTGGTGGTGAGGAATATATCCTTGAACATGGGATATTCGCCGACCTGTCGATCATCAAGGCTTGGAAGGCCGATGAAAGCGGCAACTTGGTTTTCCGCAAAACCGCACGCAATTTCAATTTGCCTGCGGCGACTTGCGGCAAGATTTGTGTGGTTGAGGTCGAAGAATTGGTGCCCGTCGGTAGTCTTGACCCAGACTGCATCCATTTGCCCGGCGTCTATGTGCAGCGCATGATCGTTGGTGCGCCTTATGACAAAAAGATTGAATTTCGCACCGTGCGCGAAAGGGAGGATGCGTGATGGCTGACAAACCCGTTCCTATCGACCTCGTCCCATATGCCGACATGTTAGGCGACTCTCGGGAGTTTCTGCGTGTTTGGGCGAAGGAAGGCGGACCAGTCACCTGCTTCATTAACCCTGTGCCCGTTGGCGGCGATCCGATGGGCTATGGCATCGCCTTGGTCGACTGCATTCGCCATGGTGCCAGGACATGGGCGCGCGCAACGGGCGTCTCCGAGGCCGAGGCACTATCGCGCATTTGGGAAGGGGTGGATGCCGAGCGGGCCAACCCGACCGATTTGCCAACCGAGCACCCAACCACCGATGAAGATGGATTGATACATTGAGCTGGACCCGTGATGATATGGCCGCCCGCGCGGCAAAGGAGCTGCGCGACGGATATTATGTGAACCTTGGCATCGGCATTCCGACGTTGGTTGCGAACCACATTCCGCCGGGCGTCGAAGTGACGCTGCAATCGGAAAACGGCATGTTGGGTATTGGGCCGTTTCCTTTTGCTGGCGAAGAGGACGCTGACCTGATCAACGCGGGTAAGCAAACAATTAGCGAGCTTGCGCAGACCGCCTATTTCGACAGCGCCGCCAGCTTTGCCATGATCCGTGGCGGGCATATTGATCTGACCGTCTTGGGCGCGATGGAAGTCGCGGAAAATGGCGACATTGCCAATTGGATGATCCCCGGCAAGATGATTAAAGGCATGGGCGGGGCGATGGACCTTGTTGCCGGCGTCAAGAAGATCATCGTGGTTATGGAGCATAATGCCAAGGATGGATCGCCCAAATTCATTCCGGCTTGCACGTTACCGCTGACGGGTAAAAACGTCGTCGACATGATCATAACCGATCTCGCGGTGTTTCAGCGGACTGACAAAATATCGGCGTTTAAGCTGATTGAGGTCGCACCCGGCGTCAGCGTTGACGATGTGCGGGCAAAGACAACCGCCCATTTCGAGGTTGCGATCTAACTCGTAACATGCGGCGGACTTTATCAGCCTTGATTGTGGTTTCGGTGTTGGGACTGACGGGTCTATATGCCATGCGCTCTGCGCCTGATGATAATCAGGTCGCCGCAATCTTGGGTAAATTTACCAAGCCCCAGACGAATCTGCCGGACCAGCCGGACGAATGGCGCGGCCGGATCGATTACCCCCAACTGGATCAACAATTTGCGGCCATGGCGCAAAGATCGGAAATGGCGGGGCTTGCTATTGCTATTGTTGAAGATGGTGAACTGCGTTTTGTCCGCACCTATGGCGTGATTGACCGGGATACGAACGTGCCGGTGACGCTGCGAACGGTTTTTCGATGGGCTTCAGTGTCTAAGACCGTTGCGGGGACATTGGCAGCGACTTTGGCCAATGAGGGGCTGGTTGATTTGGACCGGCCAGTCGCGCGATATCATACAACGCTGCGTTTGCCCGACGGTGCCGAGTCGCGGGTGAGTTTCCAGCAATTACTTTCTCAGCAAACTGGCCTGACCAAAAACGCTTATGATGAACGGTTGGAGGATGGCCAAGATCCAGCTGTGCTGCGTGCCAGTCTGGCCAATGCGCCGCTACAGTGTCAGCCGGGCTCGTGTCACACCTATCAGAATGTCGCTTTTGACGCCGCCACCGAGATATTGGAGCAAGCAGCGCAGCGGCCATATCCCGAAGCGGTGAGCGAGCGCTTCTTCCTGCCCTTGGGTATGAACAGCGCCAATTTCGGAATGCTTGGCCTCACCAATGCGAAAGATTGGGCGCGGCCGCATAATGGCCGCATGGTCCGCACCGTGAAAGAGACCTATTGGCGGGTTCCAGCGGCTGCGGGTGTTGAAAGCAATATCGTCGATTTTGCCCGTTGGATGCAGGCGACCATGGGCGACCGCCCCGATGTGCTGGCCGAATCGACGCTGCGGATGGCGCAATCGCCGCGGGTGAATACGGCGCCGATTTATGGCGGCGAATTGCGGCAGGCGAATTCGGAGGCACATTATGGCCTTGGCTGGCGCAGCTTCAAATATGACGGCCATATATTATTGGGGCACTCCGGCGCTGTCGACGGCTACCGTGCAACCATGATTTTTGATCCGGCCACGCGTGTTGGGGTTGTCGCCATGTGGAACAGCAACTGGGGCACACCCTTCCGCATTCCATTCGCCGTGTTTGACAGTTACCATCAACGGACGGACTCGCGCTGGTTGGAACTGGGTCCACGGAACTGATAAGTATTTGTTTTACTTCGAAATTCGAAAGACAAACTGACATGAGCTACACGCTGATTACCGCAAATCGCAATTATTCGAGCTGGAGCTTGCGGCCTTGGGTGCTGATGACGATGCTTGGTATCCCGTTTGAGGACCGCTTGGAGCCCTTTACTGCCGCAAGCAATTATGACGCATTCCGGGCATTTTCACCGACTGGCCAAGTGCCGGTGCTTCTGGACGGCGCGCGGACGATATGGGATTCGCTGGGCATCTCATTATATCTGGCCGATCGGCATGAAGGCGTTTGGCCGTCTGATCCAGCTGCACGGGCGTGGGCACAATGTGCT
This sequence comes from Sphingorhabdus sp., assembly GCF_044239665.1. GTDB lineage: Bacteria > Pseudomonadota > Alphaproteobacteria > Sphingomonadales > Sphingomonadaceae > Sphingorhabdus_B. Next base: position 18,409 of record NZ_JBIIBA010000032.1, read on the forward strand.
GTTACGGAAATGCATGGCGGTTTTTCGGCTTTGCGAAACGACTGTACGATGAATGTCGGGGTTCGTGTCCAGCCCAAGCCCATGTCTGTCGCGTTGAAACGCGACGTTGCGCGTTTGACTGAATTATGGGCGCAAGGTCTCGACAGTTTCGGCGGACCATTTCTAGCCGGGCCCGAATTTACTGCGGTGGATGCCTTTTTCGCGCCGGTGGCGTTTCGGGTGCGCACCTATGGATTGGATGTGGGCCATGCGGGTCAAGAATGGGTGCAGCATATGCTAGGGCTCGCACCGATGCTGGCTTGGGAGAAAGATGCTTTGGCGGAAAGCTGGCGTGAAGCCGGCCATGAGGCGGAGCTGCGGGACTGTGGCGCGGTAATCGCGGATTATCGTCAGGGCTGAATATCGACGGGACATGAAAAAGGCCGCCTTATGGGCGGCCTTTTCTTGGGAATGTGCGGGGCCTAGACTTTGTCGCCCATCACACCCTTTATTTTGCCCTTAAGATTCTGGCCTTCGCCATGGCGTTCCTGCACAATGCCTTCGGCTTGCAGATGTTCATCGCCAGATACCTTGCCGGCAGCTTGCTTGATGTTTCCTGCGATTTCGTTGCCGAGGCCTTTTGCCTTGTCGTTTAGTTCGCCCATAGAGCACGTCCTTTCTGTGTCAGCCGACCGCGCGTGAACTGCGGGTCGGTACCAGAAGTGAACCCAGCGGCTGGCCGTTGGTTCCAGTGTGAACAGCGGTTAAACGCCCGTAACTAACGCTTGGGCAAAAGCTGCGCCTGCATCGGGCGCAAAGCGCAGAAAGAGCGATGGCTCAATAAGCTCCAACTCCATCAGGCGGAAAATGCCGTCACCATCGCGCAATATGTCGACCCGCGCATAAGCTAATGTTCCGGTCTTGGTAATCTCGGCTGTGGCTGCCAATGCCCGCTGCGCGAGCATCAGTGCGCCTTGGGGTGCGGTGACGGCCTCTTCCCGACCGCCATATTGTTCTTGAACGCGAAAGTCGCCTTTGGCGGGGCGCTTGAGGATGGAGTGGCTGAAGCCCCCTGCGAAATAGAAGAGCGAATATTCGCCCTCTTCGGCAATGTTGGGAAGATAAGGTTGGATCATCATGCGTTGGCCAGCGACCGAATCCGGCACGATATCGTCGCGTTCCAAGCGAAAGGTTCCGTCTGCTCCGCCCGATATCGGTGGCTTGACGACTAGCGATTCGACATTGAAGGTTTTCCGCGCGTCTTCAAGAGCGACCCTGTCGAGTAAGGGGCTGAATATTGTAGGCACCGAAGGAATGCCGGCGGCGTCTAATTCAGCCAGATAGGCCTTGTCGCTGTTCCACCTTAAAATGCTGACGGGGTTGCGCACCTGCACATTTTCGGCCTCCAATTGGTCAAGCAAGCCAAACCAGCGCGCGCTATCGCGCGGATAGCCCCAGGCCAGCAACGGCGTGACAAGGTCAAAGGCGCTAAAGTCGTCCGCCTTCGTCCAATCGATGAAAAGTGCGCTGTCGCCTAACAAACGCGCATAATCGGCCCTTATATGCGACCAATCTTCTTCATAGTCTGGCGTTGGGCATAATATTGCGATCCGAAGGGGGATCATTCGCCAGCCATCTTCAATATTTCTTGCCACTCGGCTGGGCGGACGGGGGCGACGGACAGGCGGGACTGCCGCAGCATTTCCATCTCGGCCAAGTTCGGATTCGCTTTAATCGCCTTCAACGTCACTGGCTGCTTCAATTTGCGCGACGGTTTGACCTTTACTGCAACGAAGCGGGCTTTCTCATCGCTGGGGTCAATGAAATGCTCTTGGCTGATCGTGATGATGGCCACAATCTCAAGTCCGATATTGCTATGATAGAAAAAGGCTTCATCGCCGACCTTCATCGTGCGTAGGTTATTCGCGGCGCTATAGTTACGCACGCCGTCCCATGTGCCTTCGCCCTCTGCCACCAGATCGTCATAGCTGTAAACGTCCGGTTCCGACTTCATGAGCCAAAATTGTTTTGCCACCTGTCACTCCTTTTCGCTGGCAAGCCTTTACGGCAGGCAGTATTGCGCTGTCCATGACAGTTATGCCCGTAATCTCACTCATCGGTGATGCCGATGCCCTTGGACAACAGCTTGGTAGCTCGTTTCAAACTTATGGTTTTGCAACTGTTGTGGATCATGGCCTTGATCCCGCCTTGGTTGCGCAGGCATGGGCGCTGACAAAGACGCTGTTCGAGCAATCTGAATCACAAAAGCGGGCGGGCTTTGACGCTGCCATTGCTGGTCAGCGCGGTTACACGCCGTTTAAAACCGAAATTGCCAAGGGCGCGGACTTTCATGACCTGAAGGAATTTTGGCATGTCGGTCGTGATGTAGCGCCGGACAGCCCGCTTGCGGGGTCCATGCTGCCTAACATCTGGCCCGACATTCCTGAATTTAAAGAGACGTTCCAGTTGCTCTTTACAGAGATGGATAAGGTTGGTGCACGGATCTTGTCTTCGATTGCCCGCTATCTTGATTTACCCGCGCATTGGTTTGATCCGGCGATTGAGGATGGGAACTCCATTTTGCGGCTTTTGCATTATCCCCCCATCGCGGGCGATGTCGACGGCTGCATCCGGGCAGGTGCGCATGAGGATATAAACCTTATCACCCTGCTGCTGGGGGCAGAGGAGGCAGGTCTGCAGATACTGCGCCCCGATGGTAGCTGGATGGATGTCTCCCCACCAGCGGGGGGCTTGGCGGTCAATGTAGGTGATATGTTGCAGCGGTTGACCAACCATAAGCTGCCATCGACCACGCACCGTGTGGTGAACCCGAGTGGGGAGCGGTCGCGGTTCAGTCGCTACTCCATGCCCTTCTTCTTGCATCTGCGCTCGGACTTTCCAATTGCGACTTTGCCGCAATGCGTGAGCGCGGCGAATCCGAACCGTTACCCAGACCCGATTCTCGCCGATGACTATCTGCGCGAGCGGCTGATCGAGATTGGTTTGTTAAAGGCGTAAGGTTCGAACCAAGCGGGGTGTGTCCACTCCAAGGATTCGGGACAGCAGCGGGAATCGCATCGTAAATGTCGTGCGCAGTCAGAATCACAGCGCCGAAACAGCCAAAAACGGCCAATTTTGTCCGAATGCGGAACTCTTTCCCCTCTGGACCATTATCTCACAGCATGAAAAAACCGGGTGCCCGATTGGCCTGAAGCCGCGGAAAACCGTCGATTTACGACAGAAGTGCATTTTTTTTGTAATAAAATTGCAAATGGCGGTTGACCGAATCCCGAAGTCACTTTAGAGGCCCTCTCACCGGACGGGAAGCAAGCGTTTCCGCGGTTCGGTCGCTAACAATTAGGTCACCTACTCCTCTGGTAGTAATATCAGGGAACCATAGGTGTCCGCTTTTTTGTCGGTGGTAATCGGGTAAAACCGGTTCGGCTCTTTGACATTGTGATATTTAGATGAAGGGACATGTGGGCGACGGCGCCAGGTCCGGGGGTTTTTAGGCCCCGGGTGCTTGGTTAAAAATTAGCTGTTCGCACATAATGTCCTA
>NZ_JBIIBA010000011.1:0-65408 GCF_044239665.1 Sphingorhabdus sp.
CAAGCCACGCGGCAACGTATGACCTTTGCGGTCATTGGCAAGCCAGTTGGCGATCGGGGCGAAGTGCGACACGGGTTTAGCTCCTAAGTGCCATGTTGTCAGGATCGAAGGGTGAATCGGTTATGATTGTCGCTTTATGCCGAACGCCTAGAATGAGGATTTCAAATTCCGCGCCCGGCACTGCCAAATCCGGGCGAACCATTGCAAGCGCAAGCGACTTGCCGACGCGCCAGCCAAAGCCCCCCGATGTCACCCGGCCAACCAAATCATCTCCCTGATAAATCGGTTCTGATCCACGTGCGTCGGCATCGGTAACATCATGCACTTCCATAGTGACCAACTGGTTCGCGCTGCCGCTTTCCTTCCACGCCAGCAATGCTTCACGTCCGAAAAACGACGGTTTTTTGAGGCTGATGAACCGGTCCAAGCCACTTTCAAAGGCCGAATATTCCACCGACAATTCGCGCGGGATAAGCTTGTAGCTTTTTTCCAGCGCCATGGACGTCATCGCGCGGATGCCGAATGGCTTAATGTTGAACGCAGCGCCGGCCTCCATCAATCTGTCGAAAATATAATTCTGCATTTCAATCGGGTGGTGGATTTCCCAACCCAGCTCACCAATGAAGTTCACGCGCAACGCGTCGACTTGCGCTAGGCCAATGCTCATTTTCTTGCCCGTCAGCCATGGGAAGGCCTCGTTTGACAAATCCGTGTCGGTCAGCTTTGCCAGCACGTCGCGCGACCGTGGGCCAGCGAGCACCAGCACGCCCATCGACGTTGTCAGCCGTTCGAAATTGACGGAACCATCTTTTGGCATGGCCTTTTTCAGATAGTCATGGTCGTGCCGTTCATATGCCCCTGCCGACACCAGATAATAACGCTGCGGCGCGGCCTTATACACGGTGAATTCACTGCGGACGCCGCCTTTGTGTGTGAGCAAATAGGACAAAGTGACGCGTCCGACCTTTTTGGGTATTGCATTGGTCAGCAATTGGTCCAGCCAGCTCTCCGCACCCGGTCCCGATATCTCGCATTTGGCAAAAGCGCTCATATCCTGAATGCCGACATGCTTCGTCACGTGCAGGCATTCATTACCAACATGCTCGAAATAATTGGAACGGCGGAACGACCATTTTTCACGGACGGGTTCGCCGGGCACGACGGGATGATTGTCATTCAACAACACATCAGGCTTGTCGAGATCCGCTTCGCTTAATGTATAGCCAGCCGGCGCAAACCAATTGGGGCGTTCCCAGCCAAATACACTGCCAAACACCGCGCCAAGTGCCTTCATCCGGTCATAACATGGCGTGCGCCGTAAGGCCCGTCCCGCCTCGCGTTCTTCATCGGGATAATGCACCGTGAAGACCTTGGCATAGGCCTCCTCATTTTTTTCGACCAGAAAGCCCCGACCAGCATATTCGCCAAAGCGGCGCGGATCGACGCCCATCATATCGATAGTAGGCTCCCCGTCCACAATCCAGTGCGCCAACTGCCAACCCGCGCCGCCTGCGGCCGTGATCCCAAAGCTGTGCCCTTCGTTCAACCAGAAGTTTTTCAGGCCCCATGCCGGTCCGATAATCGGCGATCCGTCGGGTGTGTAGGCAATCGCGCCGTTATAGACTTTCTTAATGCCCACTTCGCCAAAGGCAGGGACGCGATTCATTGCCGCAACGATATAAGGCTCAAGCCGTTCGAGTGCATCGGGAAATAATTCATATTCGCTGTTGGCAGCAGGGCCATCAACATAGCAAGCGGGCGCGCCGACTTCATATGGCCCAAGCAACAGCCCGCCAGCTTCCTCACGCATATAATAGCTCGCGTCAGATTCGCGCAGCACTCCCATTTCCGGCAGGCCAGCCTTTTTGCGCTCCATGATTGCAGGATGTTGTTCAGTCACCAGATATTGGTGCTCGACTGGGATGACAGGAATATCCAACCCAACCATCGCCCCTGTTTGCCGCGCAAAGTTACCCGAACAGGATATGACGTGCTCGCAAGTGATGTCCCCCTGATCCGTGGAGACCAGCCACTCGCCATTGGGTTGCTGCGTAATGCCGGTAACCGTTGTGTTGCGATAAATCGTCGCCCCGCGTTGCCGCGCACCTTTTGCCAGCGCCTGCGTAAGGTCGGCAGGCTGGATATAGCCGTCATCGGGATGCTGAATCGCGCCAATGACACCGTCCATATTGGCAAGCGGCCAGATATCCTTGACTTGGTCTGGCGTTAGGAAGTTGACATCAACACCAATGGTGCGGGCAACGCCTGCGTAATAATGATATTCATCCATCCGGTCCTTGGTTGTCGCCAGTCGGATATTGGTGACCTGCGACAATCCGGCATGCAGCCCTGTTTCGGCCTCCAAAGTGGGATATAAAGCCACTGAATATTGATGCAACTTGCCGACGGAATAGCTGAGATTAAACAGCGGCAGAAGACCGGCTGCATGCCATGTTGACCCCGAAGTCAGTTCCTTGCGCTCCAGCAAGACAACATCGCTCCACCCCATTTTGGCAAGATGATACAAAGTGCTCACGCCTACAACGCCGCCACCAATCACTACCGCCCGTGCCGTTTTTTTCATCTTATCCACTCAACTTTATTAAGACTTGGCTATGTCAGATGACATGGCGGTGCCGCAATTGGATTGCGCCCCAATTAGTCATATATAGTTTTTTCTAATGTTAAATATTAGCTTGTGACATAATTTCCAAACGCCAAGCTCTCCAAGCCGCGTTAAAATACGATTGTGGTCAGCTTACGCTTGAATCGCACGTGGCGGCTTCTATAGAAACGGAAACTGACAAGTGGACGGGTCCTCATGAAAACGCGCATTTTTGTAACATTAAAGAACGGTGTGCTCGACCCGCAGGGAAAAGCCATCCATCACGCCATAGAAGGCTTAGGTTTTTCTGGCGTTCATGACGTTCGGGCCGGACGCCTTATCGAAATCGAACATGAACCGGGCGTTTCAAAGGCTGACCTGGAAACGATGTGCACCAAGTTACTGGCCAATATGGTTATTGAGAATTTTGAGATTGAGCAGGCCTGATGCGCGCCGCGGTTATCCAATTTCCGGGCTCCAATTGTGACCGTGACATGGCCGTGGCCATTCGTGATATTACAGGCGCTGAAACAACTTTGGTTTGGCACCGCGCGGGCGAACTGCCCGATGGACTTGATCTTATCGCTATTCCCGGCGGTTTCTCTTATGGCGACTATCTGCGCTCCGGTGCCATGGCTGCGCGCTCGCCGGTTATGCAGGCGGTCATTAAGGCCGCAGAACGTGGGGTCCCCGTTCTGGGCGTGTGCAATGGCTTTCAAATTTTAACAGAAGCAGGCCTGTTGCCCGGCGCTCTTATGCGCAATGCAGGGATCCGCTTTGTGTGCCGCACAGTTGGCCTGACGGTTGCAAATGATCGCTCTGTTTTCACCAACGGCTATTCAGTCGGTGAACATATCCAAATTCCCGTGGCGCATCATGACGGCAATTATTTCGCTGATAGCGATACGTTGGACAGGCTTGAAGGCGAAGGCCGTGTTGCTTTCCGCTACACGGAAAACGTCAACGGTTCGGCCCGCAACATCGCGGGTGTGCTAAACGCCACTGGCAATGTGCTGGGCATGATGCCACACCCCGAACGCATGACCGAAGCCGTGCATGGTGGGTCAGACGGACGTCGCTTGTTCGAGGGGCTATTGCGGCAAATCGCTTGACGGCGCGGCGGGCATGATGAGATCCGCTTTCTTTCGCGGGAATAACAAACGCCCTAATATCAAGATCACCGTTGGCCAGAACATGGTGTTGTAAATGTCATGCAGGGCTGCGTCCATTGTCGCCTCGCCGGGTGCCGGACCCCGCAAATCGGCATATTCGTTAAATAACTCAGCGATCAAGACAATTAGCCAGCACCACGGGCTATCCGGCCGCCGCCGCAACACCAAAGCCGACAGGCATAAGATCAAAAGCGATCCATGAATATGCATCGCATCATTGGTCAGGCCAACTGTTTCAATCAGCCAGATTTTATAGCTGACCCAATGCTCGGCCAGAATCTGTAAACGGTCCTGCATGACGGCCTATATTTTTGTTTTAAATGGCGAAAAATTTGTATCCTGGTCAAAGATTTCGACACCCTCTTTGCGCTTCAGCCAACCAACAACGCTATAAGTAACAGGCGTCAACACAACTTCCCAGCCCACTTTCAACAACCAGTTGGTAATCATCACACTGATAACCTGCTCGTTGCTCCACACCCCCCAAAAGGCGAGCGGATAAAAAATGAGGCTATCAATGCCCTGACCGACAATCGTTGAACCAATGGTACGCGACCATAAATGCTTTCCAGCCGTCCAAACTTTCATGCGTGCCATGACATAGCTGTTTACGAACTCACCCGCCCAAAACGCGGTGATAGATGCAATAACGATCCGCCAGACTTGCCCAAACACGCTTTCATACGCCGCCTGCCCCTCCCAACCGGGTGCAGGCGGCAGAGCAACAACAACCCAACTCATAAACGCCATGAACAACAGCGCCGCAAAGCCAACCCAGATGACACGGCGTGCACGCGCATAGCCATAGACCTCCGTCAGGACGTCACCAATCACGTAGCCTAAGGGGAAGAACAATATCCCAGCGCCAAAAATCCATTGCTCGCCCGATATGGTCAGCGCCGCAGGCTTGGCTGCGCCAATAACATTTGATAGCAACAAAATGGCGACAAAGGCCGCCATAACAAAATCATAATAGCGAAACTGGCGGCCAGTAACGTCACTTGCGCTTTGGGGGATAATTGATGCGTCTTGCATAAATTGACATAAGCAGCTTTGCGTTCGCGCGCAAAGCCGTTATTGCGCGAACCAGCGCGCGCCCTTAGCTCAGCTGGATAGAGCGCGAGACTTCTAATCTTGAGGCCACAGGTTCGACTCCTGTAGGGCGCGCCAATTGCGAACTGAGATGCCTGCCGAAAGGATGGCAATCGTTTTGCGTTACAAGGCTAAGCGATCTACCCAATGCGCATGGGTCCCGCTGCTGATCTTATGTGGCAGCGCAATGCGGCACACCGGCCCTTCTGCAAAGCGCTTGCAGTCGATCAATATGCATTCCGATGTCCCGCAATTTTCGTCAGTTACAAAGCTGACAAGATAGCCATCATCTTCGTCCACCGCACCGACGCGCGGAGCAAAGGGTGCTTCACTGCCATAGCGCCCCTCAGCAAGCTCTAGGGACCATGACTCGCCCGTGACCATGTCATGCTTCACAAAACCGTTAAACAGGAACCAGCCGGGCTTGGACGTTGTGCTATAGGCATAACGATAAGGTTGCCCCAGATAACGTTGGTTCATCATCCCGAATTCGAGGATGCGGTCGTCGAGCCGCTCTTCGCGGGTTGTACCATCAGCCAAGTTGAACCGCCAACGGTGCAGCTTTGGTTTGAAGCTATGCTCGTCGACATAAGCCATCATATGTCCATAGCCATCGGCATTTTCGAGTGGCGGCGGATAAGGGTCTTCTTCGAAATAACCATCGAGTATGACTTCGTCGCCGTCTTCATAGGCGTTAATGAAGTGCAGGACAAAAGTGGGATCCGCCTCAAACCAGCGGATATCTTCTGGCTGACCATAACGCGGGATGAGCGCGAACCGCGATGGCAGTCCCTCGTGCAGCCGGGTCACATGGACATTGCGCTTCAGCAATTCTTCGTCCCAGAAAAGTGGGAAGTCGCACAATATTGACCAGTTTTGCGTAAACATCATGTCATGCGGCAAGCGTGGCCCCGGCAACGCTATCGGCACATAATGCGCCAGCTTGCCGGCGCGATTAACGACCCCGTAATGCATATAAGGCGCGTGTTTCGAATAGTTGAAGAACAATAATTCACCGGTGCGCGCATCCACCTTGGGGTGCGCAGAAATACCATCAAGCGGCACCCAAGGCGCCACACCTTCTTGCTCCAATGTTTCGGGGTCAAGAACATAGCCCTCTCCGCATTGGTAGAAAGTAGACACTGCTTTGCCGTTATGCACGATGATGTCCGTGCTGGACGAATCTTTGAGGCTGCCATGTGCGCCAAAGCCGGGGCGTTTCGACACGCCCGCTTTATCCATTAGCCCGCCCCATAAGGAACCGCCCGCATCCTGCTCCGCCTGAAAACAGCGGGTGCGGACGAAGCGATTGCGATAGCTGGCCTTGCCGCCGGAAAAATTAATCTGGTGGATCATGCCATCGCCGTCAAACGGATGGTAGCGGCCCAGGGGTTGATGCAACTGGTTTTCTGTATTGCGCAAATAGATGCCGTCAATGTCGTCGGGAATGCGGCCCTCTATGACATCAAGGTCAGTCGCGGTGACTTCCTCATGCTGCGGCGTCCACGCCCCGTTGAGATAGGGATGGTTGCTCGGTTGTAGCGTTGCTTTCACCGGCGGCAATGTATCAACGCGCATGCGTGTTTTCTTTCCTATCTTGCGTCATCCTGAACTTTCTTCAGGATGATAAACCGCCGCTCGTTATCCTGAAACAAGTCCAGGATGACGATCTAGTCACTAAACTATGTCGAATGTCACCCCTTGCGCAAGTGGCAGATTATTCGAGTAATTTATCGTGTTTGTCGCCCGACGCATATAGGCTTTCCACGCGTCCGAGCCCGACTCCCGACCGCCGCCGGTTTCCTTTTCCCCGCCAAAGGCACCGCCAATTTCCGCGCCGGATGTGCCGATGTTTACATTGGCAATGCCGCAATCACTTCCTTCGGCGGATAGAAAATATTCGCATTCGCGGATGTCGGTCGAAAATATGGAGGACGACAATCCTGCACCGACGCTGTTTTGCAGGGCAATGGCTTTGGCCAAATCATGATAGCGAAAGATGTAGAGGATCGGCGCGAACGTCTCCCTTAACGCAGGGCCATCATGTGCTGCCATCTCGACAAGCGCAGGGCGGACATAAACGCCATCCATTGCGAGACGTTCGCCGCCGGTTACATTTCCGCCAAGTTTGCTAGCCTCATCAAGCGCTGCGCGCATGCCAGCAAAAGCCTGCTCGTCAATCAACGGTCCTGCAAGATTACCGACGTCAAGCGGGTCACCGACCGCCATCGACCCGCTGGCCGACTTAAGCGCCTCAACGAAGCTGTCATAAATCGCGTCATGCACAAAAAGACGGCGTAGACTGGTGCATCTTTGACCACTTGTGCCAAATGCCGAGAACAACACGCCGCGAAGTGCCAGCGCAACGTCCGCCTTGTCGCTGATAATCGCGGCATTGTTCCCGCCAAGTTCAAGAATAGTCTTGGCAAAACGGGCCGCAGCCACTTGTCCGACCTTCCGACCCATTTCCGTGCTGCCTGTGGCGGATATTAAGGCAATATGTGGATCGGCAACCAACGCTGCCCCTATATCGCGCCCGCCCTGAACGACTTGCGACAGATGCGCAGGTGCATCGCCGAAAGCAACAACCGCCTTTTCAAAAATGACTTGGACCGCAGCCGCCGTCAGCGGCGTTTTTTCCGATGGCTTCCAGATAACGCTGTTGCCACACACCAAGGCCAAAGCGGCGTTCCAAGCCCAGACAGCGACGGGAAAGTTAAATGCGGAAATGATGAGAACTGGACCAATGGGATGCCATTGCTCCATCATCCGGTGACCGGGCCGTTCGCTCGCGATGGTCAGGCCATGCAATTGCCGCGAAAGACCCACAGCGAAATCGCAAATATCGATCATCTCCTGCACTTCGCCAAGTCCCTCGGATAGCGGCTTTCCGCAATCAATCGTGACAAGGCGGGCAAGGTCATATTTCTGTTCGCGCAAAGCATTGCCAAACAACCGGACAAGCTCCCCGCGGCGCGGCGCGGGAACGCTGCGCCACTTCAGAAAGGCAGCGTTTGATTTTTCGACAACCGCATCGATGTCGTCGACCGTCGCGGCAACCACGGCCCCGATGCGACTGCCGTCAATGGGGCTGTGCACCGCAAGATCACCGCCATCAACAATGCAGCCCAGCGTTTCGAGAAGCGTTTTCGTTTCGGCTGCTAATGCCATTATCATCCCCAGTCTTTGTTCTGCATTCCCACAGCGCATGGCAAGACGCAGAGTTGATGGCAAGGGTTGCTGTCTTGACCGCACGCTTATAAAGGCAAACAGGACACAGGTCGCTATTCAGTTGGCCTTCCCGATGGAGATAAAAATGGCCGAGTTGGCAGCATTCGATTGGTCTGACCCTTTTCGTCTGGAGGACCAGCTGACCGAAGACGAACGCATGATCCGCGATAGTGCGCACGCTTTTGCGCAAAGCGAATTGCAGCCGCGCGTGATCGATGCCTATCGGACGGAATGTGATGCGCCTGAACTGTTCCCGTTAATGGGGCAAACCGGCCTGCTGGGCGCGACCATCCCAGCCGAATATGGCGGCGCTGGCGCGTCTTATGTCGCTTACGGGCTAATCGCGCGCGAGATTGAGCGCGTCGATTCAGGCTATCGTTCAATGGCGTCGGTGCAGTCGTCGCTCGTTATGCACCCCATCTATGCTTTTGGATCGGAAGAACAAAGGCGCAAATATCTACCGGGGCTGGCTGCGGGCACGCTGATTGGCTGCTTCGGCTTGACCGAGCCTGACGCAGGATCGGACCCTGCGGGCATGCGCACCTTCGCTAAGAAGGTAGATGGCGGCTATGTCATCAACGGATCGAAAACGTGGATTTCCAACGCACCTTTTGCCGATGTCTTTGTCGTCTGGGCAAAATCCGAAGCACATGGCGGCGGCATTCGCGGCTTTGTTCTTGAAAAGGGAATGAAGGGCCTCACTGCGCCGAAAATTCAGGGCAAGCTGTCGTTACGCGCATCGACGACCGGCATGATCATGATGGACAATGTCGAAGTGGGCGAGGACGCACTGCTGCCCGATGTGCAAGGATTAAAAGGCCCGTTCGGCTGCCTCAACCGCGCCCGCTACGGCATCAGTTGGGGCGCATTGGGTGCAGCAGAATTCTGCATGCACGCGGCGCGGCAATATGGCCTTGATCGTCATCAATTTGGCAAACCGCTCGCCGCCACGCAATTATATCAAAAGAAGCTGGCCGACATGATGACGGATATTGCCTTGGGGCTGCAGGCATCCTTGCGCGTTGGCCGCTTGATGGACGAAGGCCAGCTTGCGCCCGATATGATTTCCATCGTGAAGCGCAACAATGTCGGTAAAGCGCTCGATATCGCCCGTGCTGCGCGCGACATGCATGGCGGCAACGGCATTAGCGAGGAATATCAGGTTATGCGCCACATGGCGAACCTAGAGACAGTCAACACCTATGAAGGCGCGCATGACGTGCACGCGCTTATATTGGGTCGCGCCATTACCGGCATAGCTGCGTTCTGAAATCACCCTTCAGCACGGACCAATTTTGCGGCCCTCGGCTGAAAACGAAAATGGCGCATTATTGCGAATGCCTTGCGATTGGATATGGATGATCCGGTTTGTTTCCTTACGGATGATCGTCAACCCCTGACCATGCCCTTCGCAGGTGTAACTGATCGTTAGGGAATTGGCGCTGGCACGCACGACATATTGGGCGCAGGCTAAGCCACTATGTTGGATTTGGGCCAGGCTTGCCGATTTACCGAGGCAGATTTTGGCAGTCGGCGCACTCCCGCCCGTTGGTCGTAATTGCCACAATCCCCGATCGAGTGAATCAAGCAGAGCCATATCGCCATCTGGTTTTGCGGCCGCCGCCGGCAGCGAAAGCAAAAGCGCACCGGGCAGAGCGTAAAGACGGAAAATATTGTTCATAAGCTTCTATCCGCCAACCAGTCCCATACAGCGAATCGACCTAATTTTCAGCAACTATTTAACATCATTTGTGAATTTTGGCACCATGATATGTAATTCATGAACCATCAACGACGCTGCCGTCGTTGATCCGCGACTCAATTATTAAAACTGGCAAGGCTTATCGGAAAGCGGCGCGAGCAAAATTCGCAGTCCACGACGATGTCTCCGGCATCATCTGCCATTTCGGCGCGGTCAACGGCAGGAAATTTGGCAATGACATCGCGGATGTGCACGGGGTCACAGCGGCAACCCTTTGACAGACAATCGCCTTGCTCAATGCGTACTTCTTTTTCTTCATGGAACAATCGCCAGACGATTTCCTCAAGCGGAAGCGCCGGGTCGGCAAGCTCGGCGTCAGCGATGGTCGAAGACATGACTTCGATATGCTCCCACTCAGGATGGTCGAGCCGCACATGCAACCGCTCGCGCCCTTCCTCCCCCTCGGGCAAGTGCTGCACCAGCAAACCGCCCGCCACACAGCGGCCATCGACATGGTCCACAGCAACGCGAATGAAGGTTGGGATTTGTTCGGATTGCACGAAATAATTCTGCGCCGCATCGGCGAGCGTCTCGCCTTCAAGTGGCACGATGCCCTGATAACGGCCACCGCCTTCGCTCGCCGGTTTCATGCGGTCGAAGGTGATTGCGAGATAGCCCTGTCCGAAGATGCCAAATAGCGTCGAATCCTGCGGCAGGGTGGCGGCAGTCGCGGCATCAAACTGGGCATAGCCGCGCAATGCGCCATCCTTATAATCGCAGGCCAATAGCCGAATTGCGCCTTTTTCCGTTTGCGTTTGCAGCGTGAGCTGGCTGCCCGGCTCCTTTAACGAAGCTCCTAATAACGCGGTCAGCACTAATGCTTCAGCCAAGGTCCGCTCGATTACCGGAGGGTAAGCATGGGCCGCCAAAATCTCACCCAGCACATCGTCCAGACGCACCAGCCGTCCGCGCGCATCCCGCGTCGGTATGGAAAAACGCAATGGCTGATTGGACAATGTTTCCGATTGCTCGGCCATCATGATTTTCCAAGGCACCACAATAAAATCGACTTTTGCGCATGCAGCCTGTTTTCCGCTTCATCCCAGATGACAGACTGCGGCCCATCAATCACGGCATCGGTTACTTCCTCACCGCGATGCGCTGGCAGGCAATGTAAGAATTTGGCATCTGCCTTGGCCAAAGTCATCAGACGTTCGTTCACCTGATAGGGCATCATCGCCGCTATCTTGTTATGCGCATGCTCTTGTCCCATGGATACCCATGTGTCGGTTACAACAACATCGGCGCCCGCTACCGCTTCGCCAGCATGGCGGGTGAGCGTGATGTTGGCTCCAGCAGCCCTTGCAACATCCATAAAATTGCTGTCGCTTTCATAGCCTTCCGGGACCGCAATACGCACATTAAACTTGAAAAGCCCAGCTGCCTCAACCACCGAATTCAGCACATTATTGCCATCGCCAAGCCATGCAATTTCAAGGCCGGGCAACGCCTTTCCATGCTCCATAACCGTCAACAGGTCAGCAACGATCTGGCAAGGATGCGACAGGTCCGTCAGGCCGTTGATGACGGGCACGCTCGCATGATGGGCCAGCTCCTCGACCTTTGCATGATCATCGGTCCGGATCATGATGGCGTCGACATAGCGCGACAATACGCGCGCGGTGTCGGCAATGGTCTCGCCACGGCCAAGCTGCATCTGGCCCGATGCCATGAAGATGCTATCCCCCCCCAATTGCTTCATCGCCATTTCAAACGATGTGCGCGTGCGGGTGGAATTTTTCTCAAACACCATCGCCAGCGTGTGCCCAGCAAGTGGCGCGTCGACGTCTGATTTGCCCTTTGGCCATCCGATCCGCGCATTTTTTCTACTTATGGCGTCGTTCAGCATCGCTGCAACTGCATCGCCGCCGGCGTCGCTCAAGTTTAGGAAATGGCGCGTCATGCCGCTTGTGGCATCTTATAGCTGGCGGCACCCGCCGACAGCTTTTCCATGAAAGTCTGAATCTCGGCATCACCGATGTTCAGCGGCGGCAGCACGCGGAAGGTATTGTCACCCGCCGCCACCAGCAACAGCCCGTGATTATCGCGCAAGTGGGCCACAAAGGCGCGCGTTTCATGGGTCATCATCACGCCAAGCATCAATCCCTTGCCGCGTACCCCAGTAAACAAATCTGGATAATTGCCGATAAACTGCTCAAGCGTTGAACGTAATTTGTCTCCTGTTGAACGCACTTGCGCCAGAAACTCCTCATTCGCGACGACATCCCAAACCGCCTGACACGCGGCCATCGCAAACGGATTGCCGCCATAAGTCGACCCATGTGTGCCAACGACCATGCCGCGCGCGGCCGCTTCGGTGGCAAGACAGGCGCCGACCGGAAAACCGCCGCCAAGGCCCTTGGCCGTCGCCATGATGTCGGGAATAATGCCATATTGTTCATAAGCGTACAGCGTGCCTGAACGCGCCACACCGCATTGCACTTCATCTAGGATCAGCATGATATCATGTTCATCCGCCAACGCTCGCAGGCCTTGTATGAACGCATCTGAGGCAGGCCGAACGCCGCCCTCGCCCTGAATGGGTTCAACCAGAAACGCGGCGGTTTTTGGTCCGATTGCCGCCTTTGCGCCTTCCAAATCGTCAAAGTCGACATATTTAAAGCCTTCAAGCAATGGCATGAAGCCCTTGTGCATCTTCTCCTGATTGCTAGCCGAAATCGTCGCCATCGTCCGGCCGTGAAAAGCGTTTTTGAAGGTGATGATCTCAAAACGATCACTGCCTTGGCTTTGATGATATGCGCGCGCAGTCTTGATCGCGCACTCAACAGCCTCCGCGCCAGAATTGGTAAAGAACACCGTGTCGGCAAAGGTCGTATCGACCAGCCTTTGGGCAAAGGCTTCGCCTTGCGGGCTGCCGTAAAGGTT
Organism: Sphingorhabdus sp.; assembly: GCF_044239665.1. Taxonomy (GTDB): domain Bacteria; phylum Pseudomonadota; class Alphaproteobacteria; order Sphingomonadales; family Sphingomonadaceae; genus Sphingorhabdus_B. The sequence continues at coordinate 12,749 of NZ_JBIIBA010000011.1, forward strand.
CGATACGTGGATCAGCGTTGCAGCCTGATCCTGAATGGCCTTGGTCAGATGCGGATGGCCATGGCCAAGCAAATTTACCGCAATACCCGCAGCGAAATCGAGCGCGCGGCTGCCGTCTTCAGAAATCAACCAAGCGCCCTCACCACGCACCGGCCGAAAACCACAGCGCGGATAGACGGGCATCAAAGGCGTAATCGACATGGTTTTCTTCCTTCCGACCAAGTATTTAGCATATTCCAAAAGCCAAAAAGCGGCCCCACGGGACCGCTTGTTTTTACCCTCCCGCTATAGGCATGCGAAAATGGCAAATCAAGCTATGCCTCCGGATCCTTGTCACGCTTGGCAGCGGCGATCCGGCGCCGCAGATATCCATAGAGCAACAAATGTACCGCCACCCACAAAAGGATAAATATCACGATCATTTTGGCGGGCATACTCATAGCCCATTCATAACGCCGCGGGAGCCATGAACAACCCTGTTACTCAGCAAAAGTCTGCGGCGCGATTTTTGCGCAAGATCACTCCACTGTAACAGACTTTGCTAAATTGCGCGGCTGGTCCACATCCGTGCCTTTGGCGCAGGCGACATGGTAAGCCAGCAATTGCACGGGCACCGCATAGACCAACGGCGCGATCAACGGGTGGACGGTCGGCATTTCGATGGTGGCAAGGCAGCCTTCTCCGGCTTCGGCTATGCCCGCCGCATCAGAAATCAGCACGACCTTGCCGCCGCGCGCGCGGACCTCTTGCATGTTGCTGACGGTTTTCTCGAATAGCGGGCCTGATGGCGCAAGGACGATGACGGGCACGGCTTCGTCGATTAACGCGATTGGCCCATGCTTCATCTCGCCTGAGGCATAGCCCTCTGCATGAATATAGCTGATCTCTTTCAGCTTCAGCGCGCCTTCCATCGCCAATGGATAATCCGGGCCACGGCCAAGGTAGAGCACGTCGCGCGCAGGCGCGATTAAATGCGCCATCGCGGCAATGTCATCATCATGGGCCAAAGCGGCGTTCAACGCAGCGGGCGCTTCGATCAAATGCCGGACGATTTCGCGTTCTTCCTCGGCGCTCAACTTACCTTTCACCAATGCCAAATGCGCGGCCAGAGCAGCCAACACCGCAAGCTGGCAGGTAAATGCCTTAGTCGAGGCAACACCAATTTCGGGGCCAGCATGTGTGGGCAGCAATAGGTCCGCCTCACGCGCCATGCTGGATGTCGGCACGTTGACGACCACTGCGATTGTCTGCCCATTTTCCTTGCAATGGCGCAAGGCCGCCAGCGTGTCAGCTGTCTCACCCGATTGGGAAATGAACAGCGCCAAGCCGCCTTCCTCCAACACGGGGTCGCGATATCGAAACTCGGACGCGACATCGATGTCGACGGGCACACGGGCGAAGGTTTCGAACCAATATTTGGCAACCATGCCAGCGTAATAAGATGTTCCGCAGGCGACGATGGTAATGCGTTTGACGCCCGCCAGGTCAAAATCCATCTGCGGCAGGGCAACGGTCTGCTCCAACGGGCGAATGTAGCTGGAGAGTGTTTGCGCAACCACGGTCGGCTGCTCAAAAATCTCTTTCTGCATATAATGGCGGTAATTGCCCTTTTCGATCTGCGCCGCAGACACGCCGGAGGTGGTGATTTCGCGCTCCACCGGATTATTGTCCTTATCGAAAATCTGCGCGCCTTCGCGCATCACAATCACCCAGTCGCCTTCTTCCAGATAGGCGATTTTTTGCGTCAGTGGCGCAAGGGCAAGTGCATCCGAACCCAAATAAGTCTCGCCATCGCCATAGCCGACGACCAGCGGGCTGCCGAGCCGCGCACCGATCAAGAAATCAGGAAATTGCCGGAACGCAATCGCAAGGGCAAACGCACCGCGCAGACGCGGCAGCACAGCCTTCACCGCATCTGCGGGCAAATGCCCAGCCTCGACCTGCTCGGACACCAGATGCGCCACAACCTCCGTATCGGTCTCGCTTTCAAACGTCCGCCCGCGCGCAGTGAGTTCGTCACGCAATTGTTTGAAATTTTCGATGATACCATTGTGGACCAAAGCCACTTCGCCCGTTGCGTGCGGATGCGCATTGCTCGTCGTCGGCGCGCCATGTGTGGCCCAACGGGTGTGCGCTATGCCAATATTTCCAGCCGCATCGTCGGTCTTGAGCACGTTGACGAGATTGGCCAGCTTGCCCTCGGCGCGGCGGCGGATGAGTTGACCGTCAAACACCGTGCAGACACCGGCGCTGTCATAGCCCCGATATTCCATCCGCTTCAGCCCATCGACGAGCCGATCCGAGACAGGCGATTTGCCAACAATTCCGATAATGCCGCACATTTATTTTGTTTCCCAATCTGCTTTATAGGGGACTCTGATGCCCGGCATCTCTGCCGGAAAATCCTTGGTATTTCGTGTAACGAGTATGCGCCCTGTCACCTGCGCCGAAGCGAGGATAACGGCATCAGGAGATTTCAACGACTTTCGCTGGTGCCTAAGCGCCGCCGCACGTCGCGCAATTTCCTCGTCGATCTCGCTCATTGCGAAAAGACGCAGAAATTCTTCAGTCTCGGTTGCCGCATCGTCAGGAACACCGGACATCACCTCAATCCAAGTCATCCGACTGATCCAGGCACGGGCGACGTTGCGCACCTCTGCCCATGCCGCCGGCCGATTGTGCAGCATGTCGATAACAATATTAGTGTCGAAAAAACGCTCGCTCACGCAGCACTGCGTTTCTTTTTGGGCGGCGCAACGTTGCTGATGTCCGGCCACTCGTCGCGCAACTGCCGTTCATATGCGAGGCCATCGACCGTCGAGCCGTGCCGCTCCCAAAGACCGAAATATTTCTCAAAGCCTTCTTTACGACTTTCTTCGAGATAACTGGACACTGCCTCACGCAACACAGCGGCGCGCGACTTCCCCTCGCGCTTGGCGATTTCATCCAGCTTGCGAACGTCGTCCGCCGGAACATCTACGAGGAATCTACCCATGATGATATAGTGATATCATATCATGATATCATGTCAATTTAATCTTCTGGCTTTTGATCGATCAGTTGAAGTCGCCCAACGATCGAACCTCGTGCCAATAACGCACCCGGCGCAACAACAGCGTTAGCTCCAATCCGACTTCTGTCTCCAACCAACGCTCCAAATTTGTCCACGCCCGTCTCAATTACCTGTCCACGGTAGGCAATCCTAATATTGCGATTTTCCAATTCATTCCGGTAATTTGCGATAATCGCACCGGCTTCAATATTAACATCGGCACCGATAATTGAGTCGCCCACAAAGTTCAAATGCGCCAGCTTCGAACCTGCGAACATAGCTGTGGTTTTCAGTTCAGACGACGGCCCGATTATGCAATCTCGTTCGAGATACACGCCGCCTCGCAGATAAGCGCCAGCAGCGATAAAGCAATTGGGCCCAATGATCGCAGGCCCTTTGACAACAGCCCCCGCCTCGATAATCGCAGAGTAATGGACTGCAACATCTTCGACGCAGGTATATGACGGATCAAGACCAGCAATTTGCTGCTTAAGCAAAGCCTCAATATTGCCGACTAAGTGCCACGGGGCCTGATGGATATTTGCAAAGCTGGAGGTGCGCCAAGGCTCAATCAAAGAGGGTGTTAGGCCTTTGACATCAAGCACCTTTCACTTCCCCTCTTTCTTCTTCCGCATCGCATCGTGAAAACGATCGGCCCAGCCGGGTTTCACCAATTGTTCGGCGCGGACCATGCGGAGTTCGCCGTCGGCTACATCGCGGGATACCGCGCTGCCCGCGGCCACAATCGCATCGCGGCCGATTTTGACAGGCGCGATGAGGGCGCTGTTGCTGCCAATAAAGGCGCCTTCGCCGATCACGGTTTGATATTTGAAATAGCCGTCATAATTGCAGGTGATGGTTCCAGCGCCGATGTTCGCGCCTGCGCCAATCGTCGCGTCGCCCAGATAGGTTAGATGGTTGGCTTTAGCACCCTTGCCCAGATGCGCCTTTTTGGTTTCGACGAAATTGCCGATCTTGGCTTTTTCTTCCAACACCGTGCCGGGCCGGAGCCTTGCGAAGGGACCTATTTCACAACCCTCACCGATAATAGCGCCCTCAATATGGCTGTTTGCGCGGATCTTTACATTGTCGGCTATGCTGACACCGGGGCCAAAAAAGACATTGGGTTCAATCAGGACGTCGCGGCCAAGCTGCGTATCCCACGCAAACCAGACGGTTTCCGGTGCAATTAAAGTTGCGCCATCATCCATGGCTTGCACCCGGCGGCGCTGCTGCCATGCTTGTTCCATCTCGGCCAATTGTGCGCGGCTGTTGATACCCGCGACGTTGTAGGGTTCGGTTGTGACAGCCACGCAAATCCGCCCATCTTCGTGCGCGATGTTGACGATATCGGTGAGATAAAATTCCTTTTGCGCATTGTCGTCGGTGACGCGATTCAGCAGCGGGAACAGGTCGCGCGCCTTCACCGCCATCAGGCCAGAATTGGACAGCTTCACCGCTTTTTCCGCGTCGGTTGCGTCCTTTTGCTCGACCATTTTGATGATGCGGCCATCTTCGACGATTACGCGGCCATAGCCGGTTGGATCCTCTGGCGCGAACGCCAACACGACCACCGCCGGCGCATCAGGTGCGTTGAGCCGTTCAACCATGGCTTGCATCGTAGCGGTCGGCACAAAGGGCACGTCGCCATAAAGAATGAGGACATCACCATCAAACCCCGCCAGAGCGCCTTGCGCCTGCTGCACGGCATGGCCAGTGCCAAATTGGGGTTCTTGCACCGCAAGCTGTGCCGAGCCCGCCAGAGCGGCCTCCAATTGTTCCTTGCCGCTGCCGACCACCACAACCTTCTTGGTCGGGTTTAAGGCATCGACCGATGCCATTAAATGCATCAGCATTGGCCGAGCGGCAATCGGGTGCAGCACCTTGTGCAGGTCGGATTTCATGCGCGTGCCCTTGCCCGCGGCGAGAATGATGGCGGCTAATTCAGTCATACATATTGTCATGCCAGCAAATTGTTGCAGTTTCCAGAACTTGCAGCCAAGGACATATGAAATTTTCCGTTTGTGTCGAGCGCAGTCGAGACGCCAATACGAACAACGCGCATCGACGACGCTCAATACAAACACAGAATTGGGGAGCTTAGCTTGAAATTTCCATTCGACATCATTGGCTTTGACCTTGACGGCACTTTGGTGGACACCAGCGGCGATCTGACGGCTGCGGTCAATCATGTGTTGGACAGCGTAGGCAGGCCGCTGCTCTCGCCAGAAACGGTCAAGCAATATATCGGCGGCGGCGCAAAGCTCATGCTGCAACAAGGGCTTGAGGCAACAGGCGGTATTCCCGACAATGATTTCAAACCGCTCTATCGCCAAATGCTTGCTTATTATGAAGCCAATGTCTGCGTGCACAGCCGACCTTTTGATGGCGCGTTGGCGCTGCTGGATGCGCTTGACGATATGGGTGTGCGTTACGCAGTCGTGACCAACAAATTTGAGAGCCTCGCCCTCAAATTGCTGACCGACCTGAACTTGGCGCACCGCATGGGGTGCATCTTGGGCGCCGATACTTTAGGTAAGGAAAATGCCAAACCTTCGGGCGCACCCATCTTTGAAATGATCAAACGCTGCGGCGGCGGGCGGGCGGCTTATATCGGCGATTCCACTTACGATGTGATGGCGGCGAAGAATGCCAACGTCCCGAGTGTGGCCGTCAGTTTCGGATTTTTGCATGGGCCGGTCGAAGATATGGGCGCAGACGCAATCATTGACCATTTTGGCGAACTGCTCGATTGCCTCAGAGGCATGGCGTCACATTAGCGCAAAGGACGTCGAGGCGATGTTCTCTTCGCCGTTGCTTGCACCAAATCGCTGCGTCTATATGTGTGGCGATCTTACAGGCATGGCAGCAGGGTAAAAAGTGAACAGTTGGTTGTCTCCCCGCATCATATTTGCATTTGCCTTGGCATTTGTCGGGGCCATATTCGCCGGCCAAATGCCGGGCTCCGCCGAGCGCGTGCTTGTCATTTTCGTATCCCTGTTGGTCGCATTGTTCATTGCCGCTGATCCGCATGATCGCGAAGATGCTCCACAAGAGACCGTTAAGCCGACGCCGCCGGACACAGAAGTCTTGGCGATCAGTTCGCATCCACAGTTGCAGGCATTTATCGATTCGTCCGCCGATGCCATATTGATGGTAGAAAATGCCCGCGTAATCGCCGCCAACCAAGTCGCGCTACGTTTGCTTGGCGCAAATATTATTGGCCAAAATGTGCGCATGGCGTTCCGGCACGCCGGCGCCATTGAACGGCTGACAGACCCAGATGCGCAGCACAGCGGAAACCCGATTCGGCTCGCAGGCATTGGCCAGAAAAATCAATTATGGGACATGCGGATCCAAACCATGGGGCCGTCGCAGAAAATCGTGCATCTGGCCGATCGCAGCGGAACACAGGCCGCGGAAAAAATGCGGGTCGATTTTGTCGCCAATGCCAGCCACGAATTGTTGACACCGCTGGCCGCGATCAAAGGTTTCATCGAAACACTCGATGATCCCGCCGCCGGGGATGACGCCGTCACGCGCAGCCGGTTTTTGGGCATCATGGCAACGGAAACCGACCGGATGCAGGCGCTTGTCCGCGACCTGATGTCGCTGAGCCGGATTGAGGCCGAAAAATACGACCCCCCGCAAACGCCAGTCGATTTTTCCGACATCGTCATGGAAACCGTTGATCAGTTGCGTAACAGCCAAAAGGACCGTGGCACAGATATCATGGTTGATGTCACGACAGATATGCCACCTGTTATGGGAGACGCCGGACAATTGCGGCAGTTGGCGAGCAACATTTTGAACAATGCGCTAAAATATGGCCGCGCTGGCACGCCCGTAACCGTCTCACTGTTGCGTTCGCGATCTGGCGCAATGATTAACTTCACCGTGGTAGACGTAGGAGACGGCATTGCCCCTGAACATTTGCCGCGCCTGACTGAACGTTTTTATCGTGTAGATTCGGGGAGAAGCCGCTTAGTCGGCGGAACTGGCTTAGGCTTAAGCCTCGTCAAACATATTGTTGATCGGCATCGCGGCCATCTGGAAATTCGCAGCTCCGTCGGTAAGGGCACGACGGTGTCGGTATTGCTACCCGTGGCACCTACCGGACCGTCATAATAATGTAACACAAGAGTCATCTATCAGCCATCTCGATCGTCTAGGAAGATTTTGAGTGCGGTTCGAACTGCGCCAAATCCAATATGGGGACAGCCAATATGTTGAAAAAAGTTTCGCTCATCGCCATCAGTGCTCTCGCGCTTTCGGCCTGTAATGACCAAGCCAGCACCGGGGGCGCTGCGGGCGGATCGCGTCAGGAAATCCGGATTGTGGGTTCATCGACCGTATTCCCATTTGCAAAGGCCGCATCAGAGGCATTTGCAAAGGCAGACCCATCGCGCAAATCGCCCGTTCTTGAATCGACCGGTACCGGCGGCGGAATTGAGCAGTTCTGCAAGGGTGTCGGCGCAGATACCCCCGATATCGTGAATGCTTCGCGTCGCATGAAAAAAAGCGAGTTCGACAACTGCCAGAAAAATGGCGTGAAGGACATTATCGAAGTTCAGGTTGGCATTGACGGGCTGGCGCTTGCGCAGTCGAACAAGGGCGTGAAGTTCGCCTTGTCCACCGCCGATGTTTACAAGGCCCTTGCTGCCAACCCATTTGGCAAGCCACAGACCGCCAAGCTTTGGTCCGACGTAAACCCGTCGCTGCCCAAATTGCCTATTTCGGTCTATGGCCCGCCAACGACCTCTGGCACGCGTGATTCATTCCATGAACTCATCATGGAGACAGGCTGCAAAACAGATGCTGCGACCAAGGCGTTGAAAGACAGCGACGAAGACAAATACAAGGCAATATGCACCGAAGTGCGTACTGATGGCGCGTTCAAGGAACAGGGTGAAAACGACAATCTGATCGTCCAGAAGCTTAGCTCCAACCCGAACATGGTCGGTATCTTCGGCTATAGCTATATGGAAGAAAATGCATCGAAGGTGCATGGCATCACCATGAACGGCGTGAACCCAACCATCGCCACGATTTCAGATGGCAGCTACCCCGGCGCGCGCAAGATGTTTATTTATGTAAAGAAAGCGCATGTCGATAAAATTCCCGGCATTAAAGATTTCGTCCTCGAATTCCTAAAGGGCGGTGTCGTCGGCGGTTATCTCACAAAATTGGGCATGATTGCGTCAAGCGAAGCTGACTATAAGACAGCCAGCGACGTGACGAACGGCCTGACCGCAATGACGGGTGCTGATTTGAAATAAAAGTGCAACAAAGTTAGCGTCTATGGGCTTCGATCGAATCTTTGTTTGATCCAAGCCTATGCTATTTCTGGGCGCTATATATAACGGGTTTCGGATCATCTGGTCCAAGGGAGCATGGTTAAGTTTATGACTGGAACGGCATTGCTCTTCCTTGTCCTTGGTCTCGGCCTCGTTGGTTGGATCGCTGGACGTGCACGGGCCGCTGCGTTTGTGCGCAGTGCAAAAAATGGTCCGCGGGGCACCGTAAACAGCCTGCCTTATTATCACGGCTGGTTTGTCGCGATCTGCGCGATTGCGCCTGCACTTGTTTTCATGTTCATCTGGCAGTCGATTTCCCCGTCATTAGTCACCAATATGGTGCTGTCGGCCCCGGCGGCGGCTGACCTGCCACAAGAAGGATTTGCGCGCGCCGCGATCTTGTCGGAAGCGCGGGCGATTGCACAAGGTTTCCAAACCGCTGCGTTTCAGGGTGGGAGTGAAAAGCTCGTCCCTTTATACAAAAGCGCATTGTCTTATTATAAATGGATCGGCGTTGCCGCGACATTGTTGCTGCTCTTCGCCGGCGGCGCATATGCATTCACCCGCATAAAGCCCGATTTTCGCGCCCGCAGCAAGGTCGAACGCGTTGTCATGTTCGGGTTGCTGGTCGCATCATTGATTGCAATTCTTACGACGCTGGGAATTTTTGCCTCGTTGATTTTTGAATCATGGCGTTTCTTCTCGATGGTGTCGCCCTTTGAATTTCTGTTTGGTACGGAATGGAACCCAAAATCGGTTGTGACGCCCGGGGCAGACAATGGTTATGGCGCGATTCCGTTATTCTGGGGCACGATTTTCATCGGCGCGATCATTGCGATGATTGTCGCCATTCCATTGGGTTTGATGAGTGCGATTTTCTTGACGCAATATGCGTCCGCTAATGTGCGTAAATGGATGAAGCCTATCCTCGAAATTCTCGCCGGTGTGCCAACTGTGGTATATGGCTATTTTGCCGCATTAACGGTGGCCCCTGCGGTGCGTGACTTTGCCGTCATGATTGGCGTCAGCAACCCGGCCTCCGACAATGCCTTGGCCGCTGGCATCGTTATGGGCGTCATGATTATTCCTTTGGTGTCGTCCATGTCTGATGACAGCATCGCCGCGGTACCCAGTGCCATGCGCGACGGCAGCCTTGCTATGGGCGCCACCAAGAGCGAAACCATCAAACAGGTATTGTTACCTGCTGCCCTGCCCGGCGTTGTCGGCGGCATCTTGCTTGCCGTTAGCCGCGCGATTGGCGAAACCATGATCGTGGTGATGGCGGCGGGTTATACGGCCAACCTCACCGCCAACCCGTTTGCAACCATCACCACCGTGACCGTTCAAATTGTCGCGCTTTTGACCGGTGACCAGGATTTTGGAAGCCCGCACACATTAGCGGCGTTCGCCTTGGGGCTAGCGTTGTTTGTGACGACATTCTTCCTCAATTATGTCGCTTTGCGCGTCGTGAAAAAATATCGGGAAGCATATGAGTAACGCCATCATGGATCCGACGCCCACCGACTGGAACGGCCAAATCATGCAAAAGCGCATTGCGCGGCGCTATGCGGCTGAGCGTCGTTTTAAGGCAATGGGCTTTCTGGCCGTTGCCTTGTCGACTTTGTTCCTCGCCTTTTTGCTTTTCACCATGCTGGGCCAAGGTTTGCGTGGTTTTCAGCGCACCGAAATTGCGGTCGATTTTGATTTTCCGGCGTTAACGTCCGGCACAACCGCTGCTGCAATCAGTGGCCCTGATGCAGATGCCGCGCTCAATTCTATGGATATTCCCGGCATCGTTGAACTTGCCATCAGTCAGCAATATGGCGAGATCAGCGAAGGTCTTTTGACCACTGGCGCTGCGGGCAATGTGCGGCAGATGCTGATTGATAATCCCGCTTTGGTCACGGGCAAGCAGCAACTTTGGTTGCCCGTGGACTCGCGATTGGACGTGGCATTCAAACGCAGTGGCGAACCTATGGCGGAAAAGACCGTGGCCAGCCTGGCGCAAAAGGACGCTTTGCGCACTGGTTTCAACTGGACATTCCTGACAGGTGCAGACGCCACGGATCCCTCGGCGGTTGGCATCTGGGCCGCGTTCAAGGGATCGCTGATGACCATGGCGATTACTCTGATGCTCGCTTTCCCAGTCGGCGTGCTGGCCGCGTTATATCTTGAGGAATATGCGACCAAGAACAAACTAACCGACATGATTGAAGTGTCGATCAACAATTTGGCGGCCGTGCCCTCCATCATCTTTGGTCTGTTGGGTCTGGCGGTTTTCCTGACCCTGTTCGGTATGCCCCGGTCGTCTGCGTTGGTCGGCGGCTTGACGCTTGCTTTGATGACGATGCCGGTCATTGTTATTGCGGGCCGCAATGCGGTCAAATCCGTGCCGCCGTCCATCCGTGAAGCGGCGTTGGGCATTGGGGCCTCGCCTGTGCAAGTCGTGTTCCATCATGTGCTCCCGCTTGCGCTTCCGGGCATACTCACCGGTACTATTATCGGCATGGCCCGCGCCTTGGGTGAAACTGCGCCGTTGCTGATGATTGGTATGCGTGCCTTCATCCCCGCTGCGCCCGAAGGTTTCACCGACGCGACGACCGCCTTGCCCGTGCAAATCTATCTTTGGTCGGACGAGGTCAATCAGGGCTTTGTTGAAAAAACCAGTGCCGCAATCATTGTGCTACTGATATTCTTATTGGGCATGAATGCCCTTGCCATCTATCTTCGCAACCGTTTTGAAACGCGTTGGTGACCTATGAAAACAAAGGACTTCAATGTGGGCGTAACCCCGGGAATAGCCAAAATATCCACACGCAATGTGAATGTATATTATGGCGACAAGCAAGCCATTAACGACGTTTCGATCGACGTTGATCGGGAGAATGTGACGGCATTTATCGGTCCGTCGGGTTGCGGCAAGTCCACATTCCTGCGGTCATTAAACCGTATGAACGACACCGTCGCAGGGGCCCGCGTGGAAGGCCAGATACTGCTCGACGGGGAAGACATTTATGCATCTGGCATGGATGTCGTACAATTGCGCGCGCGCGTCGGAATGGTGTTTCAAAAGCCAAATCCATTCCCGAAATCGATTTACGACAATGTTGCTTATGGCCCACGCATCCACGGTCTCGCCAGCGGCAAGGCCGAGTTGGATCAGATCGTCGAGACGTCACTCACCCGCGCTGGATTATGGGCGGAGGTCAAGGACCGCCTGAGCGAGAGCGGAACGGCGCTTTCCGGTGGTCAGCAGCAACGTCTGTGCATTGCCCGCGCCATTGCGGTGGACCCTGAAGTCATATTGATGGATGAACCTTGCTCCGCGCTTGACCCCATCGCCACGGCACGGATTGAGGAGTTAATTCACGACCTGCGTGGCAAATATGCTATCATCATCGTGACCCACAATATGCAGCAGGCCGCGCGCGTTTCGCAGCGCACTGCCTTTTTCCATTTGGGCCATTTGATTGAATTTGGCGAAACATCGGACATATTTACCAATCCACGCGAAGACCGCACCAAAGATTATATTACAGGCCGTTACGGTTAGGAAGATTGCGACATGAGCACTGGCACAAGGCACACTATCACGGCGTTTGACGACGATATGGACGAGATCCGTGGGCTCATTGCGGAAATGGGCGCGCGGGCGGAAACCGCTGTTGTCGGAGCGATGAGGGCGCTGCAAGAGCATGACGTCGAAGCCGCTGCCACCATCCGCGCCGACGACAAAATCATTGATAGCCTGGAAACCGAAGTAGAGCGGCTAGTTGTTCGCACGATCGCCTTACGCGCCCCGATGGCGGACGATTTGCGCGAACTGATTGCGGCACTTAAAATGTCGGCCGTGATCGAACGTATTGGCGATTATGCCAAAAATATCGCCAAGCGCGTGCCGAAGATGGAAGGCCGGATACACGCATCCGCGAAAGAACAATTGGGCCGTATGGGCGCCATTGTCGTGGAAATGATCCGCACCGCCATGGATGCCTATGCAAAGCGCGACGTTGATCTGGCCCGGGCGGTTACCGTGCGTGACGATGTGGTGGATCAGCTTAACAAGGATTTGTTCGTAGACTTCGTCGCTTATGTGGCGAAAAATCCGCAGAACGCGACGGAGGTTGCGCATTTGCTTTTCACGGCCAAGAATCTCGAACGTATTGGCGATCACACAACAACTGTCGCCCAAATGATTTACTTCACTGAAACGGGTGAAAACCTGCCTGACGCTTAAAGCGGAGAGACATATGCCCAAGGCGCAATTGCTATTGGTTGAAGACGACAGTGCGCTTGCCGAACTGGTCCGCTGGCATTTTGAGCGTGAGGAATTCGACGTCCAACACACCGGCGACGGTGAAGAGGCGCTGTTGATGGCCAAGGAGCGCACGCCTGATCTGGTATTGCTCGATTGGATGCTGGAGAATTTGTCCGGCATCGAAGTATGCCGCCAATTGCGCAAGTCGGACAACACCGCCAATGTGCCCATCATCATGCTAACCGCGCGCGGTGAAGAAGATGACCGTATCCGCGGGCTGGAAATCGGTGCTGATGATTATGTCACCAAGCCGTTTTCACCACGCGAGCTCGTTGCCCGCGCCAAGGCAGTGTTGCGTCGCGTCCGTCCAGCCTTGGCTGGCGAAGCTTTGCGCTTTGGCGATGTTGAAATGGACACGGTTGCGCATAAGGTGAAACGCGGCGGGAAACAGGTGCCTTTGGGACCGACCGAATATCGGTTGCTGAAACATTTCCTCGAATATCCAGGCCATGTGTTTTCCCGTGAACGCTTGCTCGACAGCGTATGGGGTCATGACAGCGACATCGAAATCCGAACGGTTGACGTGCATATCCGCCGTCTGCGCAAGGCCTTGAACGAAGGCTTTGACAGCGACATCATCCGGACCGTGCGTTCAGCAGGCTATTCGCTCGATCAAGACGCGGTTTAAAAGTCCAACTGCATCCGGGCTGCCACAACATCGACCGAATAACCGCGCTTATCCACCGGCACTGTCGAGAGCGGATCGACGATGGCTGCCATTGGACCGCCTTTGACCTGCACACGTCCATAATTGAGCATGAAACGAACATAGTCGATAGGATACCAGTTCACGCCGAATAAATAGCTGGACTGTCTGCCCCCGCGCCCGAGCCGTGTGTTGAGCGAAACCAGGCTGCTGGTTCCGGTCGCAAAATTATTCGTCGCACCATTTTTTAGCGCATCGCTGTCGAGGTCAAGATATTCGAAGCGTCCGGCGATTTGAAAAGCGCCCAAACCTTTTTTGTCGATAGGTTTAAGAACCCTCGTCCGGCTCCACGCACCATCCTTATATCCACGGGTCTCGCCTGTCAGGAAATATCCTGCTTCGGCGTACATCCCGAAAAAGCTTGGATCGCCCGCTGGCGTAACAGCATTATTCCCACCGGAGAAACTGTCCAAGCCGGTTGCGATGTCACCCGCACGATAGGCGTTTACTTTCGTCCACTGACCTTCGCCGGCGAAATAGAAACCGGGGAATATAGCCGCCAGTTCAAGCCCGACGATGCGGTCGCTCTTGGCGGCAAAACTGCCCGTGTCAACAAAACGGACGTCGGTTAACTGTGTATTTGGACGTGCGCGATAGCGCGCCAGCTGGTTTGTCGATGGGGCGTTGACGGAAACCGAAGTCGTCGCGTTATTGTTGGATGCAAATTCGCGTTGTTGGACCGTTGCACCAAAATGCAACTGCCCACCAAGAGCTTTGGGCGCATAGACAAGCCGTCCAGCACCAATCCAACCTTCATTGTCGAATGAACTGTCAATGCTGTGTGCGGCAAACAATCCTACCTCCGCACGAATGGCATTATCTTCATTATACCACCCGATCGCACCGCCCAGCCTACGGCTGTTCAAAAAGGCATCGTTAAATGCGGCGCGTTCGGTAAAGCTGTTATTGTTGGAGCTTGCGATTTGCTCCAGCCCGTTCAGAGTTTCAAAATTCCCAATCCGAACGTTAATTGGGGCGTTTTTGGGATTATAACTTAAAAAGGCGTCGCCAAAGCCCACATTGCCGTTCGCGAAATCACCTTCGACCTTATAGCCAAAGCCGCCCGGCATGGTCCCTTCGGCCCCGAGGCGCACGCGGCGCACTCTGCTGTTGAAACCGAGATTGCGATTGGCGGCATAGTCGCCTGGAATGCTTACATAGCCGGCGTCATAATGAATCCGTCCCCGCGGCTTAAAGCTCCAGCCATCCGCACCGTTGAACTCTGGCGCACCCTTCCATTTCACCTCAGTCGTGGTCTTTTTTTCGACGGCATTTATCTTTGCCGAAATGGCGGCGAGCTGTTCCTTCAAGGTGGCGACTTCAGCGCGAAGGGCATCCACCTCCGAGCCGTTTTCCTGCGCATAAGCAGGCAAAGCGGCGGTTGTTATTGTGAACAAAGCTGTTCCGTAAAGCCATTTTTTCGCGGTCACTGTTCAATCCTATATTGTTTGATGACGCCTAAACAACAAATATATGTCGGCACCGTGACGCTTACATTGCCGTTTTATGACAGTCGAAATCTATTGCTTTACGCTTGCGTCAACCGGGCTGTCATGCCAAGGCTTAGGGCGATTTGGCGGCTTTGTCCGTTGTGCATATTGGAGATAGACTATGACCATCAGTTTTAAAGACAAGGTTGCAATTGTGACGGGTGCAGGCGGCGGTTTGGGCAAGGCTTATGCCCTTGAACTCGCCAAGCGCGGTGCCAAAGTGGTGGTCAATGATCTGGGCGGCGCGCGCGACGGTACGGGTACTTCTGATGCAGCAGCGCAAGTTGTTGAGCAAATCAAAGCCGCTGGCGGCGAAGCGATGGCAAATGGCGGCAGCGTTACCGAATATGACCAAATGGTCGAAATGGTCGCTAAGGCGAAAGAGGCGTTTGGCGGCGTACACATATTGATCAACAATGCTGGTATCTTGCGTGACAAAAGCTTTGCCAAGATGGACATGCCCGATTTTAACTTGGTGCTTCAGGTCCATGTCATGGGTTCGGCCAACTGCACCAAGGCGGTGTGGGATACGATGCGTGATCAAGCTTATGGCCGTATCTTGATGACCACCTCGTCGACTGGTCTGTACGGCAATTTCGGTCAGGCAAATTATGGCGCGGCAAAGCTTGGCCTTGCTGGCTTTACTAAGACCCTGCATTTGGAAGGCGCGAAATATAATGTCCGCGTCAACTCGCTCGCGCCCGTCGCTGGCACGCGCATGACCGAAGACATTTTCCCAGAAGGTCTGTTTGAACAATTCACACCGGAAAATGTCGTTCCAGCCGCTCTCTATCTGGTCAGCGAAGATGCGCCGACCAACATGATCATCGGCGCTGGCGGCGGTGGCTATCACGCCGCTTATGTTACCATGACCCCCGGCGTTGCATTGCGTCAGGAAGACCGCAATGTCGAAGGTTTCGCCGCAGCATGGGACAAGATTATTGACCGCACTGGCGAGACTGTGCCGCAATCGGGTGGCGAACAATCCGTCGCCGTCATGAAGGCGTTGCAAGCCCTCGGCTAAGTTATCCCAATGCTATTTTAAAAAAGCCCGGTCTTTGGCCGGGCTTTTTTATGCGTCGACCAGTTTCATCAACTTGCGTTCGACAGGTGCCAGCACCGGTCCCAAGTCATGGCCGCGTTTCAGAATCGCGCCGCCTTCGCCGACCAAGGCCCACATGCCTTGGCGGTTGCGCAAGGCGGGGCGTTTTTCAATGCGATATTCAGGGCGCTCGGTCGCGCGGCGGAACATGCTGAACACGGCAGCGTCGCGGCCCAAATCAATGGCATAATCTCGCCAGTTTCCCGCCGCGACCATCCGGCCATAAAGGTTCAGTATCTGCGTCAGCTCATTTTTTTCAAAGCCTACCTGATTATGGCGGCTAACCCCAGGAAAGGGCGTGATGACGGCGCTCAACTGACCTTGCGCCCCTTGGTTGAACGCGGCTTGGCAGGCGTCACATTGGAGGCTGCATCGCGCTGTGCCATCAACTCGGCCACTTTCTTGCGCAAGCTTTCAATCTCACATTGCATGATCTCAAGGCTTTGGGTCGCAGGATCGAACAGTTCGCGGCAGGGCGTACCATATGGCATGAAATCCCGCGCATAGGTTTCGGCCTTTACCAAAGTCGAACGCGCTTTTTGGCCAACCATGGTCGCGCCGGCGGGCACATCGTCGGTCACAACCGCAGCCGCCCCAATGCGCGCACGTTCACCAATCGTAATCGGCCCCAATATCTGCGCGCCCGAACCGATGATGACATTATCCAATATGGTCGGATGCCGCTTGCCGCCAATTCCCGTCGTCGGATTGGTGCCGCCAAGCGTGACATTCTGATACATGGTGACATTGTCACCGATCTCCGCCGTTTCGCCAATCACGCTAAAGCCATGGTCGAGGAAAAAATTGCTGCCAATTTTCGCGCCAGGGTGAATATCTATACCCGTCAGGAAACGCGCAAAATGATTGACCAGCCGCGCCAGAAAAAACATCTGACCCAAAAACAACCAATGCGCGATGCGGTGATAGCCCACGGCCCATACGCCGGGATATAATAATATCTCCCACCGTGAGCGCGGCGCCGGGTCGCGTTCTTTGATCGAGTCGAGATAATCGATGAGATTAGAAATAAACATAATGACACTTCTGGCCTTTGCCGGACCCGTTAATTGTATCTAAGCTAAGACGTTCGGGTGAGTTTTTCCAGCAAAGGATGCAGTTTGCCGATATTTATGTATATAAAAATTGGTAAAAACGATTATAAGTGCCCTATTGATTAATAGGGCCGATTTATGAGCACATATCTTCCTACGCTAAAACAGCTGCAATATCTGGTTGCATTGCAAGAGCATGGCCATTTTGGAAAGGCCGCAGAGGCCACTTTCGTCACGCAATCGACGCTCTCAGCGGGGATTCGCGAACTGGAATCGCTGCTTGGCCTTATGTTGGTCGAACGCACGCGCCGCGTTGTACGCTTCACGCCGCTGGGCAACAAGATGGTGGCCAAGGCCCACCGCATATTGCGCGAAGCCGAGGAACTCGCCGAAATGGCCCGTTCGGCGGGCACGCCGTTGGCAGACGACCTGCGGATGAGTGTCATTCCGACAATCGCGCCGTTTTTGCTGCCCAAATTATTGCCCGCATTGCGCAAGCAATATCCCGACCTGAAATTATATTTGCGCGAAGAAGCCAGCGCCGCCGCAATTGACGCCTTGCATCATGGACAGGTCGATTGTGTATTGCTGGCGCTGCCCTTTGCCGCTGGCGATATTGAAAAAGCGACTTTGTTTAATGACCGCTTGTTTGTGGCGTTTCCCAAGGATGACCCGCGCGACCCGCCCGAAAGCATCAAGCCCGAACTCATCGATGAAAGCCGCCTGCTTTTGCTGGTCGATGGCCATTGCCTGAAAGACCATGCTCTTGCGGCCTGCAACCGCCCCGAAATGCGCGCCTTTGCCACGATGCTGGGGACGTCGCTGCATACTTTGGTGCAAATGGTCGATAATGGCCTTGGCATTACGATCATCCCCGAAATGGCCGTTAACGCGGGATTGTTAAACGGCACCGATGTGCAAGCCCGCCCGTTAAACGCAGAATATGCGTCCCGCGAGATTGCGCTTGTTTGGCGCACAAACAGCCCGCGGCGTGAGGAGTTTGAACTGCTGGCGGACGCACTGCGCGGCTTGCACGCCGCATAATTATGCCCAGCGTTCGGCGCGGGCGTCATCGCTCACTTTGGCGTCGACCCATTTTGCAGTGCCATCGGCATAATGCTCGCGCTTCCAAAATGGCGCTTCGGTCTTCAACCGGTCAATGAGGAACGCAGTTGCCGCCAATGCCTCTGCCCTGTGCAGCGAAGCGGCCCCGACAACGACCACAGGCGCGCCCACAGGCACAATTCCGACGCGGTGGGTGATGATGGCGCCCAGCAACGACCATCGCGCTGTAGCGGCTTCTATGAGGCGATGGAGACTTGCCTCGGTCATGCCGGGATAATGCTCCAATTCAATCGCGGTTACCCCGCCATCATCGCGCGCGATACCCGTGAAACTCGACACCGCACCACCGCCAAGACCCGCCAGGGCAGCCAAGCCCTCATCGGGCTGAATCGCCGCGTGGCTAATCCGCGCTATTTTCATCCGCCGGTGACCGGAGGAAAGATCGCCAGTTCCTTTGCCGCACCCAGCAGAGCATCGTCTGCAACCATTTCTTGGTCCAATGCGAAACGCAGGCGTGAAAGGTCATGTAATGCGCGGGCATGTTCATCGGAACGCGCGGAAATCCAAGCCACAAGATCGCCAACACTGCGGGCATCCGGCGGCACATCGCATTCTTCGGATGACAGTCCAATCGCTTCGCGCACACGCGCAAAATACACCAATTTCATGGCGTCAATCCATATGCTTTATGCCGACACGCAGATAATCCCAGCCGGTAATCATCGTCAGCACTGCAGCAATCCATAACAACAGCAACGCCAGTTGCTTCAGCAAAATCCAATCCGGCAACGCACCCGCCAAAATGACTCCGCCAAGCGACACCAATTGAAATGTCGTTTTCCATTTGGCAAGTTTGGACACGGGCACCGAAATCTGAAGCCCAGCAAGAAATTCGCGCAAGCCCGACACAATCATTTCACGCAGCAAGATGATGAGCGCGGCAATCACATGCCACCCCTCCACATCGCGGGTGAACACCAGCATTAGGATGACAGCCGCAATCATGATTTTGTCCGCAATGGGATCAAGAAAAACGCCCAATTTTGACACTGTCCCTTGCGCGCGCGCCAGATAACCGTCGAAATAATCGGTGATGCCCATCAGGCAATACAACACAAATGCTAAGGCATAATCGAGCGGCATCGGTTGCACGCTTATGGGCTTGGTCCCCGGCCACAACAGGAACACCAAAATGGGTACAGCGAAGATTCGCGACAGAGTTAGAAGATTGGGCAGGCTGAGCATGATGCACCGATAGCGTGCTGCGTAGGTAAAATCACCTGACTATTTAACCGCGAACCGAAATCCGCTTTGCCATGCTTCCCACCGCAAGCTAAGGCATGGGGCATCCTCCGCATGGGAAACCGGTAAATTTATGGCCACGACAATGTCTTTGATGAACAAGCGCCGCTTTCTGCCGCTTTTCGTCACCCAGTTTCTCAACGCTTTCAACGATAATTTCTACAAAATGGCGATGGTGATCTTGGTCACCTATGAGATTTATTCCGACCCGACGCAGGAAGCCAATTTCAACGCCATTGCAGGCGCGCTGTTCATCTTGCCGTTTTTCCTGTTTTCCGCGCTTGCGGGGCAGTTGGCGGACACGATTGAAAAAACCAAAGTCATCCGCATGGTCAAAACGGCCGAGATATTCATCATGCTATTTGGTGCAGCGGGAATCTATTCGCAGAATATTCCGCTGATGCTCGCCGCTTTGTTCGCGATGGGGGTGCATTCTACATTTTTTGGCCCAATCAAATATGCGATCCTGCCGCAACATCTGGAAAAAGATGAGGTGCTGGGCGGCACTGGCCTTGTGGAGGCTGGAACCTATTTGGCCATATTGGGCGGCACAATCGCAGGCGGCATCATCCCCGGCGAAGTTGCTGGCGTCTGCATCATCATCGTTGCCGTCATCGGACGGATAACCGCCCAGTCTGTTCCAGAGGCCCCGCCCGAAAGTGACGCGCCCACAGCCAAAATGGACTGGAACATTTTCCGCAGCAGCTGGCAACTCGTGCGCGACACAATGCACATCCCCCATCTGTTCATGGCGATTATGGCGATCAGCTTTTTCTGGGGCATTGGCGCTGTATTGGGATCGATTTTCCCACCCATGGTTAAGAACGCCATCGGCGGCGACAACACCGTCGCAACCTTGTTCACCGCGTTTTTCTCGGTGGGCATCGCCATTGGTTCGATTGCTATCAACCGCCTGCTTAAGGGCACGGTCTCGGCAAAATATGCACCAGCGTCGGTGATTGTGATGGGGCTGTTCGTCCTCGACCTCTGGTGGAGCGTCAGCCATTGGGGCCCAGTCGGACCAGAGTTGATGAATTGGAAAAGTTTCTTGATGCTTGGTAAGGGCGATCGGATGATTGTTGACTTGCTCGGCATCTCCATTGCCGGCGGCATGTTCGTGGTTCCACTTTATGCGTTTTTGACCACCACCGTTGCAAAGTCGCAAACCGCACGGACCATTGCTGCCAACAATATCATCAATTCCGGCGCGATGGTCATTGGCGCCCTTATCTACGGCCTGCTCGTGAGCGTTGGCGTCAGCATTGCCGACACTTTGTTCATGATTGCAGCCGCCTGCTTGATTTCCGCTTGGATCGCTTGGCGGCTACACAAAGCATGTGATGTTGCCGCACTGCAGGTCACGACCTAAGACAGATGTTCACAGCGAAAGGGTGTAAAACCTTAGTATGAAAATCACAGGCAAGACCGCGTTGGTGACGGGCGGCAGTGACGGCATTGGTTTGGAAATCGCGCGCCAGTTGATGGCAAAAGGCGCAAGCGTCATTGTCTGCGGCCGCCGCGAAGACGCGCTGGCATCTGCGCATATGGAAGGTTTTGAGGCCATTCAAGCGGACCTTTCCACCGCCGCTGGCTGCGCGGCCCTTGCCGCTGCTTTGGCGGACAGACCCCTCGATATGCTGATCAATAATGCCGGAATGAGCGGGAATTTCGGTCCCGGCGAGCCGCTTGACCTTGCGCTGACGGATCAGGCCGTTTTCCTGAACCTCAACGCACCATTGCATCTGATCGGTCATTTCCTGCCGGGTTTATTGCAGCGGCAAGAGGCGGTGATCGTCAATGTGACCTCGGGCCTTGCCATTGCACCACGCGCTGGCGGCCCTGTTTATTGCGCCACTAAGGCGGGATTGCGCAGTTTCACGCAATCGCTGCGTCATAACTTACGCGACACCAACGTCGTTGTGATTGAGGCGCTGCCGCCGGTTGTAGACACCGCGATGACGCGTGGCCGGATCAACGGCAATAAAATGTCGGCCAAGCAATGTGCGGCGCAAATCGTTGATGCCATTGCGACCAATGCCCCGGAGGCCAATGTCGGCATGGTTAAGATTCTGCGGATGATTTATTCCATATCGCCTGCGCTTGTGCGGCGGATTATGATTAAATTCTAAGGGTCAGCCAAGACCAATGACGTTGGCTTCCCATTTGGGAAAACCGCAATCTGCAATTTCATGAAAAGTAAGTGGTGCCCCAGGCCCGACTCGAACGGGCACTCCTTTCGGAACAGGATTTTGAATCCAGCGCGTCTACCATTCCACCACTGGGGCACTTCTTTGCCGAGCGAACCCGATAAAGCGGAGGCCCCTCTAACCGAGCCTCCGCCATGATGCAAGTGCATCCTTATCTCTTCGGTTCCCCTATTTTTTCAGCTCTTTTGCCAATGTCTTGAGCGTAGCCTTGCCATAAGGGGCCTTGAACCCGCCCATGCCAGCAACATCGACGCCGGTCTGGCGGTAAACCGCGCGCATATGGCTGAACGTCTTGAACCCGTCGGCACCATGATAATTGCCCATGCCCGATGGCCCAACGCCGCCAAAGGGCAGGTCTTCCA
Source organism: Sphingorhabdus sp. (assembly GCF_044239665.1). GTDB lineage: Bacteria > Pseudomonadota > Alphaproteobacteria > Sphingomonadales > Sphingomonadaceae > Sphingorhabdus_B. Next base: position 34,702 of record NZ_JBIIBA010000011.1, read on the forward strand.
TCGCATTGTGGAAGACCACATCGTTCACCGTAACACCGCCAGAAACAGTCCGCGTCAGCACGCGTTCCTCCTCGGCCTTGTCCGATCCGAAATAATATAGGCCAAGTGGCCGGTCGTGCGCGTTCACATAGTCAATGGCTTCATCCACCGATGAATATGTCATCACAGGCAGGATAGGACCAAATATCTCCTCTTGCATTACCTTCATATCGTCGGTCACATTGCGCACGATGGTCAACGGCATTTTGTTGCCGTTCGACGTGGCAAATTCCTCATTGGCTGGGTTAATCTCAATCAACTCCGCACCCTTTTCCCGCGCATCGTCAAGATAGCTTTGCAACCGTTCATAATTGCGGCCATTCACGACGGATGTGTAATCGTCATTGCGCAGCAATGTAGGATATTGCGCGGTGACGCCGGCCTTAACGGCTTCAATCACATCATGCTCCTGATCGCTTGGCACCAATAGATAGTCGGGCGCGAGGCAGATTTGGCCTGCGTTCATCATCTTGCCCAACGCAATTCGCTCGCCCGCTTTTTTCTTATCCGCGCTGCGGCCCACGATAGTCGGCGACTTGCCGCCAAGTTCCAAGGTGACCGGTACCAGATTGTCGGCGGCGGCGCGCATGATATGTTTGCCAACGCTCGTCGCGCCTGTGAAGATCATATGGTCAAAGGCCAGCTTGGAAAATGCCATGCCAACATCAGCGCCGCCTGTAAAAACAGCCATTTCTTCTTCCGCGAAATATTTGGGCACAAGTTCTTCAAACAAGGCCGACACCCGCTCTGTAAATTCAGATGGCTTGACCATGGCGCGGTTACCCGCGGCAAGGATGCCCGCCATTGGCACCATCACCATACCAACAGGAAAGTTCCAAGGCGCAACGACGCCGACGACACCCTTGGGCTGGAACACGACCTCAGCCTTGGCACCGATCAGGCCCAACGGAAAAGTGGGTTTGCGCTTCTCGCCCTTAGCCCAGCTTTCAAAATGCTTCTTGGCATGCTTCATCGCGCTAACAGATGGCATGATGTCGGTCAGCAAAGTCTGTTCACGGCTGCGGTGGCCGAAATCTGCCGAGACGGCCTTTGCAAAATCTTCGGCATGGTCGATCAGCAACGCAATGGCGCGGTCGATGCGGTCACGGCGTACCGACATGGCCTCGGGCATCGCGGCGGTAAACGCCGCGCGCTGTTTTTCCAGCACAGTCTGCATTTTTACGGTCAATTTCTCTCTCCCTTTAATCCGTTGATGAATTGCTAGCGCGAAGCGTTGCACATTGAAACCATTTTGGCGTATCGACGGTGCGAACACGCGCAAAGCGTGGCTATCGAATGGAGAGAATATGATCGAGGCAGGCAAAAAATGGACGCCACCTGCGGGTTGGCCAGTAATCAGCCGTGATCAGGTAAAGGCCAGCCTGTGCGCGCCGGGCATGCCCTTTGAAATGGAGACCGCTGTCATTGAAGGCGTGCCAACGCGCGTCTGGAAAAATGCGTTACCCAATCTGGCGGTGCTGGCCGGACATGCCAAAGCGTCATTCGGTGACCGTGAATTTGTGGTGTTTGAGGATGAGCGCGTCACATATGATGCGTGGCACCGGGCCGTTGCGTCATTGGCGCAGGCACTCATAGAATGCGGCGTTAAAAGGGGTGACCGCGTTGGCCTTGCTATGCGCAACCTGCCCGAATGGCCAGTCGCCTTTTTCGCCGCTGCGGTAACTGGCGCGATTGTCGTGCCGTTGAACGCATGGTGGACGGGCGAAGAACTGGCCTTTGGTATGGCCGATTCGGGCGCTGCCGTTTTGATCTGCGATCCAGAACGCTGGGAACGCATCGCACCCCACAAAGCAGAGATGCCCGCGCTTCAGAATGTCATGGTTACGCGTGGCGGTGACGCTGCGATGGCCGAACCCGCTATTGCGCTCGAAAGTGTGATTGGCGGACCAAAAGATTATTCTGATTTGCCGGACCTTGCGTTGCCCGATGTCGCAATAGCGCCAGACGATGCCGTCACTATTTTCTACACCAGCGGTACAACCGGCAAACCCAAAGGCGCATTAGGATCACATCGCAATTTACTCACCAATGGCCTTTCCAGCGCGTATTCGGGCGCCGCGACCGTGCTGCGCCGTGGCGATGCTTTGCCTGAACCAAGCATTCGGGCTTCCTTGCTGGTGATCCCGATGTTCCACGTCACCGCCTGTTCTGCATCGATGATTCCTACGATTCAAGCTGGCCACAAAATCATATTCCTGCACAAATGGGACACAGTGAAGGCGTTCGAGATTATTGAGCGCGAGAAGATCAATGCCACAGGCGGCGTGCCGTTTATCGCTTGGCAGTTGATCGAGCATCCTGACCGCGAAAAATATGATCTCAGCTCCATCGATGCGATCAGCTATGGCGGTGCGCCATCTGCCCCTGAATTGGTGAGCAAGATTTACGAAATCTTCGGTGCATTTCCGGGCAATGGCTGGGGCATGACCGAAACCATGGCGACCGTAACTTCGCACGTAGCCGAAGATTATCTCAACCGGCCGGATAGCTGCGGGCCAGCGGTTGCTGTGTCCGACCTAAAAATCATGTCCGAGGACGGCACGACGGAGTTACCCGTTGGAGCAGTGGGCGAATTATGGGCACGCGGCCCGCAAATCGTCAAAGGATATTGGAACCGCCCTGACGCCACCGCCGAAACATTTGTCGATGGCTGGGTCCGTACCGGCGACCTTGCGCGCTTAGATGACGAAGGTTTCTGCTTCATCGTTGACCGCGCAAAGGACATGATCATTCGCGGCGGCGAGAATATCTATTCGTCGGAAGTTGAAAATATCCTCTATGAACATCCCGCTGTTACCGATGCCGCTTTGGTGGGCATACCGCATCAGACCTTAGGCGAAGAACCCGCAGCCGTTGTGCATTTGGCACCCGGCATGACGGCCACAGAGGAAGAGCTTCGATTTTATGTCAGCGAACGTCTGGCGAAGTTCAAGGTGCCCGTAAAAATCATCTTCACCCAAGATACTTTGCCGCGCAACGCCAATGGCAAGATCCTGAAACGCGATTTGAAGGCCCTATTCTAAGGCGGCAATAGGGACGATTCACATTTGTTTTTGATGGTACGGCGGCCTATAACACGCCAAATCGAAACTAAAGGTATCTCCCATGCACCACGCCGATCCCGTCGTAATCCTGTCTTATGCCCGTACGCCCATGGGCGGGATGCAAGGGGCATTGGCCGATATTTCCGCAACTGACCTTGGCGCAACGGCGGTAAGGGCCGCAGTAGAGCGCTCCGGCGTCGATGGCGCGATGATTGAACGCATCTATATGGGCTGCGTCTTGCCCGCAGGCTTGGGTCAGGCCCCTGCCCGTCAGGCGGCTATCAAGGCTGGCTTGCCCAAATCGGTACAAGCAACGACCGTCAACAAAGTATGCGGTTCGGGCATGCAGACCGTGATCATGGGCAGCGAGGCGCTGGCCGCAGGGTCGGTCGATTATGTCATCGCGGGCGGCATGGAAAGCATGACCAACGCGCCCTATTTGTTGAAAAAGCACCGCAGCGGCGCCCGCATCGGGCATGATACGGCCTATGACCATATGTTCCTTGATGGCTTGGAAGACGCCTATGAGGCTGGCCGCGCCATGGGCACATTCGCGCAAGACACCGCCAATGATTACCAACTGACACGTGAGGCGCAGGATGGATATGCGATTGAGTCGCTACGCCGCGCACAAAAAGCGATTACCGATGGCGCGTTCAAGCAGGAAATCGTCGCCGTGACCGTTCCCACCCGCAAGGGCGATGTCATTGTCGATACCGACGAACAACCCGGCAAGGGCATGCCCGACAAAATTCCGACATTGAAAGCGGCCTTTGCCAAGGATGGTACGATTACCGCGGCCACCAGCTCATCCATCTCCGATGGCGCAGCGGCGCTTGTCCTCACGCGTCAGTCGGTCGCCGATGCCAACGGACAAACAGCCATTGCCCGCATTGTCGCCCATGCCGCGCACGCGCAGGAACCATCGGCCTTCACCACTGCACCTGTCGGCGCGATCAACAAATGCCTGGAAAAGGCGGGTTGGACCATCGATGATGTGGATCTGTTCGAAGTCAATGAGGCATTTGCCTGCGTCGCCATGTTCGCGATGCACGATCTAGGCATATCGCATGACAAGATGAACGTGCATGGCGGCGCTACCGCGCTGGGCCACCCTATTGGGGCATCGGGCGCACGGATCATCACAACCTTGGTCGCTGCGCTGCAACGTCATGGCAAGAGCCGCGGCATCGCGTCCTTGTGCATTGGCGGCGGTGAAGCGACGGCGCTCGCGATTGAGATAGTCTAAACGGTTATTACGCGCCGCAATATGCATATCGTTTTCGTCTTGTTCGACAATGTCACCCAGCTCGATTTCACCGGGCCAGTGCAGTTTCTGTCTCGCCTGCCCGGCGCAGTGGTGCACGTCGTTAGCAAAGACGGCGCAGCGGTCACGACCGACTGCGGTTTCTCGATCCTGCCGAGCGCCGGCTTTGCCGATTGTCCGCAAGCCGACATTTTATGCGTGCCCGGCGGCCATGGCGTCCGCGACGCGATTGCCGATACCGCCATTGTCGATTTTGTGCGCCGGCAAGCCAAGGGTGCCGATTATATCACCAGCGTGTGTACCGGCGCCTTCATCCTTGGCGCGGCAGGGTTACTTCACAGCAAAAAGGCAACATGCCATTGGGCCTATACGCAGTTGCTGCCCCTGTTCGGCGCAACGCACGCGCCAGCGCGCGTTGTGCGTGACGGAAATTTAATCACCGCAGGCGGCGTCACCTCCGGCATTGATTTTGCGCTTGAACTCATTGCGGCAATCTCTGGCGAGGATGTCGCAAGGACCATCCAATTGGCGCTCGAATATGATCCCGCACCTCCCTTTGGCGGCGGTTCGCTCGCAAGTTCCTCAGATGATACAGTCCGTAATCTGCGTGCGCGCGTTTACGACAAGGCCGCTGCCGAAATGAAAATTGCTATTCAACAGATAATTTAATTCGCCGATTAAATTCATACTGGACGTAAGCACGGCATCGGCATAGCCTCTGGGTTCGGGGGAGAGATGAAATGACATATAAGCTTTTGGCCGCAGCTGCAGTATTAAGCGCTGCATTGGTGCTGGGTTCCTGCCAAAAATCGGCGTTAGACTCGGACAATCCAGCCTTTGCCGCCATTGATGGTGATTATCTGAAAACCGGTGGCGATGGCTCCAACTGGGCGATGACCGGCTTCAATTATGATGAACAACGGCACAGCCCGTTGAAGATGATCAATGACAGCAATGTACAAAATTTAGGAATCGCGTGGTTTGCCGACCTGCCCGATGCACGCGGCCAAGAAGCAACGCCAGTGGTGGTCGATGGCAAAATGTTTATCTCCACCGCATGGTCCAAGGTTTTTGCCTATGACGCCAAAACCGGCAAGCCATTATGGAGCTTTGACCCCAAAGTCGACAAAGCGCGCGGCGTGAAAGCCTGCTGCGACGTAGTTAATCGCGGTGTCGCGTTTTGGAAAGGGAGCGTTTTCGTAGGCACCATCGACGGCCGCTTGATCTCGCTTGATGCCAGTACTGGAAAGCAGAATTGGAGCGCGCAGACGCTTGATCTGGAATCGAACGGCACCATCACGGGCGTCCCGCGCGTGGTAAAGGACAAGGTTGTCATTGGCTTTGGCGGCGCTGAATTTGGTGCACGCGGTTATGTCACGGCGTATGATGCGGCGACCGGTAAAAAGGCGTGGCGTTTCTACACCACGCCCAATCCCAAGGGCGAACCCGACAACGCGGCCAGCGACAAAATCCTAAAAACCGCAGCGACCAAAACGTGGAGCGCAAAGCCCAAAAAGGGTGACTGGCGTGAAAGCGGTGGCGGCGGGACCGTGTGGGACGCGATTGTCTATGATGCGGAACTGGATCAGCTTTATCTCGGTGTCGGCAATGGCAACCCTTGGAACCATGGTATTCGTTCCAATGGTGAAGGCGACAATTTGTTCCTGTCCTCCATCGTCGCGCTAAAACCCGATACTGGTGAATATGTCTGGCATTATCAGGAAACACCGGCCGAAAGCTGGGACTATACCGCGACGCAGCCAATCATCTTGGCGACTGAAACGCGTGGCGGCAAAGAACGCAAAGTTCTCTACCACGCACCCAAAAATGGATTTTTCTTCACCATAGACCGGCTGAATGGCAAATTGCTTTCAGCCGATCCTTTCATTGACGGCATAACCTGGGCGAGCGGGTATGACTTGAAAACAGGGCGTCCGATTGAAAACCCAGAAGCGCGCTATGAGAAAACCGGCAAGCTATTTATGGCGAACCCGTCCGCGCTTGGCGCGCATAATTGGCACCCGATGAGCTTTAATCCCGCCACCGGCCTTGTCTATATTCCTGCTATGTATATCGGCGGCGCTTATCTCCCGCCGATTGCGCCTAATGAGATGGAGCGTAAGAAACTTGGCTTTAATACTGGCGGCGCGATGGCGACGGCGGATTTGCCCGATGATACCAATTTCGTCAAAGCGGTGAAGGCTGCCACGACTGGCAAATTGGTGGCGTTCGACCCCAAAACTGGCAAGGCCAAATGGACTGTTGACCATCCCGCATCGTGGAATGGCGGGACAATGACCACTGCCGGAAATTTGGTGTTCCAAGGCACGGCGATGGGCGAATTCCGCGCTTATGCCGCGGATACGGGCAAGCAATTATATAATTTGAACGTGCAATCGGGGGTCTTATCCGGCGCGTCCACTTACACCGTCGATGGTGAACAATATGTGGCGTTCCTGACCAGCAAAGGTGGGGCGTTTCCGTTGGTTGCCGGCTATGCCGGGGCGACCAGTGCTGCGGTGCCAAACCTGCCGCGTTTGATCGTGCTGAAACTGGGCGGCAAAATCGCTTTGCCCGCCTTGCCAGAAACCCCGCCTTATGTATGGAAACCGACCAAGCAGTTCGGGACGCCAGCCGATATCGCAGCGGGCGGTTCCAACTATCAACGTTATTGCCTCGTCTGCCACGGCCCCGGGGCGGTTGGCAACGGCGTGCTGCCTGACTTACGCAAATCGGGCACGATTGCCGATGCGGCCACTTGGAAATCGGTGGTGATCGACGGCATCTTGAAAAGCAACGGCATGGTCAGCTTTGGCAGCGTGCTCAGCCCAAAAGAGGCAGAGCAAGTGCGCGCTTATGTCGTCAGCCGCGCGCATTATGCAAAGGCAAATGACGCAGCCTTGAGCGGTGGTGCAAAAAAGGCAGCGAAGTAAAATCTGCTGCCCATGAATCTGGCATCTGCCTAAAATTTAGGCAGATGCCATTGCCACAATCGCTTAAAAAGCCGCCGTTTGTGCGCCTCCCGATTTGGCACGATACTTGATAAGCTTCTTTTATCATCCGCGCGCGCGGAGCCTATGCTTCACGCGCCAGAGAAGGAAATGCCATGAAAAAGATCGAAGCGATCATCAAGCCGTTCAAGCTGGACGAAGTGAAAGAAGCGCTGCACGAAGTTGGCGTATCGGGCATCACTGTGACCGAAGCTAAGGGCTTTGGCCGCCAAAAGGGCCATACTGAATTATATCGCGGCGCCGAATATGTTGTCGACTTCCTACCCAAGGTAAAGCTTGAGGTTGTGGTTGAAGATGGCCTTGCCGACCGCGTTGTTGAAGCAATCGCTGCCGCCGCGCAAACAGGCCGCATCGGCGATGGCAAGATTTTCGTTATCCCTGTTGAGACCGCGTTGCGTATCCGCACCGGCGAACGCGATAATGATGCCGTTTAAAAAAATCCAAATCACTTAAGAAAGACAAGCGAAAGAAGGAACGCATTATGGGCACTTCAGCCAAAGACATCATCAAGCGCATCAAGGATGAGGAAATCGAATGGGTCGATGTACGCTTCACTGATCCCAAGGGTAAATGGCAGCATCTGACAATGTGCGCGGGCGTCATTGGCGAAGATGAGTTGGAAGACGGCCTGATGTTCGACGGCTCGTCGATTGAGGGTTGGAAAGCAATCAACGAATCCGACATGATCCTGAAGCCTGATCTGGACGCAGTATATGTTGATCCATTCTCGGCCACGCCGATGATGATTATCTTCTGCGACATTGTTGAGCCATCGACCGGCGAACTCTATAGCCGCGATCCGCGTTCGACCGCCAAGCGCGCCGAAGCCTATCTGAAGACCACGGGCATTGGCGACACCGTCTATGTCGGTCCAGAAGCCGAATTCTTCATGTTTGATGATGTGCGTTTTGAAAACAGCTACAACACGTCATATTACAAGATTGACGATATTGAACTGCCCACGAACAGCGGTACCAAATATGAGAGCGGCAATATGGGCCACCGCCCACGTGCCAAGGGCGGTTATTTCCCCGTCGCCCCCGTCGACAGCGCTGTGGATATCCGTGGCGAGATGGTTTCCACCATGCTGGAGATGGGCTTGCCATGCGACAAGCATCACCATGAAGTTGCCGCAGCGCAGCATGAGCTTGGCCTGACTTTCGGCACGCTGACGCAAACCGCCGACCGTATGCAGATCTACAAATATGTCGTGCATCAGGTGGCGCATGCTTATGGCAAGACCGCAACGTTCATGCCAAAGCCAATCAAAGAAGATAATGGTTCAGGCATGCACACCCATTTGTCGATCTGGGAAGGCAAGACGCCGCTCTTCGCGGGCGATGGCTATGCTGGCCTGTCGGAAATGTGCCTCTTTTTCATTGGCGGCATCATCAAGCACGCCAAGGCGATTAACGCATTCTCCAACCCGACTACCAACAGCTACAAGCGTTTGGTTCCCGGCTATGAAGCGCCCGTCTTGCTTGCCTATTCGGCGCGTAACCGTTCGGCGTCATGCCGCATTCCATATGGCGCAGGTGCCAAGGCAAAACGCGTCGAAGTCCGCTTCCCAGATGCAATGGCCAACCCATATCTGTGCTATGCCGCGCTGTTCATGGCAGGCCTCGATGGTATTCAGAACAAGATCCACCCAGGCGAAGCCATGGATAAAAATCTGTATGACCTGCCACCGGCAGAACTCGCGCAGGTTCCGACTGTTGCCGGCTCACTGCGCGAAGCGCTCGATGCACTGGCCGCTAATCACGACTTCTTGTTGAAGGGTGACGTGTTCTCCAAGGACCAGATCGAAAGCTATATCGAACTAAAGATGGAAGATGTCGCCCGCTGGGAAATGACGCCAAGCCCAGTCGAGTTCGACATGTATTATAGCTACTGATCCTAACGCATCGGATCCGTAGCAAAGGCCCGGCAGTTGAGGGACTGCCGGGCCTTTTTTTGGCTTTAATAATTGCGCGCTTGACGTTCGCTTTGTTGAAAGCGTTTTGTCAGCCGGTCCAGACGTCGCTGTATCGTCTGCTCTTCACGTGATGTAAGTCGACCGTCCCGGTTGAACTGCCGGTTCTGCGTTTCAATCGCGGTCAGCTCACGACGCGCATATTGCGCGCTTGCTCGGTTCATTTGCCGTGATTGCACCGATCTCTGAACATATTCCCGCATCCAGCTAATCCGGCTTAAAACATCCATCGGCATTTGATTCAGTCCATATGAACCCGTGCCCGGTCGATATTGGCTATTCTGGTAACTACCCTGACGTGTTGAGACCCAGCGTCCCTGCGGGTCATAATAGCCATAAGCTTGGCCAGCGACCCAGCGGCCGTTGGAGTCATAATATCCTGGCTGTTCCACCGCGTTCCAATTGGCGGTGTTTTCATTGGCATAACCCGTATCTCCTGCAATCCAGCGGCCACGCGCATCGTAACGTCCGCGTGTGGAGCCAGCGACCCAACGACCGTTGGAGTCGTAATAGCCCGTTGCGGTCCCGCCTACCCAGCGATTGTTGCGATCATAATAGCCGACGGATGATGCCGGAACCCAATAGCCGTCACGGTCAACATAGCCTGCGCCGTCGCGCTCACCGTTCGCCATGATCCATTGGCCATTGTCATAATATCCGTTTGGCTGACCATCAACCCAAGCGCCGTTGCGGTCATAATAACCACGTGCATCGGACGCGCTGACCCCAGTGGAATGCCAGCGACCTTGCTCGTCAAAATAGCCGTAAGCTGTGCGGCAATCCCCACGGTTCGATCTGGACACCTGATTGCCAATGACCGCGCCAACGACAGCGCCGATTATGGAGCCTTCGGTCTTGTCGCCCCGTCCGGCGATTACATTGCCCAGCACGCCGCCTGCGCCTGCGCCAATAACAGTGCCAATAATCCGGCCATTGCCGTCGCGCCGGCAACCGTCATCCTGCGCAGAGGCGATAGAAGGGGTGAGAACAGCAAGCGCAAGGCCTGCGAATAATATCGGACTTTTCATGAGATTCTCTTTTCACGTAATTGTTTTGTGAAAGCGTAATCGGTTCCAAGCAGGTATGTTCCATTTCGCAACCTTCGCAAGCTGTACTTTGCGGACAAAAGTCCCTTTTCAGTGTGCAGCTTCCAGTTCGAGAGTTGGGCGTCCAGCCGCGGGATTTTATAATCAACAACAGATAAATTGCTGCGCCTCCCAACGCGCCAGTGGGGGCAATTAGCGAATTGTTTAGAGCAATATAGGGGAAAAGCCGGTATAAAGGATGGGTTGACACATCAAATGCTTAGGTTAACATTCACGCTCCCGACACCCTTAGTGGTGTCATTAAAAGGGGGGAGAAAAACATGGAAAATCTTAGTTTTGGCCAGTATTCATTGGTCTATAATGCGTTCTCATTTACATTTGCCACCATGGCAGCGGCAACGCTGTTTTTGTGGCTCGGTCGCTCGCAAGTAGGCCCCGCCTACAAGACCGCGCTTACGATTTCCGGCTTGGTTACTGCCATCGCCGCTTATCACTATTTCCGCATTTTCCAGAGCTGGGAAGGTGCATATACCGTTGAAGGCGGCGTAGTAGCCGCAAGTGGTTACGCATTTAACGATGCCTATCGTTATGTCGATTGGTTGTTGACCGTGCCATTGTTGTTGATCGAGCTGATCCTCGTGATGCGCTTGTCTCAGGAAGAAACCGTTTCAAAGTCGATTAAGCTCGGCGGCGCTGCAGCTCTGATGATCATTTTGGGCTACCCAGGTGAAATCGCAACAGACATTCCAACCCGCGTATTGTGGGGCACATTGTCGGCGATCCCATTTGTCTACATCATGTGGCAATTGTTTGCTGGTCTCGGTGCGTCGATCGAAAATCAACCAGAAAATGTTCGCGAATTGGTGAAGAAGGCGCGTTTGTTGACCTTCGCATCATGGGGTTTCTACCCGATCGTATACATGATTCCGTACACCAACTTGAGCGGTTCGGACGTAACCGTGGGCGTACAGGTCGGCTATACAATTGCTGACTTGATCGCAAAGGCAGGCGTCGGCGTCTTGATCTACATGATCGCAGTACGCAAATCGCAAGCCGAATATGGCGACAAGGCCCATGGCTAAAATAAGGACGTACGCCGCGTCGGTGGCGTACATTCCTATATGACTACAATTTCATACTCGCATTCTGCAGGCGCAACATTTCCAAAAATGTTGCGCCTGTTTGCGTTACCAGCGGCTACTCTGTTGTTAATTGTCATAGATCGCTTTTGGGGTGTTATGGACGGCACCCATGTCAATATGCTGGCTGCTGTCGCAATCGTCCTCGCAGGCGTCCCGCACGGAACGCTGGACGTTGAAATCGCCGCGGCCCATTTCGGGCAAAAGGGATTTGCCGGTAAAGCTAAAATCATTGGCGGCTATCTTGGCTGTGCAGGTGCCATGATCATTTTATGGCTCCAACTGCCTGAGCTAGCGCTCATTTCGTTTCTCATCATTTCTATCGTTCATTTCAGTCGCGATTGGCGCGGCGGCGTTGACCCGTTCCTAGCGATGATGGTCGGCTGGGCTTTGGTGGCATTGCCGGCGCTTGCCAGCCCTGACGATGTTGCCATGATATTCGCCGCGCTGACCGGCAGCGACAACGGCGCAGTGATTGCCGCGTTACTTGGCGCAGCGTCGGTCCCAGCAGTCTTGGGCAGTCTGGTTTTTGCCTATTGGGCATTTCGTCACGATGACAAGCAAAGCGCGCTGGAGGTGCTTGCCTGCATCGCCGCCGCCTTGTTCCTGCCGCCACTTGTGGCATTTGCGATATTCTTTTGCGGGCTCCATTCACCGCGGCATATGGCCGACGCGTTACGTGAGACAGGGGACCTGTCACCGATGAAGAAGACCGCCATTATTTGCGCGGTATTCTCTTTGTCATTGGGCCTGGGTGTATTGATGTTCCTGTATCAGGGCGACGTTCCCGCTGACATGGGCATCATCCGGACAGCTTTCATTTTGATATCCACGCTGACTGTCCCGCATTTCATTCTGGAACATATTCTGTCGGACAAAAAACCTGCATAAAATTGGCCGGTTCAACGCCCTTGCCTCAATCGACAAAGCGCGGCACATCATGCAGGTCTTAATCGGGAGTGTATCATGAAATTCCGCGCCTTGATGCTGTGCAGCAGCCTTGCCTTCGTCGTCCTTTCACCCATGGCGCATGCCAAATTGTCGCCATCCGAAGCCAAAATGGTCGCGACCGTTGATGCGGAATATGAACGATCCATCACCCTACTTGAAAAGCTGGTGAACCAGAATTCGGGCACTATGAACTTTTCCGGCGTAAAGATCGTCGGCGATATGATGCGGGCCGAGTTGGAGCCACTCGGCTTCAAGGTTGAATGGATCGATATGGCGAAAGCGGGTCGTTCGGGGCATCTCGTCGCGACCAAGGCGGGTAAGAAGGGCGCGAAGAAACTGTTGCTCATTGCCCATCTCGACACGGTGTTTGAGGCAGATAGCCCGTTCCAGACCTTCGTCCGCAATGGTGAGCAAGCGATTGGCCCGGGCGCAGGCGATGACAAGGGCGGCATGGTCGTCATCGTGTCAGCCTTACGCGCAATGCAAGCGGCGGGCACGTTGAAGGACGCCAGCATAGAAATCCATATGACGGGGGATGAGGAGGACGCTGGCGACCCCATCAACATCACACGTGCGCCGTTGATCGCAGCCGGCAAGACAGCCGACGTAGCGCTCGATTTTGAGGGGCTTTCGATTGAAAATGGCAAGGATATGGGTGTCATAGCCCGGCGGTCGTCCAATAGTTGGAAATTGGAAGTGTCCGGCGTCACGGGACACAGTTCCCTGATATTCGATAATGTTTATGGTGATGGCGCCGCTTTTGAACTTGCCCGCATCTTGCACCGGTTCCGGACGGAACTGCCTGAGCAGAACCTGACATTCAACGTCGGCTTGGTCGCAGCTGGGCAGGAAGTGAACTTTGACACAGATGGCGTCCGCGTAAGTGCGAAGGGCAAAACCAATATTATCCCAGGCTTAGCTATTGCGCGCGGCGATTTCCGGACTTTATCCGAACAACAAAGCGCGCGTGTCCGTGCAAAAATGCTTGATATCGTTGCCGCATCGGCACCGAAGACCAAAGCAACTATCAGCTTTGACCCGGGAAGCTATCCGGCAATGGCACCAACGGAGGGCAACAAGGCCCTTCTGGCTGGTCTTAATGTCGTCAACCGCGACCTTGGTCTTGCCGAACAGGCCGTACTTGACCCGTTGAAACGTGGTGCTGGCGATATAAGTTTCGTTGCAAATGACGTGGACGGACTTGTAGGCCTCGGCGTTTACAGCAAGGGCGACCATGCTCCCGGCGAAACCGTCGATCTGGCGAGCATCAAGCGTCAAGCGAAGCGAGCAGCCATATTGATGACGCGGCTTTCCTACGGGAAGTAACTTTGCCGCAAGGCATGGCAAAGCACATTTAAACGCGGTATTCGCACGCATATACCCTAGCCCCAGCATGGGCTAGCACCCATCGCGTCTGTCGGCCTAGCCGGCAAGGCGCGATAGCCTCCAGCCTGCGCTGGAGCGACGGGGCGGGTTGATTATGCGTTTTGCGCAAACCGCGCCCGAGTAGCCCCGCCCACACCGCCCTGCAGCCAAACTAGCGTACCGGCCCCAAAACTACCGTCGCCCCAGCGCAGGCTGGGGCCCATCACGTCTGTCGGTCGAGAACGAGAGGCGGGATAGGCTCCAGCCTCCGCTGGAGCGACGCGGCGTGGGTCGGTAACGGCAAGGGTTTCGTCGTGAAACGTTTGGGGTGTTGAGGCTGGCGCTATGGATAGGGCCCTCACCACCTCTCATCGCCAAAAAAAAAGGCGGCGCATTTCTGCACCGCCCCTTTCCATGTCGATTAGTTCTAAGGCCTTAGACTAACGTCCCTCACGCGACGCCTTGCCGAAGACGCGATATTGTTCGTTGCCGACAAAGCCGAACTTGGTGATGCCGCTGCGCTTTACAGAAACCAGTGCCTTGTCCACGGTGTCATAAGGCGCCGTTGGGGCTGGCTGGAACTGAAGCTCCGGCTCCGGTGTCATCGACCGTGTCCGGACCAGATATTGCTCCATCTGCTGCAATGTAACGGGCGTGCCATTCCATTGAATAGTGCTGTCCGGCAGAATGATGATCTTGTTGATAACAGGATCAATAGGATCCACCGGCGGCGGTGCATTAGGGTCGTTGACTGGAAGGTCGATATTAACGGCGTGCGAAACCGGGGGGATGGTGATCATCAGCATGATGAGGAGAACGAGCATGACGTCGATTAACGGCGTCGTGTTCATTTCCATCATCGGCTGGCCATCATCGTTACCGCCACTCATTGCCATGATGATTGCTCCTTAAATTGCTTACTGGACATTCGCGTTTTCGAATGGCGACGAAATGAACCCGACGCGCGCGAAACCAGCCATTTGCATGGTGTAAATTGCACCACCGATGCAACGATAGGGCGTGTTAATGTCACCACGGATATGCGCCTCAGGCAACATTTCAGGCAAGATTTGTCCAGCAGCGGCGGCTTCTGGGCCACCCAGCTTTTCAAATTCGGCCTTCAAATGCTTTGCAGCACGATCGACCAATTCGGTCGAATCAACCGGGGTAACGTTCCAGTAAATGCGACACTCGCCGCCGGGGTTCGCACCCTGATACGCGGGGTCGCCTGGATCACGTCCGCCGACATCAGTTGTTGTCACTGACAACAAAACATTTTCACGCTTTGCTTTCGTTGGCTCAAACTTGATGATCGGAATGTCTAGTTTCACCGTTTGAATGGCGACTGGAATTGCGATGAGGAACACGATGAGGAGCACCAGCATGACGTCGACGAGCGGCGTCGTGTTGATGTCAGACATTGGCGCATCATTGCCGCCGCCTCCTGAACTGATTGCCATTGGCCAATCCTCTTCTAACTAAATTGGGTCAAAAATCGAGCGCCAGCAGATGCTGGCGGATGGGCTGCGCGCAAAACGCAGCCCTCACCCAATCTTACTTCTTAACCGCTGCTGGCGCTGGCTTGCCTGCTACTGCTGCAGTAACGGCAGGCTTCAGGCGACCACCCGAAGAGATGTAACCGAGCACATCGTTCGAGAAAGTAGCCAAGCTACGTGCGATCGTCTTGTTACGTGCCTGCAGCCAGTTGTAGGCAAGAACGGCAGGAACAGCAACGAACAGACCAATAGCGGTCATGATTAGAGCTTCACCAACTGGACCAGCGATCTTGCCGATGTCGGCCTGACCCGCGATACCGATTTTGATCAGTGCCGAGTAGATCCCGATAACCGTACCTAGCAGACCAACGAACGGAGCAGTTGCGCCAACCGTTGCAAGGAACGGAAGACCGCTCGCGAGCTTGTTGTTGATCGAATCTTCCGACCGGGCCATCGCGCCGTGCAACCAATCATGTGCTTCGATTGGGTCGGTCAAAAGGCTGTGCTGCTTTTGTGCTGCGATGCCGTCGTCGACAACTTGACGATATGCACTGTTCTTTTCGAGCTTTGCGGCGCCTTCTTCAAGCGTTGCAGCACGCCAGAATTGCGCACGGACTTCTTTATACTGGTTCAGCACCTTCTGCTGTTCGAACAGCTTGGTGAACATGATGTAGAACGAAAAGATCGACATGATGACCATGACGATGAAGATCGACCATGAAATTGGGCCACCTTCGTTAAGCGCAGGGATAAGACCGAATTGTGCGGCCACATCTGGGTTTGCGGCACCGGCCGCAGTCAGAAACAAAATCGACATTTTAACTACCTCTCAAAAAATAGAACTATCTAGCAAAAAAGACCCGACGCGAAGGCTCCCCCTTTGCCGGGCCGTGAAATTATTTCGGTATCTGCCACCGTACGCGGTTCGAATAAGAACCTTGAACCTTTTCGCCGTTACGAACGGCAGGCTCAAAACGCGCACGACGCTTTACGTTGCTGCATGTTGCCGCATCCAAATCGTCATGGCCGCTGGACTGAGTAACGACGCAGTCAACAACACGTCCGTCCACGCCAATCGTTACGCGGAAACCAGTCGTTCCTTCACGCTCCTGCTGCAACGCGCGCGACGGATAGTCGTTCGTGTTTGCCCAGTTGCCTGGGTTGCCACGCGGCTTTGCTTCAGAAGTTGGTCCCGCCGGAGCGGCCGGTGGGGGTGGTGCTGGCGGAGCAGCCGTGGGCACGATCGGCGCAGAGGGTGGCGGCGTTGCAACGGTACGTATCGTTGGCGGCGGCGTTACCGTCTGAACCAATGGCGGAGGCGAGACAACAGGTGGCTCGATCTGCTTTTCGGGCTCGGGTGGTGGCTCTTCTTCTTCGGGTGGCTCTTCTTCCTTCACGTCTACAACGGTCATTTTTTCCTTGATGACCGTGACCGCGTCATACGCAAGACCCGTGACCAAGGCATAACCGAGGAAAGCGTGAAGTAGGATAACAATGATGACAGAAACCAAACGGTTTGTGCTCATCCCATCTTGATCAGCATATGCCATGCGGAAAAAACTCTCCTACCTTCAAAACAAAACAGTACATGATGGCAGCATGCTTAAACACGCCCCTGATGTACCCCAGCGATATCGAAATCTATTTTTTTTTGCTCGATTCAACGACGCATTAGCCAACCCTTACGGGCCAAGCAATCCGGATTCTGCTATTAAGACGCAATTCATCGATGGGTAGGTAATATCCCACAATATGATAGAGGCAGAAACGACGGCCTCAGACG
Source organism: Sphingorhabdus sp. (assembly GCF_044239665.1). Lineage (GTDB taxonomy): Bacteria > Pseudomonadota > Alphaproteobacteria > Sphingomonadales > Sphingomonadaceae > Sphingorhabdus_B. Next base: position 51,836 of record NZ_JBIIBA010000011.1, read on the forward strand.
GGCAAAGAAAGGTTTAATGAATGCGATTCGGTCATGCGAAAACAGGTTTATGCTTGATTTTATTAGGTTTCAGCACCGCAACATTGGCGCAAGCGCCTCTTGACCTGCCATCCTCCTTTGTCATCGAAGCCGATAAGGCGAGCTATGCAGATATTGCCGATTTGGTGGTAATTTCGCCTCTCATTGTCGATGTGACCGTTCGAAAGGTCCGAAAATTGCCTACCGAACAAGCGGCAGGTGTCCCAACTTCGCTCGAACGCGTTTTGGTGGAGGCCGACGTCATGGCATTGATTCGTGGCGAAGGGGGCATCACGCCGCGCGTGCGTTTCCTGCTCGATATACCCAAAAACGCGAAAGGGAAAATTCCCAAAATTGAAAAACAGCGCATGTATCTGTTTGGCCGTCAAGTGGCCGGTCGTCCCGGCGAAGTCCAGCTGGCACGGCCAAATGCGTTGGCTTTATTTAGCGCCAATAACGATGCGCTCGTCCGGGCCATCACGAAAGAGGCAGTCCAAGTTAACGCTGCGCGACGCATTGCCAGCGTAAGCAGCGCCTTTCACAGCGCCGGGACCGTATTGGGGGAAGGCGAAACGCAGATTTTCGTGAAAACGGACAATGACCAGCCGCTTTCGCTCACAATATTGAGCCGCCCAGGCCAGCAAAAAATATGGGCCGTCTCAACAGCCGAAGTCATTGACGCATCTGCAACCGCACCGCAGCGCTTTACCTTATTATGGTATCGCTTGGCATGCGGTCTTCCGCGCGCTCTGCCTGCTGACCGTGTTGAAGGCGCGTCGAAGGCAGATACCGCCCGTGCGCAGGCCGACTATAGCTTTGTTATTGAATCGCTAGGGCCGTGCGGGCGTAACCGGTAGCCAAGACATAAAGGGCCGAACAATCCATGCCTTTTGCCATTGCCGCATTCGCGGTCCTCGCGTCCCTCAGCGTGATGCGCCTGGCACCCACAGGATATCGCCGCCCCGTGTTGCGTTGATTAAACGGCACAAAGTGAAGAGATAGTCCGACAGGCGGTTAAGGTAATGCAGCGCCTGCGGGTTGACCGCGACATCCAGCGATGCCGCAACAAGAGCGCGCTCGGCGCGACGCGCTGTTACTCGCGCCATATGCATCTGTGCCGCTGGCAAGCTACCGCCCGGCAGGATGAAGCTGGTCAGCGGCGGAAGTTGGGCATTCGCATTATCAATCGCCCCTTCAAGCCATTCAACCTGTGATGCAACAATTCGCAATTCCATCGGCGAAGGTTCGAAATTTTCGCCAGGCGTGGCAATATCTGCGCCCAAATCGAACAGGTCATTTTGAATTCGGCGCAGTTCCTGCACCAAAGGCGTATCGCCTTCATCCGCCGCAAGCGACTGGATCGCAACGCCCAGCGCGCTATTGGTTTCATCGACTTCACCAATTGCATGCAACCGTGAAGCCGTTTTCGAAACACGTGAGCCGTCGACAAGGCCCGTTGTGCCATCGTCACCCGTACGCGTATATATTTTGTTGAGCTTAACCATCAGCGATTTACTTATTGCGATCCGGCCACAAGTACCAAAACAGCAAGCAACACGATCGTGATCGCCTGCCACTTCACGCGCGCAAACATCATCTTGTTTTGCACCGCGAGTGATTTGGGCAGACCGGCTTCATCCACATCTGCCGGACGCAAATTGGCAAAAGCATGCAGTCCGCGGATTAACGCGAAGGCAACGGCACCAACGGCGCCAATGATGAGAAGAACCAACAATATAGTCATCGGGAGAAGTCCTTGTTCAGGGCCAATACCCCGTTGCCCCTATCTAAGCATCAGATAAGGAAATTCCAAGCGGAAGCGTTCGGTGACGCAAATTATCCATAAGTTCCGTTCCGCTTTCGCCTGCTAGACGGCGGGCGGACAAAGCAGGTGAGGATTTGCTCTTGGCCAGCTTTTCGGCCGCGCTGTCCAGCAAGAGCGGGTGATGCCAATATTCTGGCACCGGTAAGTCGAGCAATTTCTGCAACAGCCGATGAATAGCGGTGTAAGCGAACAGATCCTTGCCCCGCACCACATATGTTATGCCATCGGCGGCATCGTCAACGGTCGCGGCGAGATGATAAGATGCCGGGGCGTCCTTGCGCCACAATATAACATCGCCAAAGGCCGTCGGGTCTGCAAACTGCTGCCCCGCCGCCAAATCCATCCACAACAGCGGGCCTGCCAAGTCCACGGCCTTTTTTATGTCGAGGCGCCAGCTATATGGAGCATCTCCCACAAAGGGCCGATCTCGGCAGGTGCCCGGATAATGCGGACCGTCCGGGCCATGGGGCACAGGCTTATGCTTTAACGCTTCGGCTATGTCGCCTCTGGTGCAACCACAGCGATATAACAGACCAGCGGAATTCAGCCGGTCGAGCGCGGCCACATAACGGGTGGTATGTTGCGATTGGAACTGCACATCGCCGTCTTGCGCGAGCCCAAGCCACTGCATATCGGCAAGGATCGTTTCGATATGCTCGGGCCGACTGCGTGTCCCGTCAATGTCCTCGATCCGAAGGCGAAACTGACCACCAAAAGCGCGCGCAAATTCATGCGCACACAGCGCCGAAAAGGCGTGCCCCAAATGCAATTGTCCATTGGGACTCGGGGCAAATCTGGTGACCACCGGACCCCTTGGTTCTACGATCTGGCCCAGATAGGCATAAATGAAGTCAAATGCCGTCAAAAAATTATCCCCAATTATACCACATTCAGTGGCTTTACCCTATTGACGTCACCATATGTGTAAATAGGTTGGCAACTGTCAGATTGCTGTAACGCTAATAGGCTTAAAGCATGTATGATAACAGGGGAGTAGGTTCGACTTATGTTGCATACCGGAACTTTCGAGGCAGCGGGGCGGGCAAGGCACCCGGAAAATTGCCCTGCGCTTGTGCTGAACGCGGATTACACGCCATTAAGCTATTATCCGCTAAGCCTCTGGCCTTGGCAGACCGCGATTAAGGCGGTCTTCCTCGACAAGGTCGACATTGTCTCCAACTATGACCGACATGTGCATAGTCCAAGTCTGGACATGAAAATTCCGTCGGTGATTGCGCTGCGTCAATATGTGAAGCCGTCGGAATATCCGGCATTCACGCGGTTCAACCTGTTCCTGCGCGACAAGTTCGAATGCCAATATTGCGGGTCGGGCGACAATCTGACCTTTGACCATATCGTTCCGCGTCGTATGGGCGGTATTACCAGTTGGGAAAATGTCACCACCGCCTGTTTGCACTGCAACCTTAAAAAAGGCGGCCGCACGCCTAAGCAGGCGCATATGCAGCTCAACATGGCGGCGATCCGACCGACAAGCTGGCAATTACAAGACCGAGGCCGCGCATTTCCACCGAACCATCTACATGAAACATGGCACGACTGGTTATACTGGGATATCGAACTAGAGGGCTGAGCCCTTATTTCGGAACCGTCAACGCGGGCACTGTGCGCGCTGCGTCTTCAGGGGTGATACCCGGCGGCGGGGCGGCGGCGATACGTTCTTCGCCGCGCATGACACGGCCCGCACGCTTGATCGCGCCGCGCAACCGTGGGTAAATACCGCAACGGCACAGGTTGGTGATCGCAGCGTCAATTTCAGCATCGGTCGGGTTGCTGTTTTTCTTCAGTAACACTGACGCTGCCATGATGACGCCGGAAATGCAAAAGCCACATTGCGGGACATTGCTGGCCACAAACGCCTGTTGCAACGGATGGCTCCGGTCACGGCTCAAGCCCTCAATCGTCGTGACAAAGCGCCCCTCCGCCTCGGCTATGGTCACAAGGCAGGAACGGATAGCCTCACCATCAATTTCGACCATGCATGCACCGCAATCGCCAATGCCGCAGCCATATTTGGTGCCCGTCAAGTTCGACGCATCGCGCAGCGCCCATAATAAGGGCGTTTGCGGGTCCATCTTATATTGGATGGGGCGGTCGTTGACGGTGAATTTGGTCATCACTCCCCTCCCGCTTGCGGGAGGGGACGGGGGAGGGCGTGTCGCGGTATCATTTTATGGTTCTACCCTCCCCTAACCCCTCCCGCAAGCGGGAGGGGGATGCCCACAATCTTAATCGCGCCAGCTTTTGTCGATTTGGTCCACCTTGCGCACCATCGCGTCAAATTCAACGCGGCCCGATCCGCCCGGGGGCGATGCCATGTATAAATCGCGCTGGTGTACGGCGATCACCTCTGGCGACACCGTAATTGGCTTACCCATTTGTAGCGTCGCCATCTGATGCTCGCACGCGCGCTGCAGCGCCCAATATTTGATAAAGGCATCAGTGAGCGTCTTGCCCATGACGACAGGGCCATGGTTACGCAGCATCAATATCCGCTTGTCGCCGAGATGTTCGACCAACCGCGTCCCCTCTTCCTCCCGTACAGTGACGCCTTCAAAGTCATGATAGGCCAATTGGCCGATGAAATTGCATGCGTAGAAGTTCACAGGCTGCAAGCCGCCCTCAAGGCTGCACACCGCTACGGTTGCCGTGGTGTGCGTGTGAATGATCGCATGGGCGTCGGGCAAGGTGCGATGGAACAGGCTGTGTTGAACAAAGCCCGCTTTGTTTACATGCCACGGGTTATCCGCATCGATCTTGTTGCCATCAATATCGATTTTGATGAGGCTCGACGCGGTAATTTCACCGAAATGCATGCCATAAGGGTTAATCAAAAACGCGCCGTCCTCGTCAGGCACTTTGACCGTAATGTGGTTGAACACAAGCTCATCCCAGCCGAACATCGAAAATATCCGGTAACAGGCCGCAAGCTCTTGCCGCGCAGTCCATTCCGCCTCGCTATACTTGCTATTCGACTTTAATTGGGTCGCCATGCGCTCTCTCCTGCTCTTCAGTTGCGTTGCATTATGAAACGAACAAGGCGTGAGGGCAAGTATTAGCCGATTGGGCGAAGGCCGATAGTTTCCCGCTAGCTGCTTCTTCAAACAGCAATCAAGCCCACAAAAAGCGCCATTTCCGCTTGATATTTGGAGGCGACATGGGTAGGGGCCACATCAACACGCCGCCTGTGAACGCGGCGATTTTCGTTTTTAGCCTTTCAAAGTGGCAGTTTTAAGCCATTTTGCCGATTCGATGCGGAGTAGAGTTTTTTATGCAAATCATGGTTCGCGACAATAATGTTGATCAAGCCCTACGCGCGCTGAAGAAAAAGCTGCAGCGTGAAGGCGTGTATCGCGAAATGAAGCTTCGTCGTCATTTTGAAAAGCCATCGGAAAAGCGCGCGCGTGAAAAGGCTGCTGCTGTTCGTCGCGCCCGCAAGATGGAGCGTAAGCAACAGGAACGTGACGGCGCGAAATAAGCGTCTGCACTCTTCAACAAGGAAAGCGCCTTTCATTGGCGCTTTTTTTGTGTCTAGAATCCGCGTCGCTTTCTGCTAGTCAGCGCGCAACACAGCCAATAGGAATTTTTTATGTCCGTCACTGCCGTTCCCATTCAGCCACTTAAAAAAGGTTCGCTCACCAAATATTGGGCCGCGATTGCCTTGGTCCTCGCTGCAGGTGGTGGCTTGGCATATTGGGGAACGAGCGACGTGCGGCAGGAATTTGGTGATGTTGTGACGACGTCATCTGGCCTGCGCTACAAAATCATGGAAGCTGGCGAAGGCCCCAACCCTACGGACAATGACGTGGTCCTCGTGAGTTATAAGGGCATGTTGAAGGACGGCACCGTTTTTGACCAAAACCCGCAAGCTGGCTTTCCTGTAACGGGCGTTGTTCCAGGTTTTTCGGAAGGTCTGAAGATCATGCAGCGCGGCGGCAAATATCGCCTGTGGATACCAGCTGAGCTCGGCTATGGGCCAGAGGATCAGCGCAACCCGCAAACAGGCGAAGTCGCCATTCCCGGTGGAAGCGAACTGACATTCGATGTCGAGCTACTTGAGTTCAAGTCACGCGCCGAAATCGAGGCAATGCAAAAGCAGATGCAGGAAATGCAGCAACAGCAAGGTGCCGCTGGTGACGCGGCTGGCGGTGCGGCGCAGGGCCTACCACCCGAAATTCAGGCCCAAATTGACGCCCAAATGCGCGGTCAGTAAGAGCAATGTTGGTTCTTTTTAAGGTGCGAGATTTTGTAGCAACACGTCGGTAGCTGCTTATTTCCGTCCGATAAAGCTGCTGATAATGTGTCGTGCACAAACGACAGCCACCGTAAGGGCTGCATTGGCACCAATCTATGCAAGGCACATGTTCCATGCGTTGACTAATGTTCATTGCTCGGACATCAGGCTTGGGCCAAAAAGGGACTAAGCAGGAACCATCCAGAGGAGCCGAAGTTGAGCATTACCAATATCGTAGCGATTGCGATGCTCTCCGGATCACTGCAATGCCCGCCCGCCAACGAAGCACCCAGCGCAGTTGAAGCTGCGAATGCATCTGCGCCTGTCACCGTTCAAATGCCAATATCGGTTCAGGCCGCCGATAATGCCGGTGTTGTAAGTGCGCCTGTTGCCAATCCCGATACCGTCACCTTAGAACCATTACCGTCCGATACGATAAAGCAGGCCGATCCGGCCACCGCTAAGGCAACAGACAAAAACATCATCGTGGTGACCGCAAGAACAGGGCCGCCGCCCGGCGATCCCGTAGAGGCTGTCAATGAAGTGTCGTTCGTCGCAGTCCAAGCGATCGACGGCGCATTCGTAGCGCCAGTCGCCCAAGGTTACGAAGCGGCTGTGCCTAACCCCGTGCGCGACGGAATACATAATGTCATAAACAACCTTGATGAGCCTGTCGTCTTTGTGAATTTTTTGCTGCAGTTGAAAATCGGCAGAGCGTTTGAAACTGTGGGTCGCTTTGCGATCAACTCAACGGTGGGTGTCGCCGGGCTCTTGGATGTCGCGAAAAAGAAGCCTTTCAATTTGCCGCACCGTTCAAACGGTTTGGCATATACTTTGGGCTTTTATGGCGTAGGCCCAGGGCCTTATCTGTTCTTGCCGCTGATCGGATCGACGACCATTCGCGACCTGTTTGGACGGGTCGTCGACCTATCGCTTTTACCAACGGCAGCTGGAAAGCCCTTTGCCGATCCAATCATATCAGCGTCCAAGGGCATTCTTTCGTCTATCGACGACCGAGTCCGGAATGATGAAATCCTGACGCGAGTCCAGCAAAGCGGGACCCCCTATGCCGCGATGCGCGAATATTATCTCAAGAAGCGGCAAGCAGAAATTGATGTGCTGAAGGGCAAAAGGTGTAATTCCGATATCAACCTAGCCGATCTGGAGTTTATGGATTCCTTGCCCACAGCGACAAGCAAACCGACAGCGCCAGCCAAACCCACAGTGCAATCGCCAGCACCGGCGGTGCCATAAAACTCATGGCTTATCTAACCGTTTAACAGTCCTTCATCCTTAATCCGCTTTTGCCAATAAGCAGGCGCTAATTGGTGGACATTGTTGCCATCGCTATCGACCGCAACGGTGACGGGAAAGTCCTGCACTTCAAATTCGTAAATGGCTTCCATGCCTAAATCTGCAAAGCCGACGACTTTGCTGCCCTTGATCGCACGGGCGACGAGATAGGCCGCGCCGCCAACGGCCATGAGATAGGCGCTCTTATGCTTGGCGATGGCTTGGGTTGCCGCTGGGCCGCGCTCAGCCTTGCCAACGCAGGCGAGCAGGCCTTGCTCAAGCATCATATCCATGAACTTGTCCATGCGCGTCGCGGTTGTTGGCCCTGCTGGCCCGACAATTTCCTCACCAACCGGATCGACTGGGCCGACATAATAGATCATGCGGCCTTTGAAGCTGACGGGCAGTTCTTCTCCCTTGGCCAACATATCGGCAATGCGCTTATGGGCAGCGTCGCGGCCAGTCAGCATCTTGCCGTTCAGCAGCAGGCGATCACCTTGCTTCCAACCCGCCACGACGTCCGGCGTTAGCGTATCGAGATCAACGCGGATTGCCGCTGCATCAGGTTTCCAATCGACCTTGGGCCATTCGTCCAACTTTGGCGCTTCCAAAAAGGCAGGGCCAGCTCCATCCAATGTGAAATGGGCGTGGCGCGTGGCGGCGCAATTGGGAATCATGGCAACTGGCTTACCTGCGGCATGACATGGCGCATCCAGGATCTTCACATCCAATATCGTCGAAAGTCCGCCAAGCCCCTGCGCGCCAATGCCAAGCGCATTGACCTTGTCAAAAATCTCGATGCGCATGGCTTCAATGTCGTTCTGCGGTCCGCGCGCCTTCAACGGCCCCATGTCGATGGGCTCCATCAATGCTTGTTTGGCCAGTAACACGCAATGCTCCGCGGTGCCGCCAATGCCGATACCCAACATGCCGGGCGGGCACCAACCAGCGCCCATTTGCGGTAGCATCTCCACGACCCAATCCACTATATTGTCCGACGGGTTCATCATCTTGAACTTCGACTTATTTTCGCTGCCACCGCCCTTGGCGGCAACGTCAACGGACACTTTGGCGCCGGGAACAAGGTCGACATGCAGAACGCACGGCGTATTGTCCTTGGTATTGCGCCGCGTAAAGGCTGGGTCTGCAAGCACCGACGCGCGCAGCTTGTTTTCGGGATGTAAATAAGCGCGGCGCACGCCTTCATCGATCACGTCCTGCAAAGAGGTGGATGTGTCTTCCAAACGGCAATCCATACCCCATTTGACGAAGACGTTAACGATACCCGTGTCTTGGCAAATCGGCCGATGCCCCTCTGCGCACATGCGGCTGTTGGTTAGGATCTGCGCGATAGCGTCCTTGGCGGCAGGCGATTGTTCCGCTTCATACGCATCGCCCAAGGCCCGGATATAATCCATCGGGTGGAAATAGCTGATATATTGTAACGCGTCGGCCACGCTTTCGATCAAGTCGCCATTGCGGATTATTACAGTCATGTCGGCCCCTACGCTTTAAGTATAGCATGCCCCTTAACGCGCTCGAGCGCCTATTCAAGCTTCATTTGGTGTGACGCAAAAGGACATTGGCGAACAAGCGCGATGCCTCAACCGCGCTTAATGAAAGGCTTCGGTCGGTCCCGCGAACGTCACTTCATCCCCCCCCCCCGTAATTCCCGCCATCCCCGTCATCCCCGTAAAGGCGGGGATCCGCCACAGCTAGAAGGCGCTCGCACATCGCGTTGGTTCGGCATTGCGACACGGCATAGATCGCCGCCTTTGCGGTTCATGATTTGCGCACCGAATCTGACACTGCAAATCCTAGTTTGCACCCGCGGCCAGAACAGCGAAAATGCGCCCTCAGCCGATACATTCATTTCGGCATCTAAAAAATATGCATTGGGCCATTTTACATCTTGCGCTCTGAATTTCACTTAGCAGGTCCGCGCGTCGCTCGCTGTTACGACGCACCAATGTGCGACGAATGGAATCACATTAGCGACGAATTGAGATGGAGAAATTGCATTTTACATCTTGCGTCTGGGAATGAATAAGGCACTATAGGTAGCGGTTGGCCACAGGGGGCATTACCACAAATTGTGCTTTATGCTTCAGTAGGCATATGTGTCGGCGGGGGCCGTTTTTCCCGTCGATAAGCTGGGGACAAGTTAAAATACTCCCCCTGAGAAGGCCAAAAAATGCTAATAGGGAGTTTCGCGCCCTGAGTCGAACAATATGGGAACATCGGTTCCCGCCAAAATACAGCAGGTTGCTGGATGTCGGTAAGCCGACAACCAGTTTTAGGTCGCCGCAATGAATGGAGCTACAGGTTAAAATGGATTTCAGGGATACAGGCCAAGGCGCGGACGACATGACCGCAGGAATGATGACAGATATGCTTGAAAAAGTAGCTGAAGCGGTAAAGGCGGAAATCGTTGAAGCAAAGACGCCTGCGTCAAGCAAGTCCGTTGATGTGCGTCGTTTCAATGTCGTCACTGATGCGTCACGCGACGCCTTGTTGACCGAATTCGGCAAGGACACGTTGCAGGACCGTTATCTGTTGCCCGATGAAAGCTATCAGGACCTGTTCGCCCGCGTCGCGTCGGCTTATGCCGATGATGAGGCGCATGCGCAGCGTCTTTATGACTATATCTCGCGTTTATGGTTCATGCCGGCAACGCCCGTATTGTCCAATGGCGGCACGGGCCGTGGCCTGCCGATCAGCTGCTATTTGAACTCAGTCGATGACAGCCTTGAAGGCATCGTCAACACTTGGAACGAAAATGTCTGGCTTGCGTCGCGCGGCGGCGGCATTGGCACTTATTGGGGCAATGTCCGTGGCATTGGTGAACCTGTTGGCCTCAACGGCAAGACCAGCGGTATCATTCCCTTTGTCCGCGTCATGGACAGCCTGACACTTGCGATTTCGCAAGGTTCGCTGCGTCGTGGCTCTGCGGCCTGTTATCTGGACGTCAGCCACCCCGAAATCGAAGAATTCCTCGAAATCCGCAAGCCATCGGGCGACTTCAACCGTAAGGCGTTGAACCTGCACCACGGTGTATTGCTGTCCGACGAATTTATGGAAGCCGTCCGCGCTGGTGAAGAATTCCACCTGCGCAGTCCCAAGACAGGCGAAGTGCGCAGCACCATTGATGCCCGTTCCTTGTTCCAGAAGCTGGTGGAAACCCGCCTTGCAACGGGCGAGCCCTATATCATCTTCAGCGACACCGTGAACAACGCGATGCCCAAGCATCACCGCGATCTGGGGCTGAAGGTGTCGACATCGAATCTCTGTTCGGAAATCACCTTGCCGACGGGCCGTGACCATTTGGGCAATGACCGGACGGCCGTATGTTGCTTGTCGTCGCTCAACCTTGAAAAATGGGACGAATGGAACGGCGATAAGGTCTTCATCGAAGATGTGATGCGCATGCTCGACAATGTGCTTCAGGACTTCATTGATCGTGCGCCGCCCGAAATGTCGCGGGCCAAATATTCAGCGAGCCGTGAACGCTCGATCGGCCTTGGTGTCATGGGCTATCACAGCTTCCTGCAGTCCCGCGGCGTCGGCTTTGAAAGCGCGCTTGCCAAATCTTGGAACATGAAGTTCTTCAAACATGTCCGCGCACAAGTGGATGAGGCATCGATGATGCTCGCCAACGAACGTGGCGCCTGCCCCGACGCAGAAGAAATGGGCGTGATGGAGCGCTTCTCCTGCAAGATGGCGATTGCGCCAACGGCGTCGATTTCGATCATCTGCGGCGGTACCAGCGCCTGCATTGAACCGATCCCGGCCAATATCTACACGCACAAAACCTTGTCGGGCAGCTTCATTGTCAAGAACCCCTATCTCGAAAAACTGTTGCAGGAAAAGTCGAAGGATTCGACCAATGTCTGGAACAGCATATTGGAAAAGGGCGGATCGGTTCAGCATCTCGATTTCCTCACGCCAGAGGAAAAGGACACGTTCAAAACCAGCTTCGAAATTGACCAGCGTTGGTTGATCGAACTGGCCGCGGACCGCACGCCTTATATCGACCAGGCAACGTCGCTGAACCTCTATATCCCTGCCGATGTGGAAAAATGGGACCTTCTCATGCTCCACTTCCGCGCATGGGAATTGGGCGTGAAGTCGCTTTATTATCTGCGTTCGAAGTCGATCCAACGCGCTGGTTTTGCCGGCGGGGTTGAGGCGGATAACACCGCCGAAGCACCCGTTATCGAGCTTGCGGCCCAAACTGATTATGAAGAATGCTTGGCCTGTCAGTGACGTCGCCCCAGCGTAGGCTGGGGCCCATCACGTCTCGCAGTTGAGACCGATAGGCGAAATAGGCTCCAGCCTCCGCTGGAGCGACGATAGATAAAACAGGGGAAAATCCCCGCATACCTCCCCCAAGGGAGGAAAAATTGGAGCAACGAAGATGTCATTGTTAGAAGCGCGTAACAGCTACAAGCCCTTTGAATATCCTTGGGCCTATGACTTCTGGAAACGCCAGCAGCAGATCCATTGGTTGCCCGAAGAAGTGCCTTTGGGCGAAGATTGCCGCGATTGGGCGCAGAAGCTTTCGGACCATGAACGCAATCTGCTGACGCAAATCTTCCGCTTCTTCACGCAAGCCGATATCGAGGTGCAGAATTGCTACCACGAAAATTATGGCCGCGTGTTTAAGCCGACTGAAGTCAAGATGATGCTGACCGCCTTTTCCAACATGGAAACCGTCCATGTCGCGGCCTACAGCCATTTGCTCGACACCATCGGCATGCCCGAGTCCGAATATTCGGCGTTCCTCGAATATGAAGAAATGGCGGCCAAGGTCGATTATATCCACCAATTCGGCGTCGACAGCGACGAAGACATTGCGCGCACGCTCGCGATGTTCGGCGGCTTTACCGAAGGGTTGCAATTATTCGCATCTTTCGCGATGCTGATGAACTTCCCGCGCTTCAACAAGATGAAGGGCATGGGGCAGATCGTATCCTGGTCGGTCCGCGACGAAAGCCTGCACTGCGAAGGCATTACCAAGCTGTTCCACGCATTTTGCGCCGAACGTGGCTGCCTCACCAAGTCGGTGCGGGAAGACATTATCGATTGCTGCCAGAAGGTTGTCCGTCTGGAAGATAATTTCATCGACCTCGCGTTCGAAATGGGCCCCGTCCCCGGCATGACCGCCAAGGAAATCAAACGCTATATCCGCTACATCGCCGATTGGCGCTTGGGTCAGCTTGGCTTCCAACCCATTTACATGGTCGAAGACCACCCGCTGCCATGGCTCGCGCCATTGTTGAACGGTGTCGAGCATGCCAACTTCTTCGAAACCCGCGCCACCGAGTACAGCAAGGCGTCGACACGCGGCGATTGGGGCCAAGTATGGAACAGCTTCGACAACCGTAAGAAGAAAGACATCGCCGAAGTCATCGTCGCCGAAAATGACGGCATGGACATGTTTGAAGCGGCTGGAGTTGCGGCGGAGTAAGCCTTCTCCATGATCTGATTTAAACGCTATCGCGTTAGACATTCCCGCTGCCGCGCTTCTGCAAAGAGGCGCGGCAGTTTTTTGTGCGCATTCTGTGCGAATGAACACGCCGGGCTGCTGTCCCCAAGCATGAGGGTGAAAGGCAGCAGCGGAGATAGCGTTACGCTCAAGTCATTGGTAATGTTGTGTAAAACCTCCAAAACGAATTTGACTTCACATTTTTTAACAATATGTTGGCGAGTATAGCTAGCACTTGCGACGATTGGGACGAGCCATCAAGCAGCTTCGACCGTCGCAAAAGAAGATCATCGGTATTGAGTCGGTCGCCGAAAACGACGGCGTAAAGATGTTTAAACAGCCAGAAGCTATTGCGGAGAAAATATGCCCGACGAGTTTCGCGATAAATGGCCAGAAATGCGGATGAAGCATTTGGAATTTGTCCAAAATGCAATTTCGCGGATGGGATCAAATAATGCGAATTTGAAAGGTTACTGCATGACCATGGTTGCTGCAGTCATAGGACTGTCAGCGGCTGTTTCGAAAGAACAAATAATAATTTACAGTCTTCCAATTGTTATTACATTTTCTGTTCTTGATGCAGCATACTTATACCAACCTGCATTGATCACAACTCACTGGCCCATTTACGATGGCCGATGGTCATAATGCGCCAAGGCTGATCTATGAGTTTGTTCCACGCCTCGCAGCAGAGGTC
>NZ_JBIIBA010000033.1:0-20800 GCF_044239665.1 Sphingorhabdus sp.
GCAAGCTAATCGATGCTCCCATGTCACCTCCTCCAAATGAAGAACAACATAGAATCAGACTTTCAACCGATTGGGAATCCCAAATCTGAGTCAGCATCAGCGCACGCTGGTATAAGTTTCCGCGCCTATCATTGGACGCAATCCTATCAGCCACTGAAGCGTGAAGATCCGAAAGTCCAAATACATGGTTTTTGGCATCACTCCAAAAGGGAGCATAGAAATCGCCCCCATCACCGGTAAAGCTCTGATTTCTTTTTATTTCTTCGCGGATATCTTTTCTAATCTCCGAAACTCTACGGTTCGCAGGTAAGAAAAGAATTTTTATCAATTTTCTGAGAGAAATTGACCTGACAGACATCCAGAACCCCATGAATTACATGAATTACATGTGAAATATCTGGACCTGATAGTTTTTGTTATCTTACTAAGCGATCATTGTCGATAACATTATACTGCCGTGCAAACCGCCTCTGTCAGGTGCAAGCCAGAAACATTTGGTAATTACGCCAACACCCGCCCCCCCCCAAACAGCTCCCTCTTGCAATGTAGGATTTGCTCTGAAATTCTGTGCTTCACGCGTGCAATACTTGCGCGGCTGGCTCTTTGAACATGTTGCCCCCGCCCCGGCTTTCGGAACCGGTGAACCCACTGCGCAACGTTGCGGTAAGTTTACAGAAATACCGCATTTTGCGTATAAGTTTGTAAACTTAGGCGTCGAAAAGGAATTGCGGGAATTACAGCAACGGGTGCGATAACTCCTAAACTCCTAAACTCCTAAACTCCTAAACTCCTAAACTCCTCTGCGGCTCTGCGTGAACCAAAAACCCTTTCCAACCAACCGCCAATCCGGCAAACCCTCCTTATGAACGCTTACCGCCCCGAATTTGAAGCTGCGCTGCGCCTGTTTGCGCGGGTCAGTGAGGCGATGCATGAACAGGGCTTTCAACGCCCCATTCTCGTGGGCGGCGCGGCGGCGGAGTTTTATTCACAAAGCGCCATCAACACCGGTGATTTCGACCTGTGCACGCCTCGGCAAGATGCGCTTGAGGCAGAAATGCAAAAGGCCGGTTTTGTGAAGCCATCGGGCGCTGGGCAGGTGACCAAAGGATGGATTCATCCCGAATTGCTGCTTGGATTTGAAGTCGTGGCCAATGTTCCAATGGACGGCGGCTATGACCGCGAGACGCTGGCGCTGATCGAAAACTTTACCGACGAAGGCGCGTTTGTCGTCATCTCGGTGGAGGACCTGATTGCCGACCGTATGGGCCAATATGCATCGGGAACAGCGCGGGATCGCCTGCAACAAGCGCAGACATTATACAGGCTTCACCCATCGCTCGATAAAGTGTATCTGGAACGGCGTATCCAAGAAGAAACGTTAAACGAATATGGCATCGAAGCGCTTAAAGGCTGAAGAGAATTGGAACGGACGTCGCGTGGACTTTTCGGCGTTCAATGCTGCCTTGTCCAAACGCCGCGCTGAACTTGGTAATCCGGAACTGGAACGCAACAGCGGCGAAAACCGCACCGAAAGCAAAAAGGCTTTGCTCAAGGCCATAGACGATGCTGGCGGCAAATGGTGATCGGGACGCGACCTTAAATCCCCCCACACTCCCCCCTCGCCAACACAAGCTTGGCCGTGTAAACACGGCCTATCACGCCCCTGTCACGCATTGGTCATCATGGTCTGCGATGGGTAAGCCAGCTTTTTGAGGAGTATCGCATGCGTAAACTATCATCCGCCCTTTTGGCATCCTGCCTGATCGCCGCGCCATTGTTGGCGCAAGGCACGCCTGCTTCTGCGCCTGCCAAACCGCCGATCAGCACCAGCGAAGGCTATCTCAAAGCAGGCCAAGCCGAGCTGCAACGCTTGCTTGCGGACAAGCCCAATGACGGCAAGGCGCGCAATGTCATCCTGTTCATCGGCGATGGCATGGGCGTAAGCACGCTGACCGCTGGCCGTATTTTTGAGGGGCAGCAGCTTGGCCTCGATGGTGAATCCTATGTCGCGCAAATGGACCTTTTGCCGCACACCGCCTTGGTCAAAACTTACTCCCATGATGCGCAAGTGCCCGACAGCGCGCCGACCGCGACCGCGATTGTCTCCGGCGTCAAAACGCTGAATGGCGTGATTGGCGTTGGCCCCGAAGCCATTGAGAATGACTGCGCCGCGACTGCGCCCTATAAGGTCCAATCGCTGTTCGGCATGGCAGAGGATCGCGGCCTTGCCACCGGCATCGTGTCCACCGCGACCATCACCCATGCTACGCCCGCATCGACTTATGCCCATGTCGCGCAGCGCGATTGGGAGGTGGATGCCAATATGCCCGCCGCGGCCAAGGCCGCAGGCTGCACCGACATTGCCCGGCAGATGATGGAATGGCCACATGGTGACGGGCTTGACGTCATGCTGGGTGGCGGGCGTCAGCATTTCATTCCGGCGACCATGGCCGACCCCGAATATGCCGACAGGAAAGGCAAGCGCGCCGATGGCAAAGATCTGGCCGCAAGCTGGGTCGCCGCTAACCCCAAGGGCGCTTATGTCTGGAACCGCGACAGTTTCGCTGCGGTTGACGCCAAGAAAACGACCAAGCTGCTGGGTCTGTTTGAACCATCGCATATGCAATTTGAGGCCGACCGGACAGCGGCGGGCAACAAAGAACCATCGCTGGCCGAAATGACGACCAAGGCAATTGCGATGCTGTCGAAGAACCAAAAGGGCTATGTCCTGATGGTCGAAGCTGGCCGGATTGACCATGCCCATCATGGCGGCAATGCCCGCCGCGCCTTGCAAGACACTGTTGCGCTGAACGCTGCGCTCAAGGCCGCGATGGAGAGCGTTGATTTGCGCGATACGTTGATCGTCGTGACATCGGACCATAGCCATGTGTTCACCATCGCTGGCTATCCCGAGCGCGGGAACCCGATATTAGGCGTGGTCTCTGCGCCCATTGGCACACCGACCCTGGCGATGGATGGCAAAGGCTACACCACCTTGGGCTATGCCAATGGCCCCGGCGCGGTAAATGCGGCCGAACGCCCTGACCCATCGAAAGCGGACACAGGCACGTTGAATTATCGTCAACAATCGTTGATCCCGCTTATGTCCGAAACGCATGGCGGTGACGATGTCGTTGCCCGCGCCGCTGGCCCCAAGGCGCATTTGTTCAAAGGCACGATTGAACAAAACACCATCTTCCACATCATGCGCGCGGCGTTAGGTTTTAAATAAGGGCGGTTTCAAATAGGGGCGCGTTTCAAATAAGGCGGGGGCATAAAAAAGCCGCCTTGTAATTCCGGCAGTGCCGCCCACTTATCGTGTGCGGGGGTACTGCACCGGAGGAAGTTTATGAAACGGATGATGACGATAGCCTTATTGTCGGGTACGCTGGCAGGATGCGGTGAAGGCGGCGCCCTCAATGATACCGTGCAGATTAGCGTACGTGAATCGCTGGTCGCGACCTGCACAACCGCTACGGGTGAGCAGATTCCCGAAGGCATTGATGTCGATATCAACGCAGTCTGCGGCTGCGCGGCGGACAAGGTGATGAATGGCCAAAGCGTGGCTGATCTTGTCGCCAACCCACCAAGCCCGACAGAAGCCATGTCCAAGGTACAAGCCTGTTTGCAAGAGCTTGGCCCTGTGAAAATTGACGCTGCGGCTTAGGGTCCTGCCCCTCAATAAAGCACACACAAAAACCCCGCCCGGGGGAGGGTTCCGGACGGGGTTCATTTGGTCCTCTCTCGCCTGCTAGGGGGAAATTGAGGACATTCAGGTCGCCTCAGCGACCCGAAATCTTATGGCATAACGACGGTGTCGACCAAATGGATCGTTCCGTTTGACGCAACCATGTCTGGCGCGGTTACGGTGGACTTGCCACCCTTGGCATCGGTCAGAACAATCTTGTTACCATCCATGCTGGCCTTCAGGCTGCCGCCATTAACCGTCTTGACGGTCGCGGTGCCTTTGCCGTCGCTGATCAACTTGGCAAGATCGCCGGACTTCACATCGCCGGCAACGACATGATATGTCAGCAGGCTTGCCAGCGTTGCCTTGTTTTCCGGCTTCAACAAACCGTCGAGTGTTGCCTTGTCCAATTTGGCAAAGGCAGCATTGGATGGCGCAAAGACGGTGAATGGGCCAGTGCCCGACAGGGTTTCACCAAGGCCAGCAGCGGTTATGGCGGTGACGAGCGTCGACACTTGCGGATTGTCTTGTGCCAATGCGACGATATTTTTGTTCGCAGTGGTTTCGGTGGCAACGATATTGTCAGATGCCATGGCGTCGTCTTGTGTGACTTCGGTTTCGGTTGGCACGGATTCGCTTCCGCTACACGCCGACAAAGCCAGCGCAGACAGGCCGACGGCCCAGGTTAATGTCGATTTTTTCATATTCTAAGTCCTTCTATATGGTTGCCCAATGCACAATAACGTCGCAAGGGCCTAAATGGGTGCACGGGGCGGAAATATATTTGGGCTTTACGTGCGGCGCGATATACGGGCGGATGATGACTGGCCTTGCCCCTGTCCTGCGGGAAGCAACCGCTGCCCTTGAAGGCATCAGCCCAACACCGCGGTTAGACGCGGAGTTATTGCTGGCGCATGCGCTGGGTATCGGCAGATCAGCAATGCTCTTGCAACAGCCAGATTTGAGCGCGCCCGACAGCTATACTGGCCTGCTCGCCCGCCGGATGGCCGACGAGCCTGTGGCTTATATCACTGGGGTGCAGGCGTTTTGGGATCTGGAACTTTGTGTCACGCCGGACGTGCTGATCCCGCGTGCAGATAGCGAGACGTTGCTGGAGGCCGCGATTGCATGGTTTGGTGCCAAGGACGGGCCCATGCGTATTGCCGACCTTGGGACAGGGTCAGGCGCGCTATTGCTCGCGGCTTTGTCGATATTTCCGGACGCCACAGGCATTGGCATTGATAGCAGCGCAAAGGCGCTTGCCGTCGCCAGCGATAATGCCAACCGCACCGGATTTGCCGACCGTGTCCAATATGAACTGCGCGATTGGACCAAGGCGGGCTGGGCCGACGGGCTTGGACAATTCGACCTTATCCTTAGTAACCCGCCATATATTGAGGACGCCTTTATACTCGCCCCGATGGTGGCTGCGCATGAACCACCCAGCGCATTGTTTGCAGGGGCAGACGGCCTGAATGACTACCGAATCTTGGTCCCATCGCTGCGCCATATACTTCAAATGGCCGGAGTCGCGTTTTTTGAAATTGGGTATAATCAGGCACAAGCCGTGCACCAATTGGGCGCAGAAGAGGGATTTTTGACGGAATTACATCATGATCTTGCGGGTAATCCCAGGGCCATACGCTTTTCGCTTGGAATCGCAGAATAGTAAGACTAGGGCAAAGAAGCTTCTTCGTAAAAATGCCGACTTGATGGTTTTTTAGCGCGAAGCCGCCCCCCAGCGCAGATGGACAAAGTATAAGGGTCAAGGCCGACCCGCGCGCAACCCAAAACGGGTTCAGGGGCTCCATGCAATTGAAGTGCTAAATAGAGGACGGGTCAGCCCTGATGAATACCAACAACAGGCAGCAGCAGAACAACAATCGTCGGCGCGGTCGCAATAATAACAACAACCGGCAACAGAATAACAATCGTAGCGGTTTTGACTATCAGAACCAGATTGATAATCGGGCGCGCGGCAACGCAGCGCAAATGTTGGAAAAATACAAAAAACTGGCTCAAGATGCGCAGTTCAATGGTGACCGTGTGAACGCGGAATATCATCTTCAGTTTGCCGACCATTATTTCCGCGTGCTCGCAGATTTCCGTGGTCGCCAAGAAGCGCGCCAGGAACAGCAAGGCGAGCGCCGCCCTCGTGAGGATACGCGCGACGAAAATCGCTATGATCGCGATGATTGGCAAAATGACGACCGCACGCCAAATTATGATCGCTCCCCCAATTACGACGATCAGCCCTCATCTGTGAATGATGACTCAGAAGATGCATCCGATGAGGAAACTAACGACAGCGAACCCCGCGGTCAGCAGCGCGATGTTCGCGCGCGCCGTCCAGAACGCGGTGAGCGTGTTGAGCGCAGCGAACGTCCAGAACGCGGTGATCGCCCGTCAAACAACCGGAATGCAAATCGCGGCCCGCGCCGTCATCACAGCGACGACGTTGATGATGCCCCCGCCGGCCTCGACCTTGCCGTATTGCCGCCCTCAATTGCAATTTCGTCCGGTGAAGATGATGCCGCCGAAAAGCCCGCACGCAAGCCGCGCGCACGCCGTGCCAAAGCCGCTGGTGATGAAGAGATTGCCGCCGCAGAGTAATTAGGGTCAGTATCTATTGGGACGATAAAACTGGCGCTGGATTAGTTTCCGGCGCCTTCAACCCTCCGGCAAGGGCCGTGGTTTGTGGTTTTCGTCTAACGCGACGAAGGTGAATAATCCTTCGGTGACCTTCACCTCTTGTTGACCACGGGCGCGTGTGGCTATCACCTCAATCCGAACAGCCATAGACGTACGTCCGCGATGTTCGAGCGTTGCATAGACCGAGATGATGTCGCGTAACAATATCGGCGCGATAAACTCCATTTTTTCGATCGCCACCGTAGCACAGGCACCCTGCGCGATACGGCCCGCCACTATGCCACCTGCCTGATCCATCACGCCAAGCACCCAGCCGCCAAAGATGTGGCCATTGGCGTTGATATCCGCCGGCCCCGGGATAACGCGCAATACCGGGTCATTGCGTTGCGGCAAGTTTCGAATATGCTCCGTCACCGGTCGGCTTCATCTTCGAATGGATCATCAATGGCTTCGTCATGGCCCGACCCGCTGGACAAGAAAACCAAGCCCATCAGCGCCGCCGTAAGCATGATTGCGCCAAAAATCGCGCCCGTGGTCGCGATGAAGAAATGGATCGAAACCAGCCCATTCTGCCACCAAAATGTCCCCAATGCGATGGCGGTCACAAGTAATGTGACGCCAAACATCCAGCGCATCAGGCGCCAATATCGCTGCCACGCGAAGTTAGCATATTCGGGATCATCGAGGCGGGAGGGACGAGTCATAGCTTGATAAGCGAACCTTATGCTATAAGTTCCATCTGGGGCAAGGACATAAGGGAGAGAGTCGATGACGATTTCTGCAATACTGGCCAATCACCATCCGGACATATTTACGGCATTGCCCCACGAAAGCGTGGGGGACGTCGTCGCCCGATTGGCTAAAAACCGAATTGGCGCGCTTCCTGTCGTCGATGGCACCTGCGTGATTGGCATCTTTTCCGAACGCGACATAGTATATGGCGTTGCCAAGCATGGTGCAGATTTTCTGACCAAGACGGTTGCCGAGACGATGACCGCGCCTGCCATTACCGTCGGGCCGGATACGGCAATATTGTCCGCTCTATCGCTGATGTCGAAACGGCGCATCCGGCATTTGCCTGTCATCAAGGATGACGCACTTATCGGCTTTGTCTCCATCGGCGACTTGGTCAAACACCGGATTGAAAAAATCGAGACCGAGGCCGCCGCCATGCGCGATTATATCAGCATGGCGTAAAAAATCTCCGCCCGTTGTTGTGATCACGGTTGCAATGGCGTGCTCACATTGGCGGGAGAGGCGGTCACGGGCTGCGTTGTTACCGACGGGGTCATAATATTAATGGCAGGGTCATACGCTCGCTTTGGCGCATATTTCATGTTCCAATCTGCCAAATCCCGTTCATATTTTGCATAAGCATCGTAGAAATTGACAAAGACATTGTCGATATCGGCAAGGCTGCCCATGGCATATTCGGGCAAGGCGCCTTTCGGCACCTGATTAGCCTCTTGCAACTTGCGTAACGCCATATCGCAATATTGTGCGCGCACGGGCGGTAGCGCAAAATAATTGTACAAATCCGTCATCCGCGTGTCGCGGATACGCAGGCCATTCTGCTTTGGATAGCGTTTCACATATTCGCGATCGACCGACTTACTGGTTTTTGACAGCAGCACCTTATGAATGACAATGAACTTGTTATAGTCAGTTGCGATTTGGCCCCATATTGGCCCCTGACAGTTAAGCGCGGCAACGTTTAAAGCAGCGCGGAAATGCCAGATCTGCTCGTCCCGGCTGAGCCCGCGATTGGGCGTTACGCGAATGCCATCGACACCGACTGGCGGCAGGGTCATCGACAATGCAGCGCCGCCGGGTGGTAACGGCATAGCAGGAATAGATGGTGGAGGGGGTGGAAGCTGAACCGGGACCGGCGCAACCTTTACCGGCGGTGGCGCGCACGCGGCGATAGCCGTGACGAGGATGAGTGCTAATAGATTTTTGACGCCCCGGCGCATTATGTAATCTCCGATGTTCTGAGCCTCAATCCAACAAGATTTTGCGCGGAAAGAAAAGCCTTGTTCGACCAACTCCCCAAGAAAAATGGCCCAGTGGTTTACCACCGGGCCATATTAATCTGTTCAAGCTGAACCGCGGATGATTATTCGCGGTTACCCAAGAAGCTGAGCAGGAACTGGAACATGTTGATGAAGTCCAGATAGAGCGTCAGCGCGCCCATGATCGCTGCCTTGCCGATGAAGTCAGAATTTGAACTGCGCAATTGCAGATAGGTATTCTTGATCATCTGTGTGTCGTAAACGGTAAGGCCTGCAAAGATCAGCACGCCAGCAGCGCTCACAACCCATTGCAAGGTGCTCGATTGGAACCAGATATTGGCAAGTGACGCAACGATCAGGCCGACAACGCCCATGATCAGAAACGTGCCCATGCCGCTCAGGTCCTTCTTAGTCGTGTACCCAACAAGGCTAAGTCCGGCAAAAGCGGCTGCCGTCGCAAAGAAAGTCGTTGCGATCGATGCCCCTGTGTAGACCAAGAAGATTGTCGACATCGACAGCCCCATCAGACTGGCAAAGCCCCAGAAACAGGCTTGCAATGCGCCTGTCGACAACTTGTTTAAGCCGAAGTTCATTACCAGAATCAGCGCAAGCGGTGACAGGATGATAACCCAGCGCAACGCGCCGCCGTTGATCATCAAATTCTGACCAAAGGCGCTGCTTGCAAACAACATCGCGACGATGCCAGTCAGCAAAACGCCTGACGCCATATAGTTGTAAACCTTGAGCATGTGCGAACGCAGACCGGCGTCAAAAACGACGTCACCGGCGCGTGAGCCGACACCTGCAAGACTTGACTGGGTCCCGGTTACCCGCGGATCGGACCACTGTGCCATGACTTATTTCTCCTCAAACCACGGCAATATAGCCGCCTGACGGGTATATTGGATGAAATCGTTCCAGATTCAAGCGAAACACGACATACAACGTAACGTTTTTTTACAGATGATAACGAATAGGGTATCGGCCACCGGCCTGACGGTTTTTCTGAAGCGGCGATACCGAACCCGAGGTTCATTGCCGATTCCATCGTAAATCGGGTTGCGCCGCTTGGCTGTTCTGCTAGCCATAGCGCGTTAGGGCGAAACAGCCTGATAAGGAGAGAGATGTGCGTGTAACGGCCGACGGTGAAAACAATAACGTTGTTTTGAAAGAACCCGAAGCGCCGTTGCCCGAGGCAAGCAGTTACAGCTGGTATGTGCTTGTGGTGTTGGTGGTCGTTTACATCCTCAACTTCATCGATCGACAAATCCTCAGCATCTTGGCGGTCGATATCAAAGCTGATCTTGGTCTGACTGACGCAGACATGGGCTTTTTGGGCGGTGCGGCCTTTGCGGTATTTTACGCATTGTTTGGCATTCCTCTCGGCCGGCTTGCGGACAATTGGAGCCGGGTGAAGCTGCTGTCGATCGGACTTGCGATGTGGTCGATCATGACTGCCTTGTCGGGATTTGCGCGCAATCAAGCCGAATTGACCATCGCACGCATGGGCGTTGGCATTGGCGAGGCGACTGCCAGCCCAACAGCTTATTCCCTGATTTCCGATTATTTTCCCAAAAGGCAGCGCGCGACCGCGCTCGCGATTTACTCGTCCGGTCTTTACATTGGCGGAGGTGTGTCGTTGTTCATTGGCGCACTCATCGTCCAAGGCTGGAACGAAGCATATCCGCAAGGCGGGCCGCTTGGGCTGGTGGGTTGGCAAGCGGCGTTTCTCGCCGTTGGCCTTCCAGGCGTTTTGGTAGGATTATGGGTCGCAAGCCTGCGCGAGCCTGCGCGCGGTGCGATGGATGGTTTGGCAACGCCTGCGCACCCTGCCCCTTTCCGCACATTTGTGAGCGATCTGTCGATGATCGTCCCGCCCTTCACCTTATGGGGAGCCTATCAGCGCGGCCCTGCTGCACTGGCCATCAATGTCGCAACCGGCGCCGCAATTGCGGCCTTTGCGTATTGGATGATCCAGCTCACCGGCAATCTGCCGCAATGGTCCGCCGTTAGCTTTGGCTATTACGCCGTCTTCTCATGGGCATCGACGCTCCGCGCCAAGGACCCTGCGACCTTTCGTCTGATTTGGGGCACACCTGCCTTTATCTGCACAACAATTGGATACGGCCTTGTCGCTTTGGCTGCATACGCGCTTGCGTTCTGGTCTGCGCCTTATGCTGAAATCGTGCTTGGCCTGCCAAAGCAGGAACTGGCCTTCATCCTCGGCGCGAATGGCGCAGTCAGTGGCTTTCTGGGCGTAATCGTCGGTGGCCGCGTGGCAGACGCCTTGCGTACAAAAAATCCTGCTGGCCGTATTCTTGTCATCATTCTCGGCGTCCTCGGCCCGATCATTCCCATCGCTATTGGCTACACCACCGATAACACGACCTTATTCTACATCATGAA
This sequence comes from Sphingorhabdus sp., assembly GCF_044239665.1. Lineage (GTDB taxonomy): Bacteria > Pseudomonadota > Alphaproteobacteria > Sphingomonadales > Sphingomonadaceae > Sphingorhabdus_B. The sequence continues at coordinate 10,759 of NZ_JBIIBA010000033.1, forward strand.
TTTCCTCGCAGCCATGCTGGGCGCGACAGCACTCGGCGCGGCCGCAGCCACCACACAGGACCTCGTCTTGCCCCGTATGCGCGGCACTGCAACGGCAGCATTCTTCTTGGGCACCACGCTCGTTGGCCTGTCATTCGGCCCCTATATGGTCGGGCAGATATCCGACCTTGCCGGAACGATGGTCGATGGCAAGTTGGTAGGCGATTTGCGCGTTGGTATATTGTCGCTCATCGCCGTTGCACCTGTTGCCTTGGCCTTGCTGATCGTTGCCTATCGCACGGTGCCAAAGGCCGAGCAGACACTCGTCGAGCGCGCACGTGACGCAGGTGAGCCAGCTTAATCGAGCGATTAAATTCGTCTTGACGTATGCGTCAACTTACTGCCATTGATGCGGTTATTCCGCAGGACAATTTTGCAGGGGATTTAACATGTCACTCGATAGCATTCCACGCACCGCTTATAATGAAGACCATGAGGCGTTCCGCCAGTCGGTGCGCCAATTCCTTCAAAAGGAAGTCGCGCCCCACGCAAAGCAGTGGCAGGAAGACGGCATTGTCCCCAAATCCATCTGGCCCAAGGCGGGCGAAGTCGGCATGCTCTGCCCCACCGTGCCCGTGGAATATGGCGGCCTTGGCCTCGACTTTGGTTACAACGCCATTGTTGACGAGGAATCGGCTTATTATGGAGGCGTCGCCACTGGCTTCTCATTACAGTCTGACATCGTCGTAAACTACATCACCAGCTATGGTAGCGAAGAGCAAAAAAAGCATTGGCTGCCCAAGATGATTTCGGGTGAGGTTATCACCGCGATTGCGATGACCGAGCCTGGCACCGGAAGCGACCTTCAAAGCATGAAGACCACTGCTAAGAAAGATGGCAATCATTATGTCATCAATGGCAGCAAAACCTACATCACCAATGGCCAGAATGCGGACCTGATTTTGGTCTGCGTTAAAACCGACACCGAAATTCAGCCAGCTTATAAGGGCATGTCAATTGTCCTCGTCGAAGCCGATCGTGAAGGTTTCAAACGCGGTCGCAACCTTGACAAAATCGGCATGGACGAAGCCGACACGTCCGAATTGTTCTTCGAAGATGTGCGCGTTCCCATGACCAATTGCTTGGGTGAAGAGGGCAAGGGCTTCATCTATCTGATGAGCGAACTGCCGCAAGAGCGTCTTTCCATCGCCGTGTCATCGATGGCAAGCACGCAAAAGGCATTTGACGAAACCGTCGCTTTTTGCCGTGACCGCATGGTTTTCGGTAAGCCATTGCTCGACTTTCAGAACACCCGTTTCGTGCTGGCCGATATCAAGACGAAACTTCAAATCGGCTGGGCGCATCTCGATTGGGCATTGAACCGCCATTATAAAAAAGAACTGACCGCCGAAGAAGGCGCGGCCGCCAAATTATGGCACACCGATTTGCAATGGGACGTGGTCGATGCCTGTCTGCAATTACATGGTGGCGCGGGATATATGAACGAATATCCCATCGCCCGCATGTGGCGCGCAGCCCGCGTCACGCGGATTTTTGGCGGTACGAACGAGATCATGAAAGAACTGATCGGTCGGGGTCTTTAGAACGCGCTATTTCCTCGGACTACTCTGACACCCTGAACTCGTTTCAGGGTCCATCGTGCCACACAACCGGCTGTTGATGCTGATAAATTGACCCTGAACCAAGTTCAGGGTGACGACTATTGATAAAGGTTCCACATGCCCAAACCGCAAAGCTGGCAGCTTGACCCGGCAAGCTATCCATTCAATCACCGCGCCGAAACGCGCTTTGCCGATCTGGATTTGTTGGGACATATCAACAATGTCTCAATGGCGGGTTTGTTCGAACATGGCCGAGGCATGTTCAATCACGCCATCGCGGTCGAACGCCGTGCGCCGGGGCAACGCTGGCTAATAGTCAGCGTCGCTCTTGAGTATATTGCCGAGGCGCATTTTCCCGAACATGTGGAGATTGCCAGCGGCATATTGCGGATCGGCCGCAGCAGTTGGGACATCGCCTCTGCTGCGTTTCAAGGTGGCGAATGCAAGGCGACCTGCATCACTACCATCGTGCTAACCGATGCGAACGGCCCGGCCCCCTTACCACAAGAATTGCGCGCGGAGTTTGAACGCTTACACGTTAAGACCGCTTAATCGGCAAACACCCCTGCCCGCTTTTGCATTCCAGCCATTACCGCTTCAATCTGGTTGGGCTTGCGGATGACGCGGGCCTGACGGACGCTTTCGGCCATCAATATCGCGTCTTCGTCCATATCGGCATATTCATTGAATAGCCCCTTTGCTTCACGCATCGCTTCTGGGTTGCGGTCGGCAATTTCGCGGGCAATGGCCATCGCGCGCGCATGCGGGTTTTCGTCTACGAAGGTCGCAAAGCCGAGATCTAGCGCCTCGGCCCCTGAAAACTCACGATTGGTGTAGGTCAGTTCGCGCAAGCTATCTTCACGCACCATCCCGCGCCACAAGGCATAGCCGCCCATATCGGGGATAAGCCCCCATTTCATTTCCATCACCGCAAGCCGCGCATCCGGCGCGACCACGCGAATGTCTGCGCCACTCGCAATTTGCAACCCGCCGCCGAAACACACACCATGCACCGCCGCGATCACGGGCATTGGCAATTTGCGCCACAGCATGGCCACCTGTTGGAATGTGTTGGCGTTGCCGTGCGTCCGGTCGGTCAGGCTGCCCATCCCGCTGCTTGCGCTTGCGCCGCCGCTGGCCATGCTGGCCATGTCTAGGCCTGCGCAGAAACTGCGTCCTTCGCCCGACAACACAACCGCGCGCACGCCTTTCATGCTGGCTAGCTCTTCACCTGCGGCGATGATCCCTTGAAACATCGCCGGATCAAGCGCGTTCATCTTGTCCGCACGTGTCAGGCGGACGTCGGCGACATGATTGTCGATGGAAATGGATACGCGGTCGTTCATGCTTCGCTCCTGTTCAGTGCAAATTCCACCAGCGGCAATTGATCATTGCCAAAATACATCTTGTCGGTGTCAACAAATATGGTCGGCGAGCCATAGCCACCGCGCGCAATCACCTCGTCGGTGTTGGCGCGCAACAGGGCTTTTACCGCATCGGTCTGTGAAGCAATCCGCATCGCTTCGCCATCAAGACCAGCCTTATTCGCCACCGCGACCAAGACATCGGGATCATCAAGATTTTCCTGCGCACCAAAATAGCTTTCAAAGGCGGCTTTGGTGAACGTCTTTAGCGCTACCTGATCGCCTGCGACCGCAGTTGCCATACGCATGGCATGGATGCTTTTTGCCGGATGATGGATGCTGGGAAAATTAAGTTCCACGCCCGCCAGCTTTGCCCAATCGCCCATTACCCGCCAACTATGCTTAAACTTGGGGTTATCCGCCGCTTCTCGTGCGGCATATACAGACGGATTGACGGCATTGAAAACGCCGCCAACCAATATGGGACGCAAGCATACAGATACGCCAGTGCGCGCAATGAGGGCTTCAAGATTGTGGAACGCAATATAAGTCCATGGACTTGAAAGATCGTAAAAAAATTCAACCCGTTCACCGTTCATGTTCCGCTCCTTTTGCTCATATCAGCCATAGCATTGCGTCATATTATATGAAGCCGATAAATTTCGATTTGCGCGCATGGGCGAAAGTTCCAACGCTGGTCCGCGAATTTGCACCGTTTGCCGCAGTTCGACAAAGGCAAGGTCGCTGTTAATTTGACTTTAACCATAACCCGCCACAGGAGTATGTGCAGGAACGCCCCTGGGGATGGGAAGACGGTCGTGGATGATACGCCTTATGTTTGACGGCAAAGAAACACGGCTTGCTGGACAGGGCTGGGACATCGATATGTCGTTGTCCGATGCCATGGCCAAGTCGGTGCGTCACAAATCAGAACCCGGTGCGTCTGGTGCCAGTTGGTTTCACCGCCTGACCGAACTCGATTTTGTGCCAGACCTTGGCGAAGATATCGGATCGCTTCGCTGGTTCCGTGGCCTTGGCACTTTAACCGCATTAAGCGTCGCTGCGCTTGCACTCCTGCCAGATTACGGACCCATTTTCGGCGTACAGCCTTCAATGCCCACCGAGGCAGAGTTTGAAGAGGCGCGCGCGCAAATGATTATGCCTATCGGTTATGGCAGCGACAGCGGCAAGCGCATGGCCGCAACAGACGCCGTTGTCGCGCTGGCGGACAGCCCGGAACGTCCGCGCATTGAGCTCACGGCATCTTTGGGGCGCGGCGACAGCTTTGCCCGCGTGCTCCAACGTTCGGGCGTCGGCGGCAGTGAGGCCGCCAATGTGGTGAACATGGTGTCTGGCGTGACGGCATTGTCGGATATTGAGCCTGGCACCCCCATTGACATCATACTTGGAACGCGACCGTCTAAAAATCAGCCGAGACCGCTTGAATCCGTTACCTTTCGCGCGCGCTTTGACCTCAATCTCGAAATCAATCGTGAAGGCGGCAGTTTAAGATTAAGCAAAAAGCCGATAAACGTCGACAACACGCCACTGCGTATTCGCGGAACCGTGGGTAATGAGGGCATCTTCCGTTCGGCACGAGCCGCTGGCGCGCCGGCGCGGGCTATTCAGGATTATCTGAAAGTCATTTCTGGACGCACATCCTTATCAAGCATCCGGCCGACTGACCAATTTGACATCATCGTTGATTACAAGCGCGCTGAAACCGGCGAAGTCAAAGTGGGCGACCTGCTTTATGCTGGCGTGGACCGCGATGGGAAATCCAATATCCAGATGCTGAAATGGACGTCGGGCGGCAATACCCAATGGTTTGAGGCATCGGGCGTCGGTGAATCCAAAGGCACCCTCAGCCGCCCAGTGAATGGCCCCGTGACCTCTAGCTTTGGACCCAGACGGCACCCAATTTTGGGCTATATGCGGATGCATGCTGGCCTCGATTTCAAGGCCGGCTATGGCCAGCCCATTTTTGCGGTGACCGATGGCGTTGTGGCCTTTGCTGGACGCAATGGCGGCTATGGCAATTTTGTAAGGCTGAATCACAGTGGCGGTCTTGCCAGTGGCTATGGTCATATGAGCCGAATAGCAGCACGCCCCGGCAGCAGAGTCCGGCGCGGGCAAATTATTGGCTATGTGGGTTCCACAGGCCTGTCGACAGGGCCACATTTGCATTATGAGCTTTATCGCAACGGGCGCGCGGTAAACCCAATGTCCGTGAAGTTCACGCAGCGCGCGCAGCTGTCCGGGAGTGACCTCACCCGTTTCAAGGGCAAGCTTCAAAGCATGAAGTCCGTCAAGCCCGGCGCGGCGCTTACCCCATTGCAAACGGCCTCCAGAAAAGACGAAGCGCCAAAGCGGGAGATTGACCGGCTGACACTTCGCGACAGCCGGATACAGACCGGCGGATAAGGCGTTGAGGAAAGAATATATCACCGCTAAGTGTTTTGCATGAGCGATATATCTTCTTTTCCAAACAGCCGCCTGCGCCGCACCCGTGTCTCAGGCTGGAGTCGCGCAATGGTGCGCGAAAATATGCTTTCTCCTGCCGATCTCATCTGGCCATTGTTCGTAACCGAAGGCGAAGGCATTGAGGAAGTGATTGCGACGCTCCCGGGGGTGTCGCGCTGGTCGGTTGACCAGATTGTCCTGCGCGCTGCCGAAGCAATCGAATTGGGCATACCCTGCATCGCCTTGTTCCCGAACACACAGGCTGACCGCCGCAGCGAAGATGGTGCGGAAGCATTCAATCCCGACAACCTCATGTGCCGCGCCATTCGCGCTATCAAGCAAGCCCATGGAGACCAGATCGGCGTTTTGACCGATGTCGCGCTCGATCCTTACACCACCCATGGGCAAGATGGGCTGATTGATGATGACGGCTATGTCGTCAATGATGACACCGTCGCCGTGCTCGTCGACCAAGCGATCAACCAGGCCAATGCAGGCGCGGACATCATCGCGCCAAGCGATATGATGGATGGACGCATTGGTGCTATTCGCAAAGCACTGGAAATGAACGGGCACCATAATGTTCAGATCATGTCCTACGCCGCCAAATATGCGAGCGCCTTTTACGGACCGTTCCGCGATGCGGTCGGCTCACGCGGTCTGCTAAAGGGTGACAAGAAATGTTACCAAATGGACCCAGCCAATACCGACGAAGCGATGCGCGAAGTAGCCATGGATATTGCCGAAGGTGCAGACAGCGTCATGGTGAAGCCTGGCCTGCCCTATCTCGATATTGTCCGCCGAGTGCGTGAACGCTTTGACGTGCCTGTGTTCGCATATCAGGTATCGGGCGAATATGCGATGATCGAGGCCGCCGCCGCGGCGGGCGCAGGCGACCGCGATGCGCTTGTGTTGGAAACGCTCATGGCCTTCAAACGCGCAGGATGTTCGGGAATATTGACCTATCATGCGGCAGTGGCGGGGCGTTTACTTAGGGCGTAACGCCTAAACGCATCCGTCCTTTGCACCTTAAGCTATGGAAAAGCCAATGACACACACGCGCAACGACATCAGCATCATTACGTTGAACGGCAAAACACCGCAGATCCACGACAGCGCCTTTATCGCGCCGGGTTGCCGTATCATCGGGGATGTCACCATCGGAGCAGAAGCAAGCATCTGGTATAATTGCGTCATTCGGGCAGAGGTGAACCGCGTGGTTATCGGTGCGCGTACCAATATTCAGGACGGCAGCATCGTCCATTGTGACGGCCCGATGCCGGGGGTTGAGGACGGATTTCCCACCCTCATTGGTGACGATGTGCTGGTGGGACATAATGTCATGCTGCACGGTTGCATCTTGCATGATCGCGCCTTTGTTGGCCTGTCCTCCACCGTCATGAACGGCGCCGTTATTGAAAGCGACGCTATGCTCGCCGCTGGCGCCATGTTGACGCAAGGCAAGCGGATAGAAACACGGCAATTATGGGCGGGCTCGCCTGCGCGCTTTGTTCGCGACCTTGACGATGCAGCCGTCATGGGGATGCGGCTTGGCGTTGCGCAGTATGTTCACAATGCCAAGGCACATGCCGCCGCCGTAACTTCGGCTTAAAACTTCGCCCTTATGGTGATGCGACCGTTCATGGGCGCACCGGTCGATATATTATTATTGTTATGCGCGTCTGAATAATAATCGCTGTTGAACAGGTTCTCGACATTTAACTGCAATTGTAGCGCATCGCTCAGGTCATGATAAAACGCCGCATCGACGCGCGTAAAGGCAGGCAATTTTGTAGTGTTGGAAACCGTCCGGATGGCGGCAAACTGGCTGGATTGGTGAATGATACCAAGGCCAGCTGCAAATCGATCGCTAAAGTCATAACGGTTCCACAGGCTCGCCTGATGCTTGGGAACTTGCCCCAAACGTACGCTGTCATTACCGGCCAGGGTTGCGTCCTGATAGCTATAGCCGCCATGCACCTGCCATGATGACATAATGTTGCCCGTGACCGCCAACTCAACGCCTTGCGTCCGCGTCGTGCCAATATTGATGCTCACCACAGGATTGCGTGGATCAGGCGTGGTCGCATTGCTGCGTTCCAGCTGAAACACAGCCAGCGTCAGGTTCAGATTAGGCCGCACATCCCATTTGGCGCCAAGCTCGTAATTGGTAAACTTTTCCGGCGCGAGATTTTCCTGCGTCACCGTCAGCGCCAAAAACTGGTCGCCGGAACGCGGCAGGAAAGACTGGCTGTAGCTGCCATATAAAGAGATATTTTCCTGCGGCTTGAAAATCAGACCAAGGCGCGGACTGACTTTTTCGTCCTTCCGTGCGAAGGGCCGGTCAACCGCTGGAAACAGGTCTATGCCTGCAATGTCGAAATTATCATAACGCAGGCCAGCCACAATATCGATATGGTCGCCAAGGCTGATCTGGTCTTGAACATAAGCAGAGAAGAATTTTACGTCGGACAGCGTATCGCGTGACAATGCGTTGAAATTGACGGTTGGGAATATGGGATTGGCCAAGCTGAACGTGGGCGTGGAGAGCACGCCATTGAAACGCCGGTTGGCTGATTTTTGGTCACCATATTCGGTGCCGACTAGGATTTTATGTGTCAGCGGGCCAGTTTCCACATCCCAGACCAAATTGGCTTGCGCGATGAAATTTTCACGTTGCGTCGGATCACTATACGCCGCCAAATCCAGTGTGCCATTCTGCGCTGTCGCAGCGCCATTGGGATAGACGTTCAGGTAGATTTTGTCATAGTCGCCATATAATATTGTGCCGCTCAAGCTCAAATTTGAAGTCAACGCACCATCAAGCCGCAGTTTGGCGATGTGCGCCTGCAACTTGGTATAGTTGTTGCCAGGAACGCCAAAAAATTGGTCGCGATAGCCAGCAATCGGGCGGTTGGGCTGACCATCAATATTGCCGATTGAAGGAACTCCGCGGTCGGTTACGCGGTCGTCATTCACATATTCATAGGATAGCCCAAGCTTCCACTTTTCATTGAGGTTGAAGGCAACATAAGGGTTCCAAGCATAACGCTCTCCGCCAACGAAGTCGCGATGGCTGTCGAATTTTTCGTAAATGGCGTTGATGCGCACGGCTGCGGCATCGCTCAAGGGCGCGTTGACATCCGCCGATATATCATAAGCGCCAAGGCTGTTTATGCTGACCTGCCCTGCATAGATAAAATCATCGCTCAAAGGCGATTTCTGCACGCGGTTGATAATGCCGCCGCCACCGCCGCGACCGAAGATCAGGGCATAAGGCCCTTTTAGAATTTCGACCCGCTCGATGTTATACAGCCCGCGATAATATTGGACGTCATCGCGCACGCCATCCAAGAAGAAGTCAGCGGTGGTGTTTTGCCCACGCAAGGTTATCTGGTCGCGATTGCCCTCGCCTTGGCCCACTGTTGTGCCCGGTACATAACGCAAAATGTCCGCAAGCGAATGATGCGCCTGATCATCCAACTGATCGCGTGTCACGACGTTAATGGTCTGCGGAATATCAATCAGCGGCGTGTCGGTTTTGGTTGCTGTAACGGAATTGGTCGCAAGATAGCCATCGCTCAGGCCAGTTACGATGATCGTGCGGCTGTCATCATAAGCTTCCACGTCAAACGCCTCTTCGGCGAAGGCCGGTTGCCCCAATGCCGAAGCGGACAGCAAAGCGATGATAGACGCAGACAGGCGGAGCATGTTGAACCTTTTTTATGTTATTGCGAACGATTCGCAAATCTATTTTCGTCCACTATTGCGAATCGTTATCATATGCAATTGAAAATTGTAAAAATCATTGGATTGCTTTTGCATCTGGTTGCGGATTTGCACTATTGAGCCCTGACAGGAGGGGTTTTCACTTATGCACGTAACGATTTGGCACAATCCGGATTGCGGAACCTCGCGAAAAACCTTGGCGATTCTGGAGGAAACCGAGGGCGTCGTGGTATTAGTCATTGAATATCGCAAACAGCCATTTACGCGCGCTAAGCTTGAACAATTGTTTCACGATGCCGGTCTGACCCCGCACGAAGCGTTACGCACACGCGGCTCACCCGCTGAAGAATTGGGCCTTATCGAAGGTGCATCGTCAGAACAGATATTGGACGCGATGGTTGAGCACCCAATTTTGGTTGAACGTCCCTTTGTCGAAACAGTGAAGGGCGTCCGGCTGTGCCGGCCTCAGGAAAAAGTGCACGACATTTTGTGAACGGACTTACGCGGCAATGGCGTAAGGTTGAATTTCACCCGACAGGTAAAGATTACGCGCCTTGGCACGGCTCATCTTGCCAGAACTTGTCCGCGGTAAAGTGCGCGGCGGGACCAGTTCGACAACACAGTTCATGCCTGTGACCGAACGAACCTTGTCGCGGATCTGCTCACGCAACTTGGCCCGCTCCACCTCATCCGTTGTGCGGCATTGCACGAGCACAGCGGGCGTTTCTTCGCCGCCCGGTGTTGTCACGGCGAAGGCGGCAATGTCGCCGGCCTTAAAGCCTGGCAGTTGTTCGACAGCCCATTCAATGTCCTGCGGCCAATGGTTTTTGCCATTGATGATGATCATGTCCTTGGCACGGCCAACGATGTAGATATATCCGTTCG
>NZ_JBIIBA010000049.1:0-5543 GCF_044239665.1 Sphingorhabdus sp.
GACGCAGCGCATCTGTAATCGCGGCCTGTGAATCGCCATAATGCCAAAAACGTGTTCCGCCTGCTGCTGGCCCCAAATACGTAGAATGCACAGCGATAACCGCCCTTAGCCCAGTCACGCGGTCGTCGAAGACGTGCACGGCCTCGTGCGAGTCAAAATCAGGCAGGTCCCAAATGGCGGGCATGATATATTTCCTTGTGCGAAAATGGCCCTTGGGCGTTCAGCATGATATTACGCTCACACGTAATAATATTACGCGAAGCAAATGTCACACAAATTTTGGCGTGGAAGAAATGGGGCGACCGAGGGGTCTTGAACCCCCGACCTCTGGTACCACAAACCAGCGCTCTAACCAACTGAGCTACGGTCGCCATAGCGCCACTGAGGCAGGCGCGATCCCGTTTTTCGGTCTAACCCTAGACCGTAAATTTTTCATGTGCCAAGCTTTCGCTCGGCACATGAGATATCTTATTTTTTGAGGCTGAGGCCACCAAAACGCTTGTTAAACTGGGCAACGCGGCCACCAGTGTCAAGCATACGGCCCGAACCACCCGTCCATGCTGGGTGCGATGTCGGATCGATATCCAGAGCGAGTGTGTCGCCTTCCTTACCCCAAGTGGAGCGCGTTTCGAAGACGGTGCCATCGGTCATCTGCACCTTGATCATGTGATAATCGGGGTGAATGTCGGCTTTCATACATAAATCCTTTGTTCAGTCGCCGGTTTCCGACCGGTAACCCTAAATTCGGAAGCGCCGCGCATAGCGGGGAGCGAGCGCGATAGCAACATGGAAATATTACAGAAGGCGGGTGTGGGTGATTTATAATTCCGTGCCATTCACGCCCACGCCTCGTGATGCTGACACTTTAACTCGTGCCCTCCATTCGCCATCCTAAGCCCAATTGCGTCATCCTGAACCCAATTGCGTCATCCTGAACTTGTTTCAGGATAATAGGCCAAGTCCGTGCGTTATCCTGAAACAAGTTCAGGATGACGGGTTGCAGCGTCGGGATGACGAGAGAGAGGGAGGGACTTAAACAGACCCAACGCCACTATATCAAGCAGGTGGCTCGGCAATCATGGCCATAAATTCCGCCTCAGCAGCGATTTGGTCGCCAACCATGGCGCGTCCGGCAAATTTGCATACCCGCGCACGTTTCTGCACAAATTCAACGTGCAAATGCAACAGGCATCCTGGCTCAACCGGCGCACGGAACTTGGCATTGTCAATCGACATGAAATACACAAGCTTGCCCGAACCAATCAACCCAAGGCTTTCCATCGCCAACACGCCAGCCGCTTGGGCCAGTGCCTCGACAATCATAACACCCGGCATGATGGGTCTTCCGGGAAAGTGCCCCTGAAAAAACCCTTCATTCATGGTTACGGCCTTGACCGCGCAAATACGCTCGTCAACGACAAGCTCCTCTACGCGGTCCACCAAAAGCATGGGGTAGCGGTGCGGAAGCACCGCCATGACCCGGCGTACGTCATAGTTGCTGAAATCGCCCCCCGACATAAAATCTAGCGGCTTTCAGGCTGCGCTGCTGGTGCTGGTGCTGCAGCTGGCCGTGCCTGCGCAGCAGCAGCCGCTTGGGCCTGCTGCGTTGCTGCGTTAATCAACTGCTGTATCTGCTGATATAAGGCGCCAATCTGACGCGACGGACGCCAGCCAGCAGGCGGCGTTACCGTCACGGCTGGAACGGCCTTGTCCAATTCAGCCGTGATCGCGGCAGTCACATCGACAGCATCTGGAGCCCATACAAACGCATCGGGCGCAAGGATGACATTGATTTTCTTAGCGGTAATGACCGCCTGCTGTGCCGCGTCATATTTCAACGCAATCTGTTCGACGGCATAAAGCTGCGCAAGCACGATAGGATCCTGAAGTGTGTTCAGTTCCATTTGCTTTGTGTCGATCTGCTTCAGCAAGGGGCTATTCGCCTTGATAGCGACGTCAAGCTCGGCCTGCGTCAGCTCCTTATCCTTGTTGATATCAAGCTGCGCATTCAGATTGTTTATCTCTACGCGCTTGGCTTGCAATTGCTGCGCCACGCTGGCGTATTGCGTGCCGATTTGCTGATAGGCAGTACCAAGCGCCTTTGAACGGGTGATTGCAACTGCCGTGTCAGCGGTAGCAATGCCTGCAACTTGGGCAGACGCGGGTACCGAAATGGCAGCAACTGACAAACAGGCAGCGGCGAGAATGTTTTTACGAATTTTCATTAGAATTGCGTTCCTACGTTGAATGTAAATAATTTGGTGTCGTCACCCTCCTGCTTAAGCAAAGCGCGGGCTATATCGATTCTGAACGGACCAAAGGGTGAATTCCAGTTGACGCCAAAGCCAACCGACAAGCGCGGCTTCCAGCTGTCGCCAAAAAAGCGCTCTTCGAAACGCAGCGCGGCAACCCGGGTCGAGCCATCGGCATTGAGAGCCGTGGTAGATGTTTGAAGCGCACCAGCGGAATCCACGAAATAGTATAATGGGGCGCCTTGGGCGCCATTCGCCAGCACTTCGCGCTGCGCCACCGTCTGTAAAATGGGGCGTGTCACATCAAACACAGAACCCACATCTACAAACAAGGAAGGACGTAAGCCCAACTCTCTTGCGCCGCTGCCCAGCGGAATTTGCAGTTCGGCACGGCCAAGATAATAGAAACGTCCGCCAATAGCATCGTCCTGGATCTGGTTCCGATCCGTCAGCGGCGTGTTAACAGCCAAGCCGTTAACAACCTCACCTTGGAAGAACACACGCTGCACCCGTGGGCCGATGCCGCGAATGTCGAACCCGCGCATTTGCGGCTCACCGAGATAGAAACGGTCGGTCAGTCGAACATCGTCAATACCTTGAGAGGTCAGCCCGCGGTCTTCCAACGAGTGGATGTAGCCCCCTTCAAACGACAATCCGAAAACGAAGTTACCGAACGGCTTCCAAAATTTGTCCGCATTAATCCGCGTTTTAATATATTTAACATCACCGCCAAGCCCGGCAATGTCTTGGCTTAAACCGATGCTTTGGCCCCGTGTCGGGCGGATACGGTTGTCGCGATCATCATAAAGCAACGTGTATCCAATGGAGGACGTCAAACGCTTACCCAGCGCATCGCACAGAAAACGTCCGGCAATGATGGGGTCGCACGACGGTAGAAGCGGTCCTAAGCCATCCGGGTCGGAGAAGAAGGTGTTCTCATCAAGAGAAATATCATCTTGGCTCAACCCGTAACGCGCCTGAAAATAGATAAATTCATTGACCGGCACACCTACGCGCACCTGCATACCTGTGGTAGCTTGTTCATAGGTCGTGTTGCGTTGATTGTTAAAGAAGTTGAAGCTGTTCAAATCCCGGCGGAAGATATCGCCAGAGACGGCAATCGAACGATCAAACAAATAGGGCTCGGTAAAGCCGATTTCCGCTGATTTTGAATAAGATGAATACGAAATATTCGTCCGCAATTCTTGCCCCAAGCCGCGGAAGTTCCGTTGCTTGATCGCACCTTGGAAAATGAAGTTTTCGATCGAAGAAAATCCTGCGGACAAGGACAATTCGCCCGTCGCTTTTTCCTCTACATTGGTCGAAAGGATGATGCGGTCGGGCGCACTGCCCTGTTCCTGTTCGACTTCAAGGTCTTCCTGAAAATATCCGAGCGATTTGATACGTTCTGCGGTTCGCTTTACCTGAATGCTATTAAAAGCATCGCCTTCGTTCAGGCGAAATTCGCGGCGGACAACCTTATCCTGCGTCAGGGTGTTGCCGTTAATGTCGATCCGTTCCACAAACACCCGCGGGGATTCCGCAACGTTGAACGTAATGCCCATGGTCAGCGTATCTTTGTCCCGCTGGAAATCCGGGTTTACATCGGCAAAGGCATAGCCAAACAGACCGGCAGTCTCCGACAGGCTTTCGACGGTGTCCTCAACCATCTTGGCATCATACCAGTCGCCTTTTTTCATGCGCAAAGTCGTCGTCAGGCGCTCTGAATCAAAATCGCGAATTTGGCTCTCAACCTTGACGTCACCAAATTTGTACCGGTCACCTTCTTCCACCACATAAGTGATGATGAAGTCCTGCTTATCAGGCGTCAGTTCGGCGACTGCGGAAACCACGCGGAAATCGGCATAGCCTTGTGTCAGGTAGAATTGACGCAGCTTTTGTTGGTCGAACGCCAAGCGATCCGGATCATAGCTGGTGCCGGAGCTGAAGAACTTGTAAAAACGGGCTTGCTTCGTGACCATTTCGCCGCGCAGCTGGCCATCGGAGAACTTTTCGTTGCCGATGATGTTGATCTGCTGAACCTTGGACTTGGGCCCTTCGGTAATCTCGAAAACAATGTCTACGCGGTTTTGGTCGAGCTGAACCAATTTAGGTTCAACGACCGCGGCAAAGCGCCCCTGACGCTTGTACAGCTCAATGATGCGCGCAACATCGGCGCGCACTTTGGATCGCGAATAAATCTGGCGCGGGGCAAGTTTGATTTCGGGTTCAATTTTGTCATTCTTGATGCGCTTGTTGCCTTCAAGAATGATGCGGTTCACCACTGGGTTTTCGCGCACTTCAATAACAACTGCGCCGGCATTATTGCGGACAGCAACGTCCGCGAACAATTCGGTCGCGTACAGGTCCTTCAAAGCTTGGTCAGCCGACACCTGGGTCCATGGCTGCCCCGTGCGCAAGCGGATATATGATCGAACGGTATCGGCTTCGAGTCGTTGCGTACCGACGACAGTGATCGATTGAATGGTCTCGACAGGAGCAGCTACCTGAGGCTGCGCAGCGGGCGTCGCCGGCGCCGTCTGCGCAAAAGCGGGAGCCATCGTGCCCGTCGCGGCAAGCGCGGTCGAACCCATCAAATACATGCCAAAGCTTTTGAAGTTGCCGCGAGGTCTACTTTTCATTGTCATCCGATCTGATGTCCGTCCCCACTGGGCGTTGGCATATTGCCGCTAAAATAGTTTTGTGTCCCTGCCCCATGCAGCGCGCGCAATCAAGTATGCAATGCCCTCAACTGCTTTCGAAAAGACCAAAAGACGCAAGGTCGTTGAATGTTACCATAATCATAAATGCCGCCAGCATCGCAAATCCTGCACGAAAAGCCCACTCCTGCACAACTGGCGTGGCAGGGCGCCGACGCACTGCTTCCACGGCGTAGAGCAACAAATGTCCTCCATCGAGCATCGGGATTGGCAGCAGATTGATGAACCCCAAGTTAATTGAGATCAACGCAGCAAGACTAATGAATGTTAAAATACCAAGGCTCATCGCCTCGCCGGATACTTTTGCGATTTTCAACGGACCGCCGAGTTCGGAAATCGGCCGCCGACCGGAAATAATCTGGCCAAGGCCAATCACCTGCTGCCGCAAGATATTTCCGGTTTGCACAACCGCAGCCCAAGGTGCCTCAAGCAGGCCCACTTCGCGGACTTCCAATTTGCTGGCGCCAAGGCCAAGCCGACCAATACGATATTCATTGCCGAACCGATCAACTTCGATAACTGCAGCGACCGTGGCGTCCTTTGTCATGCGCGCGCCGTCGCGTTCGATTTC
>NZ_JBIIBA010000050.1:0-5344 GCF_044239665.1 Sphingorhabdus sp.
CAAGTCGAGCCTGTCGCATGACCGCGCCCGTAAAGCTGAACCGCATTCACCACGTCGCCTATCGCTGCAAGGACGCAAAGGCGACGGCGGATTGGTATGCGCATGTGCTGGGCATGGAATTCACCACTGCCTTTGCCGAGGATCATGTGCCGTCGACGGGCGAATATGACCCGTATATGCACATCTTCTTGGATTGCGGCGGGGGCAATGTTATCGCTTTCTTTGAACTGCCGAACCAGCCCGAAATGGGTAAAGACCCCAACACGCCAGCCTGGGTGCAGCATATCGCGTTTGAGGTTGCAGATCTGGACGCATTGCTGGCCGCCAAGGCGCATATTGAGGCGCAAGGCATCGATGTGGTCGGCCCGACCTTTCACGGCATATTCCGGTCGATCTATTTCTTTGATCCCAATGGCCACCGATTGGAGCTTGCCTGCAACATTGGCACGGCGGAACAATATGCCGAATTAAAGCGTGTCGCGCCATTGATGCTGCAGCAATGGAGCGAGACCAAAAAAGCCCCGCGCCATGCCGATTGGCTGCATGTCGATCCGGATAATGTGTCCTAAGCCGTCACGCCTGCGCGCAGCGCCGCTATATGTTCAGGGCCAATCCCGCAACAGCCACCCAATATGGAGGCGCCTGCTGCGTACCAAGCGGCCGCGAAGCGGGCATAGCCTTCGGGCGTCAAGTCCGCACGGATCGGGCTGAGCCCTGAATTTGCTTCGGCATCGGCGGCCATGGGTGGGAAGGCATTGGCATAGACGCCGATGCGGATCGCGCTTTGCGCCCCGAGTATCGCGCGCGCGCTGCTTATGGCGGCTTCCATCACTTCAGGCTGGCTGCAATTGAACAGCAGGGCTGCTGCCCCAACCTCTTGTGCCAAATAGGCGGCCTCAGCCACGCTTTCACCGGAGCGCAAGGCGGGGGCGTCGGTTGCGCCATCGTCCTCCAATGTGAACGAAAGCCATAATGCTTTGCCCGTCGGGGCCGTGAGCATAGCGCAAAGGCGGGCTTCGGCCAGTGAGGACAGCGTTTCGGCAAGCCAATGGTCCACATTTGGAGCCAGTGCGCCGATCAGGACATTCAGTATCGGACGGGCGCGATCAAGGTCGACAAGATCCGGGCGGTAAGAGCCGCAAACCGGCGGGAGCGATCCGGCGACGCGCACAGAATGTGACGACGCATCCGCCACGTCGCGCGCCAATTGCCCCGCGCGCGCCGCAAGCAACGCGCCTTCGCTGGCAAAACGTTCCACGCCGATATGAAAGGGCACAAGGGCATAAGAATTGGTGGTTATGACATCGGCCCCAGCCTCGACATATGCGCGGTGGACTGCGCTGACGAACTGCGGGCCTTCAATCAGCGCCAGCGCCGACCATTCGGGCTGCCGAAAGGGCGCGCCACGCCGCGCAAGCTCACGGCCAGTGCCGCCATCAAGTATCAAAAGGGTTTCGGTCATCGCAGGCAGTTTAGCATGTCGCGCATCGCAGCGACAGAGAGAGATTATCTTCGGGTTTGCGGTCAGCGTGAACATGAACATGGGCACTTGCAACATGGCATGCCCACCGCCTAACGTAAGAGGCATGGATCAGGCCATGCATCATGGATGTGTTCCTTGAAGTTTCTTTGCGCGGTGGGGATAAAATGGCCGATAAAAAATTTGATATCATCATATATGGGGCCACCAGCTTTGTCGGCCAGATCATCACGCGTTACATGCATGAGCAGTTTGCAGATGGATCCATCCGCTGGGCCATCGCAGGTCGCTCACATAGCAAGCTCCAAAAAATCAGCGACGCGATTGGATTGTCGGGCGTTGAGATCATCGTTGCGGACGCGGCCGATGAAAGTGCCTTGCGGCAAATCTGTGCCCAGACCAAAGTCGTCATGTCAACGGTCGGTCCATATGCGCTTTATGGCGACTTATTAGTAAAGGTCTGCGCCACAACGGGGACCCATTATTGCGACCTAACGGGCGAGCCTCAGTGGATCCGCAAAATGCAATTACGGCATGAAGCCGACGCCATCAAAAGCGGCGCGCGGATCGTCCATTGTTGCGGTTTTGACAGCATCCCGTCCGATCTGGGCGTCCACTTTCTCCAACGCAACGCATTGGAACAATTCGGCCAGAGCTGTGCGCGGATCGACATGCGGGTATTACGCATGAAGGGCGGCGCGTCGGGCGGCACCATCGCCAGCATGATTAACATGGTGAAGGAAGCGGTAAGCGACGCTGATCTGCGACGCGAACTCAAAGACCCGTACAGCCTATGTCCACAAAAGCATCAATTCTCGGTCACGCAGCCGGAGGTGAAGATCGCCTATGATGCGGTCACTGGCGGTTGGATTGCGCCGTTTATCATGGCGGGTATCAACACACGGGTCGTGCATCGGTCCAACGCCTTGAGCAACAACAGCTATGGTGTCGCATTTACCTATGAGGAAGCCGTCGTGACGGGCCAAGGAGGTTCCGGCAAGCGCAAGGCTAAAGCGGCGCATTGGGGCGTGAACGCGCTTATGATTGGTCTGGCTGTGCCGCCAATGCGTTGGCTGCTCGAAACTTTTGTCTTGCCCAAGCCAGGCCAAGGGCCAAGCGAAAAAGCGCAACTTGAGGGCAATTTTGAACTTGTCTTCCACGGTTCAACTGCAAAGGGTGAAACTATCCAATGCCGCGTAACGGGAGACCGAGATCCGGGCTATGGATCAACCGCCAAAATGCTGTCTCAAGCTGCTGCCTGCCTTGCCAAAGACGTGCCTGACTCGGTTCCGGGTGGATTTTGGACACCAGCAACGATTTTGGGCGACAAGCTCATCGAACGGCTTGAGGCGCATGCGGGGCTTCGGTTTGAGAAACTGCCTTAAGCTGACATACATTCTAAGTGGGAAAAAATGGTAGACGCTGAGGGGTTCGAACCCACGACCCGCTGATTAAGAGTTATCTGGGACTTGTTATTTTTCAATGACTTAGAAGGTGGTTTACACCTTTGGTTTATACCTTTTGATTTTGAAGAATTTCCTATTATACTTTCTTCATGGCCCAAAAGTCTAAAAACTCGCTGGATGGAGAGATCATAACGATCCAGCGTGG
Organism: Sphingorhabdus sp.; assembly: GCF_044239665.1. Lineage (GTDB taxonomy): Bacteria > Pseudomonadota > Alphaproteobacteria > Sphingomonadales > Sphingomonadaceae > Sphingorhabdus_B. The sequence continues at coordinate 3,092 of NZ_JBIIBA010000050.1, forward strand.
CTTGGCTATCTACAAAGTACATGCCAGTCCGTTCTGGCAGGCACGCATTAGAGATCCTCGCATTCGTCGATATGTTGTGCGCTCCACAGAAGAGACTTCGCGCATCAAGGCAAAGCAGGTTGCCCGCGAAATCGCGTTCGATTTACTCGGCACAGAAAAGCGGGTCGAGCGGGAATACAGCTTTCGTTATTACGCATCACGTTTGATGGCCAAAGGAGAGCGGTTGGTCTCTAACGGTGAGCGCAACGCCAACTATATCCGCACATCCAAACTCTTTTTGAGCCAGGCCGAATGGGGTCTGGTTAAGGCCTTTGGCCACCGCGACATTCGTGATTTGAAGACACGGGATTATCAGGAGTTCATGGACGCGCTGTCTCGGAAGCGGTCTGATCTATCAACCTCAACCCGCAACATGCTGACTGCCACCTTCCGCAATGTTCTGAAGGTTGCCCGTGACGATGGAGTCATAGATTCAATCCCGTCGACCCCAAGGACACGGCAGAAGGATAATCCGAGGTCATACTTCCCGTTCCATCCATTGGTCGCGAAGAAAGATGACATCTATCAAGCTATCCTGAAGGCATCACAGAAGCTGGCCGACGATGAGACGAAGGTGAGGGGAGTGCCTGTCACTGAAGAGCTCTACGACCTTATCCTGTTCACTGCCCATTCGTTTGTTCGGCCCATCATTTCTGAACTCTATGCTCTGAAGCATGGCGATGTGACGATTGCTGATGATCCAAAGCGCCTCTTGCTGACCATTCGCAACGGAAAGACCGGCCACCGGATTGCCAACTCGATGCCGGGTGCCGTGCCCGTGATGAAGCGTATCATGGCACGTAACCCTTCTGCCAAGCCTTCCGATTACCTTTTCTTGCCCGAATATGAGAACCGTGAGACGGCCTCGAAGATCATTCAGCGGCAGTTCCGTGAGGTGATGAAAACAGCTGGGGTTCAGGACGACCCATCGAGCGGGATCAAATATACCATCTACTCTCTAAGGCACACGGCGATTTGTATGCGGTTGATCCTCTCACACGGTGAGGTCAACATATTCAACTTGGCTAAGAACGCTGGAACGTCGGTTGAGCAGATCGAGCGTTTCTATGCTCGAAACCTTCCCTTAAGCCGAGAAATGGCAATCAATCTCCAGAAGTTTGGTGGACAACCCTGAACGCAACTTAACCAGTGGCACTTTAATCGAGAGGTGCCGACGATGAACACATCAACAAGGAGATGTGATCATGGAATTGAAGTTTGTAGCTACCAAAAAGCCTGTTGCCGTTGATGTTGTAACCCAGCGTCGGCAGCGACTTATCCGCCGGATAGATCAGCAAATTAGTCTAACCAAATCCGCAACAGAAGGCATGCTGTCTCGAACGTCCTGGGCATGGACGGATGAAAATGGTGCCTACTTCCTACCCATCAAATATGGACGCAACTCCATAGAACTGCAGAAAGGCATGTTTGCCATCCAATGCGATTGTATCGAGGATGTGGGGCAGGGGCTTACCGCTATTCGAGCAATGGTCTTGCAAGGCGAATTTGATACCCAGTTGCAGAAGGCATCAACTGAAATTCGCAGCAAGTTCAGCAAAAAATGAGGCAATAACATCGGATTAGTAATTGATGGGAGCCTGTCGCGAATGGGTGGGCTCCCATACCACTAGAAACACTGGGATGTCTATCAAGTACCCTTCGATACACGAGGCCGTTCGTGAGCGCTCACGGTCCAATTGCAGTCGTTCCGCTTTGCGCCCAGTTGCCGTCACTCAAGGTCATATTATAACCTGCTGAAAGCGGACGTCGATTGGGCACTGTAAATTGTTAGCAATCGGCCCAATTGCAGCCATGGGTTTTGCTTGGCGGAGGTGACCCCTCGAACTATATGGGGGCCCGCCAGTCATATTTCCGCACGTTCAGCCGCAGTAGGATCATGTCTCCGCCGCTTCTACGATACCACTGCATGTCCCGAATCCGATGGTACGAAAGCCTTCACGGGTGGCATGTGCCGAGAGGATGAGTTCATCGCCATCTTCGAGAAAGGTGCGCTCCTCGCCACATGGCAATGGGACGCGTACCTTGCCTCCCTGTGAAAGCTCCATAAGGCTTCCCAAACCCGAGGGATCTGGTGTCGAGATTGTTCCGGTGCCCAAAAGATCGCCCGGCATCAGATTGCATCCATTTGCTGTGTGATGCGTAATCATTTGCGCCATGGTCCAGTACATGGAAGTGGCGGGGCCCTTTCCTAGC
>NZ_JBIIBA010000051.1:0-5337 GCF_044239665.1 Sphingorhabdus sp.
TAACGACGGACGCCCCTGCAGGGCATATCCGGCCATTCCTAACAGCACTGCTGCGGCGGCGACCTGCCACAACCCCTTTGACGACCGTACATAATATACCAGCACAGACAGGCTGAGGAGCGAGAGCAAACCAAGTGCAAGCCAACCGTTCATGTGCGCCTCCGAAACAACCCGCGGGCAAGCCAAATTGAGGCAAAGAATATCAAAAAGGGCGCGATCCAGAGCAAAAGTCCTGCCCCCTTCATATCTGGTTCAAAACTGACCCATTCACCATAACGGTCGATCATCCAGCTTCGAATGGCTTGTGGGCTCTGACCCGAGGCGATTTGTTGACGCACCTCGGCACGCATAGTGCCGGCCATTGCGGCATCGCTATCTGCAATAGATTGCCCCTGACATTGAATGCAGCGCAGGCCGTGCATCAGACGCATGGCTTCTGCCTCCTTTACCGGATCGGCGAGTTGCCGGTTGGCCAGCGCGGGGGTTGGGCCGCTACCTTGCGCCCAAACAGGCGCGGAAAGCAAAAGCAAAATGGGCGCAAAGGCTCTCATTTCGCGGCATTCACTTTTTCAATAAGCATCGGCACATGTTCTGCCCGAATATCACCAATATGCTGAAACAATATCGTGCCGTCACCGTCGATCACATAGGTTTCTGGAACGCCAGACGACCCAAGCATCAACTGCACCGCCATTTCATTGTCGGAACCTATGCGCCGAAACGGATTGCCAAACTCTGCGAGAAAGGCGGCCACATCCTCCGGCTTGTCACGAATAGCGATAGCGTCAATCTCGACACCGGCCGCCTTCAATGTCTCCAAATGGGGTGCTTCCGCCTTGCAAGGCAGGCACCAGCTTGCAAAAATATTGAGCAAACGCGGCTTACCATCGGCCATGTCGGCGCTGGATAAAGCGGGAACGCCAGCCGTTGCCGCGGGCAGCGAAAATGCGGGCAGTTTTTTGCCAATCATCCCCGAATGGACTCGATCGTCCTTGGGTACGGCAAGGCCATAGATCGCAAGCCCGCCAATGAAGGCAACAACCGCAAGCGGTATCCATAACAGCCAAGGTCGATTCATGCGCGTTCCCACTTATTGATTGCAGGCTTCTTGGCGCGCCGGAACATCCGCCCGAACAGCGATATCGTGCCGCCTAGCGCAATCAATATCCCGCCATACCAGATAAAGGTCACAAATGGCTTCCACCACAAACGAACTTGCCAACGGCCATCGCCTTCTTGATCCGGTTGCGCGATGACGACGTATAATTGGCCATTCCAGCGGGTTAGCAATGCTGCCTCGCTCGTTTGCATTTCGGGTTTAAAGAAGTACCGCGATTGAGGACGCATCACAAAAGCATCGTTATTTTTGCCAGCGACCATTTCACCTTCGACGGCGACCCAATTGTCGCCGACCACCGGCTTGACGTCATCAAGCTTAACGTTCCAGCCGGATATCTGCGCGCTTTCTCCGGGCGCAAGCGCAGTCAGTGTTTCTTTGGAAAACCCAGATTCAGCAGCCATACCAAAGACGCTAACCGCTATCCCGAAATGGGCAATAACCATGCCAAAAATGGGCAAAGGCGTTCGCAGCAATTTGCGGCCCCGCAGCGGCAGCCATGCAGCCACCCCAAGCGCAAAAGACAAAGCGATACCCAAAAGCGGGAATAAACCGGCGTCCGGGGCTAGTTTCCAAGCCACCAACCCGCCGCACAGCAGGATAACAGCCCCTCCGATGAGCCAATATTTTATCCGCATCAATTCGTCCCGCCGCCAACGCAACATGGGACCAATCAGCAAAGCGAGCATCAAAAGCAGCATGACAGGCACAGTCGCCTTGTTGAAATATGGTGGCCCAACGGAAATTTTGTCACCCATCGCCTCTGCGGCGAGAGGGTAGAGCGTTCCGATCAAAACGACCGCCAAGATGACGCTGAGGAAGATGTTGTTCGCGACTATACCGCCCTCGCGGCTGACCAATTGGAAGGGTTCGCCTTGCTTCACCGTCCCGATGCGCAAGGCAAAAATGACGAAAGCGATGCCGGTATATAGCAGCATGAGCGCCAGAATGAACGCGCCACGTTCAGGATCAACGGCAAAGGCATGAACGCTGGTCAATATCCCCGACCGTACAAGGAACGTACCCGCCATCGACATGGCGAAAGCGACCAGTGCAAGCATGATAGTCCATGCCCGCAGGGCGTTACGGGTCGCCAATACGCTGACCGAATGCAGCAAGGCTGTCGCCGCAAGCCATGGCATCAGCGACGCATTCTCCACAGGGTCCCAAAACCACCAACCGCCCCAGCCCAATTCATAATAGGCCCAATAGCTGCCCGCCGCGATGCCGATGGTGAGGAAAATCCAAGCAGCCAAAACCCATGGCCGCATCGCCCGCGCGAATGCTGGCCCCACTTGGTTAGTCAGTAATGCGGCAACCGCAAAGGAAAATGCGATAGAGAGGCCGACATAGCCCATATACAGCGTCGGCGGATGAAAGGCGAGGCCAACGTCCTGAAGTAACGGGTTCAGCCCCACGCCTTCTAAAGGTGCTGGCACCAGCCGTTCAAATGGGTTCGATGCAAATAACAGGAACGCAAAAAAACCAAGCGCAATGAAACCTTGCACCGCAAGCGTCGCGTATAATGTTGTTGCATCAATCCGCTTTTCAAAAAACGCGATGGCCGCGCCAGATACAGACAGCACCGCAACCCACAACAGCATCGAGCCTTCGTGATTACCCCAAGTGCCAGCCAATTTGAAAATCATCGGCTTGTCGATATGGCTATTGCTTGCGACCAACAGCACCGACAGATCGGTCACATAAAATAACCACATTAACGCGAAGAAAGAGAATGTGCACAAAGCGCCCTGCATATAGGCCGCGGGCTTAATTAGCGGCGCTAACTGCCCTACCCCCCCGCGCAGCAATGTCAGGCCGCCTACAAGTTGCAGCAACGCCATCGCCGCCGCAAGCCAAAGGGCGGCCAATCCTGCTTCTGCGATCATGTTAAAGCCTTCATTGAGAAACCGTATTTTGTGTATTTTCAGCCGCGCTCATATCGATATCGGCGAGTTCTTTCGGCACGTAATTTTCGTCATGCTTGGCCAGCAAGCTTTCCGCTACAAACACACGGTCAGGCCGGAGGCGGCCATCAGCGACGACGCCGGAGCCTTCCACAAACAAATCAGGTGTAATGCCGCGATAGGCGACCTTTTGCGTGCCGCTTTGATCTTGAACGATGAACGTTATGGAAACACCATCACTGGCGCGCACAATGGACCCCTTCTGCACCATGCCGCCAAGCCTTATGGCTTTTCCAGGTTCGACATTAGCGGCAGCCAAGGTTGTAGGCGTATAGAAATAGGATGCCTCTTCGCGCAAAGCGGACGCCGCGATCAGGCCCGCGCTTATCAATGCTACCACGGCAATCAAGGCCAACAACAAACGCTGATGTTTGGGTTTCATGACTGTTCCTTAAATGCATCTGCCGAAGCTTCCGCACGGCGCATGGAAAGATAACTAGAAACGATAAGCCAAATCATACCGACGCCCGTGGCGGCAAATGACGCGAAAATGAACGGTGCGTGGGGCATTAGCCTTGCGCCATCCGGCGCATCCGCGCTTCAATCCGCATCTCTGCCAATGCTGCGCGCATCCGCATCAGCACGAGCGCGCCGAACAACAGGCTGAAACCCGCGACGGCCACAAACAAGGGCACCAAATACGCCGCATCAATCGACGATCCGCCCAGCGTAATGCTCGCTTTTTGATGCTGGCTTTCCCACCAGATAACCGAACGATTGATGATCGGGATGTTGACCGCGCCAATGACGCCAAAGACCGCCGCCACGCGGCTGGTGTCGCCCTTCTCGCTTGAAGCATTGGAAAGCGCGATATATCCCAGATACAAGAAAAAGAGCACGAGCATAGACGTCAATCGGCCATCCCAGACCCACCAGGTGCCCCATGTTGGCCGCCCCCAGATAGACCCCGTGATCAGACAGATCGCCGCGAAGGTCGCACCGGGAACAGCAATCGCACGGGCAGCAACGCCCGCCAACGGGTGCCGCCATACCAATTGCACGATGCTGGCAATTGCAATGCCCGTCCATCCCCCCATGCCCAGCCACGCGGCGGGCACATGTACGAAAAGGATTTTGACGGTATCACCCATCAATCGTTCGGTCGGGGTGAAAAACAAACCCCATATGCAAGCAATCAATGTGAGAAACAGGCCCGGCCAGAATAATGCTGGCGTAAGCGGCTTTGCGATACGCAAGAATCGGGCAGGATTGGCAAAGCGATGCATGATTAGGCAGCGCCTTTAGCACCGCAAAAGCGTTACGCCAACGGATTTGCGATCATCTGCCAATAAGCTTTTGTGCCATATTGTCGGCGACTTCGGCTGGCGTCATGTTGGTCGAATCGCTTTTGGTCCAGATGGCGGAAAGACGATCCGGAATGGCATCAATGCGACGGTTGATTTCCGCATCATCGGCATTTTCGATATGGCGTAACACGTTGATAATGCCGCCTGCGTTGATGACATAGTCCGGCGCGTAAAGGATACCCCTATCCGCCAGCAGCCGGCCCTCTGGTCCTAAGGCCAATTGGTTGTTCGCCCCGCCAGCAACGGCGCGCACTTTCAAAGCCTGCACGCTCGCTTGCGTAAGAATGGCTCCCAAAGCGCAGGGGCTAAAGATATCTGCTTCGACGTTCATGATCGTGTCGGCTGGGACGCTATTGCCGCCAAGTTCCGCAGCCAAGTCGGCGGCACGTTGCGAATCGACATCGGCCAATGTCAGCTTTGCCCCTTGCTGCGCCAAATAACGCGCAAGACCGCCGCCAACACTGCCAACGCCCTGAATAGCGACATGGACACCCGACATATTGTCGGCGCCAAGGGCATGCTTTGCTGCCGCCTCAACACCCAGATATACCCCGCGCGCTGTATAAGGCCCCGGATCACCGCCCTGTCCGGGCAGGCCCGCAACATGCGGCGTAACCTTCGACAAAGAAACCATGTCTGCTTCAGACATGCCGACATCCTGCGCCGTGATATATTTCCCGCCCAGCGAATCTACCGCGCGGGCAAAGGCGTCGAGCATCTCCTGCTTTTTGGTGCGCGCAGGATTCGCAAGTATCACCGCTTTGCCACCGCCGGCAGAAAGCCCCGCCATTGCGTTTTTGTAACTCATGCCGCGCGACAGACGCAGCGCATCTGTAATCGCGGCCTGTGAATCGCCATAATGCCAAAAACGTGTTCCGCCTGCTGCTGGCCCCAAATACGTAGAATGCACAGCGATAACCGCCCTTAGCCCAGTCACGCGGTCGTC
>NZ_JBIIBA010000035.1:0-19764 GCF_044239665.1 Sphingorhabdus sp.
TCTGGCGAGCAACGCCATCTTGGCGCCAGGCCTCCTCCTTAAAGACATTCGTGGCGCGGGTGACACATAATGTTTGTGTGAGCCATGTGCGGAGGGCCAGTCGCGCGCCGAAGCATCACGAACTCTCAGATACAGTTATGGACAAAGCCGAGGCAACTGACGACGCTGTCGTTCGCGCCGATCTCGGCCGACGACTGCTGGCTGAGGTGTCCAAGTTGCCACGTGGCATGCGGGAGGTGGCAACCCTCTATCTCGATGATTTCTCGGCCCGCGAGATAGGGGAGACACTTGGAATCAGTGAAGGGGCAGTCTTCACGCGTATCACGCGGCTGCGAGAAACGCTGCGCAAGGTAATGGATACAGAATGATGGACCTGGACGACCAGCTAGAGGCAATGCGTGCGGCTTGGCGGGCTGCTTCTGTCGGCGACCTTTCGATCAGCCAGTTGCAGGCGCAGGTGCGTCAGGAACAACGGGTGTTGCGGCGGGAAGCATGGCTTGAAGCGCTCGCCTCGTTGGCTGCGAGCGCCGTTTTCGCCCTTTGGGCAGCGCATGCGGTGGATGTCGCGCAAGACATATTTGTTGGGTTGTCAGTCTTCGCTATCGGGTGGCTCGCGATCACGATCCAACTCAGGCGAAAAGCTTGGCAGATGCAGGCGGAGACGGTCGAGGCCTACCGCTCGTTCTTGCAGCGGCGTGCTCAAGCCGGCCTGTTCCTTGCGAGACTGGGCCATGCAGGCGGGCTGCTGGGCCTTGTCATCGGACTTGGTCTTGGAAGAATTGGGGTGCTGCCGAACGTTGGCGTTCAGAGCCACCCGGCCGTCATCTGGATGGCAGCGGCCACCTTGGTAGTATTGTGGGTATGGAGCATCCGCGCGGCCCGGAGGCACAAGCGCGCCCTTGCGAACCTTCGCGCACAAAGCACGATCGCGGATGCCATTTGCGAAGAGTTTTGAGTATTAAGCGCCTATCTCGTTGCCACTTCTGGCCCGTGTTCAGGCACGTTTACCCTGACGGCTATTTTGTTCGGTCCGTCGAAGGTATTCCCCAGAAAATACTGGCTCAGACCTGGAGAACCCTGGAACGGCTGCACGTCGTTCTGAGGAACGATCTGCAGACGATACTGCCGCACGTTAGTACGAGCTGAGCCCCTTAGTCAGTCACTCAGGAGTGAAGCGGTCTCGTTCATCAGATGGGTCGAGAAGCACATGCCGGATTTGAACGCCGGATAGCGGACATTCCGCAACCCACCCAATTGAGGTCGTTCCGAGAGCGGTGGCGGACGCCTAAAAGCTGCCGCTGCGCCGATCACCGTATTCGTTTCGGTGCAATGGCCGAAATTGGGCCGGGAGTGGACTGTCCGGTTTTAGTTGCGCGGCACCATGATGAAGCTTGATTTCTCCCACCGTTACTGTCATCAAATCCTGATAACGTTCACAACGAAGTTCTGGAGTGGGTTTGATGCGGTTAAGGGGATCGATGGCACTGATGGCCTTCGTGTCGGCGGGATGTGTTTCGGCGGTGACGCACCCACAGACGATGAAGCCAGCGGCGCCTTCAGCCGAGACCGCGGCAAACATTGCCAATTGGCCAACTGCCAAAAGCCCTGCCGCGATTACCGATACGAAAACCGAAGACGCGATAACGGCGTTGATTTCAAAAATGACGTTGGAGCAGAAGGTCGGTCAAATCATACAGGCTGACATCAGCGCAATCACGCCTGAGGATCTCAAGCAATATCCGCTTGGTTCGATCCTTGCGGGCGGTAATTCCGGACCTTATGGCGACGAGCGCGCTGACGCTTCAAAATGGGCGCAATTGGTAAGCGCGTTTCGCGATACATCGCGTATCTCAGGCGCAGGCATACCTATTTTATTTGGCGTCGATGCGGTGCACGGGCATTCAAACCTGCCGCAGGCAACCATTTTTCCGCATAATATCGGACTTGGCGCGGCCCGAGATGTCGACTTAATCCAGCGCATTGGCAAAGCCACGGCGGCAGAGATTTCAGGCAGCGGGATTGAATGGACCTTCGCGCCAACGCTGGCTGTCCCGCAAGATTTGCGCTGGGGCAGAACCTATGAGGGCTATTCCTCCGACCCTGCGCTGATTGCGGCTTATGCCGGTGCGATGACCATAGGCTTGCAAGGCAATCTTGTCGCGGGTGCACCACTGGACGCGACGCATGTTGCCGCAACTGCCAAACATTTTCTTGCGGACGGTGGCACCATGGACGGCCGCGACCAAGGCGATGCAAAGATCAGCGAAGCCGAACTGGTCGCAAAACATGCGCAGGGCTATCCCGCATCTATCAACGCAGGCGCACTGACCGTTATGGCGAGCTTCTCAAGCTGGAACGGAGTGAAGCATCATGGCAATACCTCTCTTCTGACCGATGTCTTGAAGAACCGGATGGGCTTTGCCGGGCTGGCTGTTGGCGATTGGAATGGTCATGGCCAAGTCGCGGGCTGTTCTGCGACCGATTGCGCTGCGGCCATTAATGCCGGGCTTGACCTGTTCATGGCGCCTGACAGCTGGAAGGGTTTGTTCGCATCAACGCTGGCAGCGGCGCGGGATGGCCGGATCACCGCCGCACGGTTGGACGATGCGGTGCGGCGAATCGTGCGCGTGAAATACAAACTTGGCCTCATGGGCGATGCGCCGACTGTGCGGGGGCAAACATCTTTAGTTGGCAAGCAAGAGCATCTCGATCTTGCGCGTGAGGCGGTGTCAAAATCACTGGTGCTGCTCAAGAATGATGACGGCGTTCTGCCTATTCGCAATGGCAGCAATGTCCTGATCGCCGGTTCCGGCGCTGACAATATGGCGATGCAGGCCGGCGGCTGGACGATTAGCTGGCAAGGCACGGACACCACTGCCGCCGATTTCACCAATGGCCAGACGATTGGTCGTGCGATTTCGGAAGCGGTTAAAACAGGCGGCGGTACGGCCAATATTTCGGCATCGGGCATGTTTGAAAAGAAGCCCGATGTGGCGATCATTGTCCTGGGCGAAAAACCTTATGCTGAATTTGAAGGCGATGTGCCAAACCTCGCATTCCGGCCCCAGCCTGCCGAAGAGGAAATGATCGCGCGATTGAAGGCGCAGAATATTCCTGTTGTGGTCCTGTTCCTATCTGGACGGCCCATGTTTACGGGCAAGCTTATCAACCAAGCCGACGCTTTTGTGGCTGCATGGTTGCCGGGCACGCAAGGCCGGGGTGTCGCGGATGTGTTGGTCGCTGGCGCAAACGGAAAGCCGATGCGCGACTTCACTGGACGCCTGCCTTTCAGTTGGCCAGCGGACGCCCGGTCACCGATCGATGCGCCGCTTTTCCCGCTGGGTTATGGCCTCAATTACACGCAATCGAAAAAGCTTCCTCCGGTTAACGAAGACCCACGCGTTGATTTGTCATCGCTGACCATCGCTACGCAATATTTCGTCCGGGGCAAGGTGCCCGCTCCTTGGAATTTGCAGATGGACGGTTCGATTAGCGCGCGTGCTGTTGATATGTCCGCGCAGGAAGATGCACGCCAATTCACTTGGAACGCCGATGGTGCCTTTGTTGTCAACGGGCCTGCTGTCGATTTGAGCAAGCCGTTGAAGGAAGACTGGTTTCTGCTCATCGACTGGCGAATAGATCAGCCCGCGACCGGGCCAGTCATGCTGTCCTTTGGTGGCGCTGCGATTGATATAAAAACCACGATGCGCGCATTGCCCACAGGGGTACCCACACAAACCCGCATTCCGCTGCGTTGCTTTGCCGCGGCTGGCGCGAAGTTGGAGGCGGTCGGTTCCCCTATACGTATGCAGGCGGCGAAAGGCCTTGTTGCGACAATTCGCAACGTTCATATCGAAACGACTAAGAAAGGCGCGTCCTGCCCCGGCAAAATGCGCTAAAACCAAGGGAGAGAGAAGATGGCATTGGCACCCGGCGCATCTGCGTCAGCAGATAATGGCGATACCCACATCGACGCACCGCAATTGCAATTGTTCGTGATGGGGCTGTTCTTCATCTTCGGCGGCATCACAAGCCTCAACGATGTTATCATCCCGAAGTTAAAAGAGCTGTTTACGCTCAATTATACGCAGGCGATGCTTGTGCAGTTCTGTTTCTTTGCCGCTTATGCCGTTATCGGCATTCCCGGCGCACGCCTGGTTAAGAAAATCGGGTATATGCGCGGCGCGGTTGCCGGCCTTTTGACGATGATGGCAGGCTGCCTGTTGTTCATTCCAGCGAGCCAGACCGCAACGTATGGCGTATTCCTGTTGGCATTATTTGTGTTGGCAAGCGGTGTGGTCATTGTCCAAGTGGTTTCAAACCCATTGATCTCCATGCTTGGTAAGCCTGCAACAGCGCACAGCCGCCTGACCTTTGCACAGGCGTTCAATTCGCTTGGCACCACTGTTTTCCCGATCGTTGGTTCGATCCTTATCCTCGGCAGCCTCGCGACGGTAACCGCTGACCAACTATCCGGTGTGGAGCTTGACGCCTATCGCACTGCCGAGAGCCAAGCCATTGTGAACGGCTATTTGGGTATTGCCGTGGCACTCGCGATTGTTGCCGCAGTGGTATGGCTGTTTCGCGATGCGCTGAAGGGCGAAAAGCATGAAGCGAGCGAGGGCTTGGCTGGCCTCGACTTGTTGACGCGGCCTCGTTTCGGTTTCGGTGCTTTGTGCATTTTCCTATATGTCGGCGCCGAAGTTGCGATTGGTTCGCTCATCGTCAATTATTTGATGCAAGATCATGTCATGGCGCTACCCGAACAGGACGCTGGAAAGCTTATTGGCCTATATTGGGGCGGCGCAATGGTGGGCCGGTTCATCGGGTCTGCGGTGTTGCGTGTGCTTAGCCCGGGGAAGGTGTTGGCGTCTGTATCGGTTGCTGCAATTGCACTGCTGATCTTTTCCACACAAACCACGGGCGAAGTTGCGGGTTATTCCTTGTTGGCCGTGGGCCTGACCAATGCGATCATGTTCCCGACGATATTCACGCTGGCCTGTGAAAAGCTGGGGTCACGAGCTGCCGATGGTTCTGGCATCATCAACGTCGCCATCGTCGGCGGCGCTATTGTTCCGCTGTTCACGGGAATCATCGCTGACTTAACCGGAAGTCTCGCCATAGCGTTCACCTTACCCATGCTTTGCTATGCGATAATCGCGGCATTCGGAATCTACGCGCGTAAGCCTGCCTAGCCGCTCGCATGCTGGCGCGGCATTGTTGCCAATAACAGGCACGCAATGACCGCCAGCCCCGCTAGCAGCAGAAATAGGCTGCCAAAGCCATAACTGGGTACCAAAGCCAGTATCAGCCATGGCATTATGAGCGATGGCACGGTGTTCGTCAGGTTGAAAATGCCCAAATCCCGTCCGCGCGTCTGTGGACGCGGGAGCACCCTCAACGACTGGCTTGAGTGTAGCGCCAGAAAAAGGCTGCTCGCCAAGCCAAAGACCACATAGCCGGTGATGGCGACTGGTAAAGATGACGAAACCGACATGATGATCAGTCCGGCCGATGCTGCCGCTGCTCCACACATGAGCGGCAGAATGGGCCGGTTTGTACGGTCGGACCAGCGGCCAACAGCTAACGCTAAAAACACAGCCGCACCCAGAACAAGCGCTAAGATACTCGCGGCATTATTTTCGCCGAAATCAGGATCGACGCTGCGGAACCATAAAAGGAGAAACGCAAATAATGACGCTTCTGCAATTTGTATCAATAAGCGCGCAATCCACATTTTAACGGCGGCGTGCCGTGTTACGGCGCTCTGTTCCCCGTCAATTGTTTGATCCGTCGGCGCGGTGTTCAACCCCGATATCGATATCGGTCTGCCAAAAATCAGCACCGGACTGACCATGGCTATCACCAACATCGCGATAATGATTTCACGGTGCTCAGATGGGAAAGCATTGTTCATTGTTACAAATGCGCCGGAAAGCGCGCCCATTGCGGGCGCTAACGCCAATAGACCACCAAGAAAACCCTTTTGGGAATCGGGAATGGTGTCACCGGCCCACGCGCTTAAAGGCGCGAGCATCATATTCAGGCCAATTTGCCAGAGGATGATCATGGCTATCAACACTGCTGGGTTCTTGGCGTAAGCTGTGGCGAGGAGCAAAGCCGTTGATAAGGCTAATCCAGACCATATCCACGGGCTTCGGGCGCCAGTTTTATCACTGGCCCATCCAAAGCCGATATTGGCCACGCTTGCGGCGATAGCGCCCAGAAAGGCCGCTATCGCCAACATGCCAAGGGCGTCCGTACCGGAGATGTCTGTCGCGCGCAGCGGCAGCAATATCGTCAGAAACGGCATATAGGCGACGGCGCCCCCGGATACGGCGAGCGCGTACAAATACATGAAAGTTGCCGACTGCCGGCAGCTGTTCCCAGATTTAGGCGCGACCATGTGTAGGCGGCGATGCGGTGCTGCTTCGCTCTATGAGGCTGCCTTCAATGACAATAGGTTGATGCGGCACGAGCGCGTCACCATTTGTAATCAAAAGTTCAACCGCCTTGGAAAAGGTTGCGGCAATCGGCTGATCAACAGCAGTGAGTTCGGGCATGGTAAAACGCACAACGGGCGTATTGTCGAAACTGATAAGGGATAAATCGCCGGGAATGTTTAAACCACGCTTCTTGGCCGCGTCCAAAGCGGCAAGCGTCATTTGATCATTGCTGCCGATGATCGCCGTGGGCGGGTTTTCCAAATCGAGTAGCGCGTTTGCGGCCAGCACACCGCTATCATATCCAAAATCGCCTCTGACGCATAACGCATCGCAGGAAAAGCCGGCGGTGGTCATCGCCTCGCGCCACCCGTCGATACGCCAGTTGGACAGGTCATATTCTTTAGGGCCAGCAATGAAACCAATCCTGCTATGGCCAAGCGCGATGAGATGTTCGGTTGCACGTCGGGCCGAGCCCTCGTCATCCATCGTCATCGCTATTCCCGGCCCTGATATGATCGATCCGATCCGAGCGAAGGGGATTTTGCGTTTGGCAAGAAATCCGGTGATGAGCGGGTTTTCAGAGTGCGGTGGTGTCAAGATGACGCCGTCTGGCTGCAGCGCCGCAATGGCTGCACCCAATTCGCGCTCGACATGATCATTGTGGGTATCGACCAGTTCAAAGATCATCCGGTATCCATGTTCGGCACATTTTAGCATGCCGCCCAAAAGCATTTGGTCTACCCAGTCCGACCCTTGGCGGTTCCGCCAATCGGCAATTGTGCGTTCCCGGTCGTTGATGGCAAGGATCAGGTACGAACGTGATCCGCTCATCCGTTGCGCGGCGATGGAAGGGACATAACCAAGCTTATCAATGGACCCCTGCACACGTTCCTGCATGGCAGGCCGGACGTTAGGCTCATTATTGATGACGCGGCTTACCGTTTGCAGGGAAACCCCTGCATCGGCTGCTACATGTTTAATTGTGACGGCCTGGCGGCGTCTCGCCATAACTTACTTACTTTCTTTGTCGCCCTGCATGCAGGCCAGACCTTTTTCCTTATCGCTGCTGCATTGATAGATGCGGATCCAGTCGATCAAAAACGCAGCTGGTGTTACATTCGATGCAACGCCTTTATCGTTATTCTTCTCTGACAGGCCGCCACCAATAGCGAGGTTAGCCATTATGTAGAAGGGCTGGTCAAAAGGCGCAACAGGGTTTGATTTCGCCAATGGAGAAGCTGTTTCCCAATCAGCACTTGTCCGTTCCCAATATTTCTGCCCATCGAGATAGAAACGCATCACGCCCTCGCCCCATTCGAGCGTCCAGATGTGAAAGTCATCGGAAGGCAAAGCGTTTGACGGCAGCGCCACACGCGTATCATGAAATTTATTTTTTGGTGCATAATCGCCAAAATGGATCGCACTAATCATTCGGTTCTCGCCAACACCGCCCGTGCATGGGTTGCATGTCGCGCCAAGATTAACGCCTTCCAAGATATCGATCTCGCCCGATAGTGGCCAGCCCCCGTAGACGCTGTTGGCCGGCATCATCCAGACGGCAGGCCAGGTTCCTTGTCCCTTTGGTGGCTTCGCGCGAAATTCGACTTTGCCGTATTTCCAGCTGGAAATGCCAAGCGTTCGGATTTTGCCGGAGGTATATTCCTGCGTCTTTTTAGGATAAGGCTTGTTTGAAAATTCAGGGGGCAGATCTGGACCGGTAAACGTCTCTTTATGCGCGATTAAATGCAGATTTCCTTCGGCTACCTTAATGTTTTTGGGCCTATCCGTGTAGCATTGCCGTTCCTGATTGCCCCCGCCCCAGCATGATTTTTCAGGCTTCCATTTTTTGCGGTCCAATTTGCTGCCATCAAACTCATCGGCCCACACAAGTGTCCAGTTATTTTCTGAAGCTTGTGCTTTGGCTGCCGTTGTCCAGCACGCCGTCAAACCGATCATAGCACCGAGCAAGGTAATTTTGGGCGGCATGGCTTTCTCCTGAAACGCGGGCTGGAAGAAAAACGGACCCAAGTCATATGACCAGGGCCCGCTTTTCCGCAACACTGATGCGAAGTGTTAGAATTCAAATCGAGCAAGGAAAGTGAAGCGCCGATCGTTCCGGAACGCAGAGCGCGTTGCGCGGGTGCCGTCAAAATCGATAACTTGTGATGTCTGTGTGACTTCATCAAGCAAGTTCACGGCCTGAATACCGAGTTTCAATTGCTTCGTCACAGAAACAAAGATTGATCCGTCAAGCTGGCCTGTTGCTTCGCCGTAAATGGGCGAGAACGGGAAGATAACGTCGCGCGGTGTCTGCACAAATTCAGACCGCCAGTTATACGCCAAGCGGAATGACAACGGACCTTTTTCGTAAAATCCAACGGCATTGATCGTATGTTTCGAGACGCCAGCCAACGGCAGACCGCCCGAAAGCGGGCTCTGTTCAGAACCGAGCGAAGCGTTGTTGAAATCGCCCGCATCAACATAGGTATATGTCAGACCGGCGCCCAAGCCGCTTAAGAGGCCAGGCAGGAAATCGTAAGTTTGCTGATACGCAACTTCAACACCCTTCAATGTTCCACCATCGCTATTCACCGGTGTGTTGAACAGAATATCGGTGTTGACGCCCTTCGGCGTGACAAAGGGACGCACTATGGCGCCGCTATTCACGATATTGCTGATATCCTTTACAAAGCCGGATACCGTCAACGAGCCGATGTCTGCCCAATACCACTCGAGAGAGAGGTCATAGTTCACCGATTCAACAGGGCGCAGGAAGCGGTTACCCGTGTTAATGGCAAGCAACGGACCCGTGGCCAAAAGCCCACCGGCGCGCAGATTGTTGGTGTTGTCATATGCGCCACCACCCGATGTGAACGCCGACAGATCTGGCCGGGAAATACCCTTGGAGATTGCACCACGCACCAAGACACCATTGCCGAAATCAAGTTTCGCGTTGAAGTTGGGGAGCCAGTTTGTGTAGCGGATGTTGAGCGGGTCGGAAATGACCTCACCTGTAAACAACGACGCATATGTCGCTTGGCGAGCGGCCGACAAGCCGCAATAGCCCGGCACCGGTGTGATATTATTGGCGAGAATAAAGGCACATGAGCCCTGCACTTCCGCCAGTTGGACTATGCCATCACGGTTGCCGTTATTGTCGAAGAACTCAGGCGTCGGCAGGCTGAACGAACCACCACTTCTCACCTTGGTGCTGACATAACGCAAGCCGATATTGCCGCTGAGTGTTGTGCCACCAAAGTCGGCACCAAAATCAACGCGCGCATAGGCAGCGGACGTGCTTTCTTCGACGTCCGAAATTTCACCAGCTGTCCATGGACCACCGGGAAGATTGCCTGATCGTGCTGAAATCGGGAACCATGCGTTCGGTGTCAGGGTGTAAGCGGTAATCGCATTTGCCTGCGTCCGGATGGCGCCGCTCAGATAATCAGCGACCATATTGTCGCCGCCGAAGAAGAAGGCAGAGCCCTCCCCAAGCGGAACCGGCGCATTACCGCGCTGGAAGCTGTCACCAAATGGGTTACGCAGATTGGCCGAGTTCGGGAAGTCGCGAACATAAGCGCCGCCACAGCCGAATGCCTGGAAGTCGCCGCAGTTCCAGTTACCGCCACGTCCTGTCCACGGCGCGCCCAAATTGCCCCAGTTGGAGAAATTCGCGCTGCGGGTTACGCGGTTACGGTCACCCCAACGTGCGCCGAAACGCGCTTTTTTGAAAAAGCCGTCATCGCTAACGTCATATTCGGCGTCAGCGCGCATGCTGGTCAATTCGCCGTCGTTCTTCACCTGATTGTCGAGGAGGAACCAGTAAAATGTTTTGCTCGGATCGTTGAAATAGCTCGACGGCGATGTGGCGAGTCCTGGCTGCAGAAACTCGACGAGCGGCGTGCTGCCACGGTTGTCGATACGCACATCGGAATAGGTCTGCATTGCAGAGATGAAGCCGTCTTCAGTACGGTCCGATTTAATGTGCTGTACTTCAAAGTTGAAGCGAAGTCGATCAGTCGGGCTTAACTTAATGTGCGCTGAAAAATCCTCTGTCTTTGCTGTGTCTTCGCGTTGGAAGCGCAGCAATTCAGTTGGAATACCACGGCCACCGGTAAATGGCTGGAGCTGGGTTAATGTGCCTGCGACGAATTGATTATCGTCATAGATCGCGGTTGTGCCCGGCGCGAGTACAGGGAAAAGTCCATCATCATTGACCAACGCGAGCACTGCAAATTCATTCAAAGTCGCTTCGGTTTCTGCGCGCAGATATTCAACTGTGACCTCAGCACGGCCGTCATTGCTTTCCCACTGACCAACCGCCGAAAATGAATTGCGGTCACGGTTCAGGTCGGTTGTGCGAACGCCGGCACCTTTCGGGACAAAAACGGAATTTGCAGGCGGAAAGTTGGACGCGTTCAAAGGCGTGCCGCTGCCGAAACCGCCAGATCCGACGGGACGTACACGGATACATGGGCCAGTCAGCGAACGGTCGCGATAGCAAGGATCGGTAATTTGCGATGCGTCGGTGCGGGTTGCCAGCTCAGATTGGCTGTACGCGAGTTGTAGGCCAAAGGTACCGATGCCTGTCTCAAACGTATTTGAACCCAGAATGGAAAAGCCCGGCGACCATTTTTTTGCCATGTCTCCATAATTGCCTTCAATCGCGCCAGCGACATGAAAGCCCGGTTTGTCGAGCGGCTTGCGCGTCACAAGGTTGACGGAGCCAGAGATATTGCCTTCCAACATGTCCGAGGTCGAGTTTTTGAAAACTTCGACACGGCCCAATAACTCAGGCGAAACGTCATTGAACGACAATTCCCGGCCACCATTGGCCGAAAAGATTTCGCGGCCGTTCAGGTTAGACAGAACATATGGCAATCCGCGAATAACGACGCCTGAACCTTCAACCGAAAAGCGGTCGGGGTCATTGCGCTGTTCAAAACGCGAGATGTTGACACCAGGGACGCGTTGCAATGCTTCTGCAACAGAACGATCGGGCAGCGCGCCAATATCTTCGGAGGTGATTACATCAACAAATGTGTCGGCTTCACGCTTTATGCTCTGCGAATCTGCGAGAGATTTTTTATAGCCGCTCACGATGATCGCATCTTCAGCCTCAGCGCTTTCCGCAGCTTCAGCGGGCTGGTCAGCCGTTTGTCCGAAAACCGGCTGCGCTGCGCATAGTGCAATACTGGATGCCGTCGTCAAGACAGCAAGGCGCTGCGATCGCGATGCTCCGAATAAAGATTTGCGTGCCAAATGATCCTCCCTGATGTCGATTCGGAGGGTATGAATTCCCCCTTTATCGAAATACATATCCACAATTGAGAGCGTTCACAATAGATAAAATGAACGTTCACAATTTGCAGTTCTGGACTATATCACTACGCAGGATGTTTAAGGGAGAAGTCGGATGGCAATCGATCACATTATCATCGTAGGTGGCGGAACCGCGGGCTGGATGGCCGCTGCTGCGCTGTCCCGTATTCGCGCGGGTCGTCCCGTGGCGATTACGCTGATCGAATCGGAAGAGATCGGAACCGTCGGTGTGGGCGAGGCGACGATACCTCCGTTTCTGGACTTTAACCGTTTGCTCGAAATCGACGAGCGCGACATGCTCTCCATGGTCCAAGGCAGTTTCAAGCTGGGCATTCAGTTCGTCAACTGGGGCAAGATTGGCGACAGCTATATCCACCCCTTTGGCAATTATGGCTATCAGGTTGATGGCATTTCATTTCACCATGTGTGGCACAAATATCAGCAAGCGGGCGACAAGCGCCCCATTCAGGTTTTCAACGTCGAAACGATGGCCGCGCATTTCGGGCGCTTTGCGCGAACGGAAGATTATCAACGCGACGATTTGCCGCCCGTCAACTACGCCTATCATATCGACGCTGGACGCTATGCCCGATATTTGCGCAATTATGCAGAAACCCGCGGCGTTGTCCGCCGTGAAGGTAAGATTTCTGATGTCACATTAGACAATGAAAGCGGTTTTGTATCGTCGGTGACCATGGAAAATGGCGACGTGTTGAACGGCGATCTGTTTATTGATTGCTCCGGCTTTCGCGGCCTGTTGATCGAACAGGCGCTGAAAACGGGTTATGACGATTGGTCCAATTATCTGCCCTGCAACCGTGCGGTAGCACTGCCATGCTTGCGTGAAGATGGCAGTGGACCATTGCCTTACACCCGCGCAACTGCCCATTCGGCGGGATGGCAATGGCAGGTTCCCTTGCAGCACCGCAACGGCAACGGCCATGTCTATTGCAATGAATATATGTCTGATGATGAGGCACATAGCATTCTGGTCAACAACATCGCTGGAAAACCCGGCGCTGAACCAAATTTCCTGCGCTTTGTAACCGGTCGACGTAAAAAGTTTTGGAACAAGAATGTTGTCGCGCTTGGCCTGGCATCGGGCTTTATGGAGCCTCTAGAGTCCACCTCGCTGCACCTTGTGAATACAGGGATTAATAAGCTGATTGCGTTGCTATCTCTCGATGGGGTGACGCAAGCGCAAGAAGACGCGTTCAATCGCCTGACCGGCAAGGAATATGCGCGCATTCGCGATTTCCTTATCCTTCATTATAACAGCACAACGCGTGACGACAGTCCGTTCTGGAACTATTGCCGCAACATGCCCGTGCCCGACAGCCTCACCGAGAAGGTCGAGCTTTTCCGCCAAAACGGCCAAATATTCCGCGAAGATGACGAGCTATTTACCGAAACCAGCTGGGCCGCTGTCATGATGGGGCAGGGCATCAAGATGGGCGGGCACAACGCCATGGCAGACGCGGTGAGAGAACCAAATACGCGGCGCGAAATTGACGAAATGGAAAAATCGATCCAGTTTGTGGTCCAGCACATGCCGTCACATGGCGAATATCTGAACCGATATTGCCCCGCCCCTGCTTGAAAAAGGCAATTTTCCTAATCAAACTGGGGTTCAATCGGCCAGAGCCACATCCTTTTTTCCCAGTGCCCCTAGCTCGCCTAATTCGCGCGCTTTTCGGCCGTACACCAATTCAAACAATGGGCTTGCCATCATCGTGGTGACAATCGCCATTAGCACCAGCATTGAGAATAATGTCGGTCCGATGATGCCTTTTTGCAGACCGATGTTGATGATGATGAGTTCCATTAAACCACGTGAGTTCATCAACGCGCCGATACCCAATGCGGTGCGATTGTCTTCGCCAGCAACCCGCGCGGCGACATAGCACGCACCAAATTTGGCGACGATTGATCCCGCCAGAATGACCAGTGCGATCAGCAGTAACGGAATCGTATTGACCATATCCATGCGCGTGTTGAGCCCTGAATAGGTAAAGAACATCGGCAGCAACAGAACGACGGCAAGCGGCTCAACCTTCTTTTTTAGCTCTTCAACAAATAGTCCGCGGGGCATAACAACCCCCAAAATGAAGCCGCCGAAAATTGCATGGATGCCAACTGCGTCCATGATGAACGCGGACAGACAGAATGCAGCGATGGTTATGCCAAGCACAGTCATGCTCATTTCGCCCTCGCGCTCGACCATCCGGCCCAGCGGCGCGAAAATTTTGCGACCAAACAGGATGATGAACGTGGCGTAAAGCAGCCCGCCACCTATTGCGAGAACGGCAACTCCGGGGCCCGCGCCAAAGGTTGCCAGAACCACTGCCAGCACACACCAAGATACAGCGTCGTCAAAGGCGCCGGCGGCAAGTGACAATGTGCCGAGCGACGTTTTCGCTAGCCCTCGTTCGTTAATAATGCGCGCTAACATCGGAAACGCGGTCAGCGCGATGCAGGCGCCCATGAACAAAGTCGCGCTTGATTGCGAAATTCCGGGTGTAAATAGACCCGGAACAGTCAGCAGCCATGGGGTTAGCCATATTGCAATCAAAAACGGCACCACGATGCCAGCTAACGATACGCTTATCGCGCTTTTTGCTTTGGATTTGAAATGGTCCAGTTGCAACGTTGTGCCGACCAAGAACATGTACAAACCGACACCCAGTTGTGCGCCCGAATATAGCACGTTTTTAGTCGGTCCGGGGAAAACTGCGGCCTGTGCATCCGCGAAAAAATAGCCAAATAATGATGGACCGAGGATCACGCCCGCGATCATTTCGCCAACAACCTGGGGTTGACCAAGATATTTTTGGCCCAGTTTGCCGACCATCCGGCAGGTTAATATGATGATAGCTAACTGCAAAAAGAAGTGGACGCTAAAATCCGTCGGCGTGAAGCTATTCGCAGTCGCGGCCTGGGCAGGACCGTTGGGATCCAGCACTTTGGAAAGCGTATCTATTGCGCTTGCGAGCATTTCAGAAAACATACCCTGCCCTTTCCATGGATATGAAGCGCTTATCGGTGGCTGCAATTATATTGACCATTAGTGGACCGGAAACGTTGCCGTAGAGCAACCCATGACACGATTGCGGTAGCAGCGCATAGAGCATAATTTTGCTATTTGGGCAGAAAAGTAATCAGGCAGGTTCAAATTTAGAAGTAATCGGCCGCCTTCCGCGCACGCTGAAGCGCCTGGCCCTTTCCGGGATCACTTCTGCCTTCAGATCGGTCCCGGGTACAGTCGGTTGTACAATTCTGGCCGTCAGTTGTCTGCGCCCAACTCATCCTGACTCGACCAAAGATGCAAATGATAGGCCTTCGAATGCCTGCCTTAACCATTCAGCGGATTTCGAGATCTGCCCCCAGGTCAAAAATATATGTCCCCTTTTGGTTTCACCACATGCTAAGCTGCATGGCGTGTATTGGGCGCAAAGCGGTCGGACCGCTCGCGGCCCAATTGACGACGTTCAAAGCGCACCAAGAAAATCTCGAAAGCCGTGATCTTTAAAGGTCATCGCAAATGGCTGGAAGTGTGCCGCGAGCGGTCTAACGGCTTTGCGCCCAATGTAAGTCATTCCAGCTCCCGCCAGATGCCGCTGAAAGCGGACATTGAATAAACTGTACCTGCAAATAGGAATATCAAAAATCTTTACCAGCCGCATTCAAAACCGTTACCACATTTTTCGACCGTTCGTTGAGCCGGAGCTTTAATGGCCGCCTTACACCCAACCCAAATTGTAAAGACGCCGAAAGCAAATGCATTCAGTCTACTAAAAGGAACTTATTTACCCTCCGCGCTCAAAGAGTTTTGCGGTCGTTCTAGAAAAAAGGACAGAGCTTCTTTTTTAAACTCTTCGGTTAATCGTGATGGCCTTGCCACGTTGGACACGGCAAACGCATATGTGTGGGTGATAGGAGGGGTGAAGGGCCGGGTAACTAACGGAGCTTGAATGTAGGGCCTAACAAGCAGGTCGTTGAGAATGGCCAATCCGTTTCCGCGTCCAGCAAGCGCGCATGCTGATCCATGAGTGTGGGTCTCTATGGCGACAACGGGCTTTAAACCGCATGAAGCAAAGGCTGCATCAACTTGTGCGCGCCAATATCCACCCGCCCCTAGAAGAATTAATGGGTGAAGACCTATGTCAGTGGGCGATATGCTATCATAATTAGCGAGTGGATGATCCTCCCGCATGACGCAAAGTGACCCGCTGGTTACAATTTCATCTAACTCAAGATCGGTCTCGTCCGTTGGCAATTTGACGAACCCGCAATCTACATAGCGCATAGCGATCATGGATCTTGCGGTACCGACGCTTCGCGAATCGATGCTGAATTCTACCCCGGGGAAACGATCACGAAAACGTGAAACAATATCGGGCAACACGCCTTCGGCAAAGCTGGGAGGTGCAACGACGCGTATCGTTCCCGCTGAATAACCCGCAATGTCACGCACCAGACTGTTAAAGCGATCAAGGCTGGCCAGCGTCAGGTCGACTTCTTGCATTAACTTTGTTCCATCCGCTGTTGGAACGAGTTTGCCGCGGTCTCGATAGAAAAGGTCAAATCCAACCTTGGTCTCTAACTGTGAAATCAGCTTACTGACCGCAGGCTGTGAGAGAGACAACTGCTTGGCGGCTGCAGTTGCCGACCCGGTGCGCATGATTTCCGCAAAAACACGAAGCGAACGAAAACTTACTTCTTTGTCAGCTTGGCCAACTTCAGATCTAACGGGTTTACGCATTGCTACCTATTAGCAGGGATTACAGGAATGTAGATAGTGGATGGATGCCGTTTGCCTACATGCACGCTGTTATGCGCTACGCATGGCGTTAAGCCCTCCACACGCCAGTCGGTGTTAGGGTTAACATCAAAATGCGGGAAATTACTGCTCGCAACCTCGATCCGAAGGCGATGGCCGGCACAAAACACATTGCTCATTGGGAAAGAAGGAATGCTGATTTGATAAACCGTGCCCCTTTCCATCGGTTCCGGCTGTTCAAAAGAGTCCCGAAACCGCATTCTTAGAATGCCATGCGCAATGTTGAGCGCATAGCCTTCGGGATAGCTGTCGCTCGGTGGATACACATCAACGACTTTGATCGTGAAATCAGTATCGACTGCGTTCGAACTGACAAACAAATCTGCAACAACCTGACCTGTGACATTCAGGTCTCCCGTCAGGGCATCGGTTTCAAATATCAAGATGTCCGGCCGCTCGGACAGCGCGCGAAAAGGTGGGCTGGATTTGAAGACATCAGGCCTTTCGCGCTGGTCAAAGCCTCCTGCCTCCATAACCGGTGCACCCGAAGCAATAGGCCCGCCGATGGTCGGCACCGGATCATAGGGGTCGCTGATATAAGTGAACTGATGTGACTGGAGTGGCGAGGCTTCAGCCAAAGATGTATCTGGCTGTATATAAAAGGAGTGTATGGTCGTTTCAGCCAAAGGCCAGCTTTCGGCGATCTGCCATCGGCCACCATGGTCGAGCCGCCCACTGGGTAAACGACAGCCTGATCCGCCACCCATTTGGAAAAAATATACAGAATGCGGAAGTGGCTCGCTACCCAAAGCATCAAGGTGATAATCAAACCATTTTGCCCGCAGCGCGACATAATCACCAAATTGCGCATCAAACGTCGAGGCTTCTCCGAAATCGACGTCGCCTGCAAAAGTCACCGATCTTTTGCCGTGTGTCCACGGGCCCATGATAAGTTTGATTGGTCCCACTTTGCGTGCGGATAATTCCGTAAAGTTCTCGATGGCTGTCAAAGCATATGGGTCATACCAACTCGACATATGCACCATGGGTACATCGGCGAATGTGTCATATGCCCCGCGCGCGTAAATACCGCTCTGTTTCCAGAAGTCCGTAAAGGTCTCGTTTTTCCACTGCTCCAAAATGAAATCTTCATATTCAGGCGCTGCACTGATCGGTGAATGCCCCTTGCGCCATCGTTCCACGCTAAGCCAATCTCGGATGTCCGCCTTCTCCAGCGCACTACGTCGTGCAGGATCTGCATCAGATTCGGGTGAGAGCAGTGCGTGCTTCATTGCCCAGGTCAGTTGTTTTAGTTCGTACGCACCACCTTGTCGGATCCCGCTATGATATGCACTTGAGAAGCCGCCTGAGTCCAAGAACATTGCGCGAAGGCCATGGGGATTTAAACTTGCTAACGCAGCCTGCACATGTGCGCCATATGATAAGCCCAAAGTGCCAACCTTACCGTTGCACCAAGGCTGCTGGATGATCCAGTCTATGGTGTCTGCTCCGTCTTGGGCCTCGCACAAATATTTCTGGAAAACGCCTTCGGACCGATACCGGCCACGACAATCCTGAAGAATGAATACATATCCCCGCTCTGCAAACTTTTTTGCAATCTCCGGCTTTGACAGGGGTTGGTGGTCGCGACTGCTAAAGTCGGAATGATTGGTACCAAGCTTGTCATATGGCGTTCGTTCTAACAGAACAGAGGCCGGCTTCGTTTTATCAGCGTCAGGAAGATACACATCCGTCGCAAGATGCGTCCCATCGCGCATTTTAACCATGATATTGGATAAAATAGTGACGCTCACAGTATCGCTCACCGCGGTGCCAGCTGGAAGGTTGAGGGCGCGCTTGGGCCTACAGGCAATTCCAAGCCCGTCCAAATGCCAACAAGGCACAGGCCAACTAGCCCAATCGCCACCGAAAATGGCAGCATCAAAGCTATCAGCGACCCAACACCAAAATCTTTGTTCCACCTTTGCGCCAAGACCATCACAAGGACGAAGTTCGAGGCTACCGGCGTAACGATGTTGAAGATCGAGTCACCCATTCGATACGCAGCCGTTGTCATTTCCGGCGATATACCGAGCAGCATTAGCATGGGCACCACAATTGGTGCCATCGCCGTCCATTTCGCTGATGCCGAACCAATCAAAAGGTCAAAAACTGACGACATCAATAGCAGCAAGATAAGTAAGGCTGGTGTCGACAGCTCAAGAGTGCGTAGCCAGTCAGCGCCATTGATTGCGATGACGGGACCGAGGTTCGACCAGCTGAACATTGCAATAAAATGCGCTGCAAAAAAAGCGATCACGAGAAAAGGGGAGAGTGTTGCTAATCCTTCACTCATCATTCGCACAACGTCGCGATGGGATTTCACGGTGCCTACGGTTGCGCCATAAATCCAGCCGCTGCCAAGGAACAGCAGCATGAACCCTGCGACGAGGGCGGCATAAAACGGCTGCATCCGGGCAGGTCCTCGGGCTGTTGCATCCACAAGTGGCGCGTAATTGGGTATTGTTACCAAAAGGGTGAACAGGACGACCAAGCATAAGGCAAACAACCCAGCATATATCAGGCCCCGGCGGTCGGCGGCAGGATTAGCAACCTGTGTGCTGTCTTCGCCTGGTGCAATACCGGTCCATGTTCCAAGGCGTGGTTCAACGATACGGTCGTTTACAAACCATGCGATCGGCACCAAGATTATTCCCAACGCGGCGGTAAACCACCAATTCCCAAGAGGATTCAAACTGTGGCCGGGTACTAGCAGTGTTGTTGCTGATTTGGTAATTCCCAGCATCAAAACGTCAAACTGCCCCGGCACGAGATTTGCCGCAAAGGCGCCCGAAATGCCGGCGTAGGCAATTGCCATGCCGGCAAGTGGGTGCCTTCCTGCTGATGCAAAAATAATTGCTGATAAGGGAATAAGCACGACGTAGGCTGCATCAGCTGCATGGTGTGAAAACAGGCCAATCAAAAAGATGGCTGGGCTCAGAAATCCGACCGGGATATTGCGCATGGCGCGCGACATAAGCGCAGCGAACAGACCAGACCGCTCGGCTACCGCAGCGCCTAACATCACAACCAGAATTAAGCCTAATGGTGGGAAATGTGCCATCGTGTCCGGCATTTCTGTGAGCAGTTTTCGGATATTGTCTGCGGACAGAAGGCTTTTTGCGACGACAGATTCTCCGGTTAATGGATTTACAG
>NZ_JBIIBA010000052.1:0-5217 GCF_044239665.1 Sphingorhabdus sp.
AGATATGCGGCGGCATGCGACCCAAATTGCGGCATGATGCCATTGTAAAGCATGTCGACCCCGCCATAGATAGGGCGGCCGTGCAATATGCTGTCGCCGGGGCGGACATACGCAAGCGCGATGCTGGAATGCGCGGCCATGCCGCTTGAATAAGCAACCGCCTCTTCTGCACCGTCAATGGCGGCCAGACGCTTTTCCAGAAAATCCAATCCGGGATGGCCAAGCCGGGAATAAATATGGTTGGTTTCGCCGACCAATGGCCCCGTGCCGTCAAAATACGCCTCATGCACATTTTTGGCATGCTGCGCTGTGGGATAGACAAAGGTGGATGTCATGAAAATCGGTGGCTTCACCGATCCCATGCCCATTTCAGGGGCATAGCCATAAGCGACCGCGAGCGTTTCGGGACGCAACCCCTTGATGTTATCCTTTGCCATGAGTCGCAATATACGCACGGGCCTTGTCGCAATAATAGTCGGTAAAACGCAGCGCGAGCATTTCAGCTTCTTGCGAATAAGGGCCCGGTGTGTAGCCAAGGCTGTTGACGCCAATTTGATTGTTTTCGGCCAGCGCCTTGTCTTCCAAATTGGTCATGGTCCACAATGAAATCAGCTTTTCGACATCATAATCGACGCCTTCTACGGCATCCTTATGCACATACCATTTGCCCGTCACATGGGTTTCATTGGGGCCAACAGGCATAGCGCTGAACATGAAAACATGGTCCGCCGTGCAATGGACAAAGCAATGCGGATCAACCGCCCAGCGCATCGAACCGATATCGCCGTCATTGGCGTCACACATTAATTTTTTGGACAAATGCTGGCCATCACTCGATATCGAAACACAGCCTTCGTTCAATGCAAAACGGGCGATTTGCCAGTAATGCCCTTCAACAGGGGTTTGTGGCAGGCCGAGCGCGTCCATTTTTTCTTCAAAAGCTATGACGCGCGCATCATGGCCGCTGTCAAAATGCTTCGACATGCCTACCGGGAATGTCTTCGACAATTCGGGATGACCGGTACTGCAATGATAGCATTCCCGGCCATTTTCCATCACCAGTTTCCAATTGGCATTTTCGACCAGAACGCTTTCATAGGCTAGTTTTGCGTTTTTCAGGTCATGTGGCGCGGAATATTCGGCAAGCTTTTCCCGAAAGTCTTCAATTGGCGGCGGCGTGTCCGATAAGCAGATGAAAATAGTGCCTGCGATACATTCAATGGCAATCGGCTTTAGGCCATGCGCACTTTTGTCAAAATCGCTATCCATCCGGCCTGCTGCAAACAAGGAGCCGTCGAGATCATAGGTCCAACGATGATAAGGGCAAACCAGCTTGGGCGCTGTGCCAGTGCCCGGCGCGCAAATCATGGAGCCACGGTGGCGGCAGCTATTGTGAAAAGCGCGGATCGTGCCTTCTTTATCGCGCGTGATAATCACAGGCCATTTGCCGACCATCATCGAGACATAGCTGCCCGCTTTTGGCAGCTCGCATTCCATTCCAGCCATCAACCAGCTTTGGCCAAAAATCGCGGCCATATCAAAATCAAAACTCTCGGCTTCTATATACAAAGCCTGCGGCAACGTATGCCCTTCGCGACGCTGTTCAAAAAGCGTGCTGATCCGCTTCAAATCCATGACTTGGCCTTTATGCAATTCCCTTAGCATTTCGAATGGGCCAGATATGTAAACGAATAAAATCGCATTTTCGCATAGCCCTATGTCAAAATGTCGGGCAATGTTGCAGACATAAAAATGCCCGCAGTCGAAAGGTCGATATCATATCCAATCGTAGCACCATTAACCGTCGCTGGTTGCCGTTGAATGCCCTGCGCGCGTTTGAAGCGGTAGGACAGAATTTAAGCTTCACCGGTGGTGCGTCGGCGCTTTCGGTGTCGCAAAGTGCGATGAGCCGTCATGTTGGCGGGCTTGAGGAACTGTTGGGCAAGCAATTGTTTGTGCGCGACGCATCGCGGCTTTCGCTTACGGCGGCAGGCGAAGAATTGTTACCGGTGGTGAGCAAATGTCTCGACCGACTGGAGCAAACCATGAACTCCATTCGCGATGATGATGTGACGGGCCGTTCGCTGCGGCTGCATGTGCCGCCATCGCTGCTTCAGCAATTGTTCCTGCCGATGCTGCGTGATTTTCACGTTGAACATCCCGATTTGCGCCTCGATGTTTCGAGTGCGCATGTGACGGGCTTGCCCGCAACCGATTTCGACATGGCGATTGTGTATGACCGGCCCAATGTCGATGACCGGATTACCGACCTTCTCTGGATGGTGCGCGTCGCGCCTTTATGTTCGCCGGCAACAGCGGCCAGCGGTCAGGGCAAATCACTGGAGGCGTTTTTGAAAAGTGAGGAGCTTTTGCACGTCAAACTGGATGGCGAGCCGCGCGACCTTTTGTGGACGGCCTATCTCCGGCAAAGCCAGTTGGCCGTTGCGACGCCCGGTGGTCTTGCCTTTGATACTACGATTGCGGCTGCGCAATATGCCATGGCAGCCAATGGCGTCTTTTTGGGCGATATTGATATGTTCGCGCAGGAAATCGCCGATGGACGGCTCGTAATGCCCTATGACGCGGTGATTGAAGACGGCTATGGCTATTATTTGAAACTGCACGCCGATGATCTGGCTGATCCGGTCATTTCGATGCTTCGAAGCTGGTTAATCAGCCGTTTTGGGGCATTGCGGCAAGCGCCGAGTCCGCCCGCGCCAGACTGACCAAGCGCAGGCCAGCTTTTTGCGCGATGTTGATCGCCAAGTCGGTTGCAGCTGAAATCGTCACGAGCATGGGACAGTTAGCAAGGATCGTCTTTTGCACCAGTTCAAGGCTGCACCGCGCGGTCAGGATGATGAAGCCAGCCGAGATGTCGATGTCGGTGCGGGCCAGTGCCCCAATTAACTTGTCGAGCGCATTATGACGACCAACATCCTCGCGCGTTATCAGTATAGCGCCGTCGGGCGTGCAAAATGCCGCCGCATGCGCCGCGCCGGTATGGGCATTCAACCTCTGGTGCGACCGCAATGCGGATAGCGCCGAAAAGATCGCCGCATCGGCGACCGCAATCTGCGCCGTTACCGGCGGCAAAGGGCGCATGACTTCTTCGAGATTGTCCATGCCACATAGGCCGCAGCTGCTTTCCGATACACGCTGACGGGCGCGGGCAACGACTTTCTCGGCGTTTTTCTGGGGTAGCTGAATACGTAATATCCAGCCCAATTCCGACTGATGGACGTCGAGGGCCAGAATATCGTCTGGGCGCTCAATCAACCCTTCCGACAGGCTGAAACCCACGGCATAATCCTGAAGGTCAATTGGCGTTGCCATCATCACGGCATAGCCGATGCCATTATATTCGATAGCGATGGGCGCTTCGGAGATGACGGCTCGGTCTATAGCTTCGGGCGAACCATGATCGGGTTTAAGCACCGCAAAGCGTATAGGTTTTGCGCCTTGTTCAACCGCCATTTTGCGCGTCGGCCAGCAAGCTTATGGCGGCCGCAGCAATTGGCGACAGACCATCGGTCCCATGGGCAAAAATCATCTTTTTCATCCGCGGGTCCCAGAATGTCTGGATATGGTCTGCGACCGCCGCAGCGGGCGCAGCGTCGGTTGCCAGATTGGTCGCAATCTGGTTCGCCATGTGGATGAGGCGCTCCACACTGTTCATTCGGCGGCAATCCCCGTTTCCACGCGGCGGGAGCGGGCCGACAAGGCCTCATATTCTTCCTGCCACTCGGTTGGTCCGTTGGAGGCGCTGATCTGCACCGCTGTGACCTTATATTCGGGGCAATTGGTTGCCCAGTCGCTATAGTCGGTGGTGACAACATTGGCCTGCGTTACCGCATGGTGGAATGTGGTATAGACAACGCCCGGGGCCACGCGGTCGGTCACATTGGCGCGCAACGTGGTTTCACCCGCGCGGCTCGCCAGCTTCACCCAATCGCCCGATTTGACGCCGCGATCTTCGGCATCCACAGGGTGGATTTCGAGCAGATCCTCGGGATGCCACGCGACATTCTCGGTCCGCCGCGTTTGCGCACCGACATTATATTGCGATAATATCCGCCCCGTGGTCAGTAATAACGGGAAACGCGGGCCGGTTTTCTCATCTGTTGGGACATAATCGGTCACAACAAATTTGCCCTTGCCGCGCACAAAGCCATCAATGTGCATGATGGGTGATCCGTCCGGCGCATCGGCGGTCACAGGCCATTGCAGCGATCCTACGTCATCCAACCGTGCGAAGGATACGCCGGCAAAAGTTGGCGTCAGTCGCGCGATTTCGTCCATGATTTCCGACGGGTGGCTATAGTTCCAATCCAGCCCCATCGCTTGTGCCAGCTTTTGCGTGACTTCCCAATCCTCCAAGCCGTTCATGGGGGTCATCACCTTGCGCACGGGTTGAATGCGGCGTTCGGCATTGGTGAAGGTGCCGTTCTTTTCCAAGAAGGTCGATCCGGGCAGAAAGATATGCGCGTAATTTGCGGTTTCGTTGAGGAAAAGATCATGGACGATGACACATTCCATCGCCGCCAACCCTGCGGACACATGGGCTGTGTTCGGGTCGGACTGGAGGATATCCTCACCTTGGCAATAAAGCGCCTTGAACACGCCATCGACCGCCGCGTCGAGCATGTTGGGAATGCGCAGGCCGGGTTCCGGATCCAACGTCACGCCCCAGTCATTTTCGAACAAGGACCGCGCGTTGCTGTCGCTAATGTGGCGATAGCCGGCAAGCTCATGCGGGAAACTGCCCATGTCGCACGCGCCTTGGACGTTGTTCTGGCCACGAAGCGGGTTTACGCCAACGCCCCTGCGACCAATATTGCCCGTTGCCATTGCCAAATTGGCGATTGCCATGACGGTTGAGCTGCCTTGCGAATGCTCTGTAACGCCCAAGCCATAATAGATCGCGCCATTGCCGCCTGTGGCATATAGCCGCGCCGCTGCGCGCAGCTCTTCTGCATCGACCAAAGTGACTGGTTGCAGATTTTCGGGGCTGTTGCGGGCTTGCGAAACAAATTCGGCCCAATGGCTATATTCATCCCAATCGCATCGTTCGCGGACAAAGGCTTCATTGGCCAGCCCCTCGGTCACGATCACATGCGCCATCGCGGTCAGCACGGCAACATTGGTGCCGGGGCGTAAGGGCAAATGATGCTGCGCCTCAATATGCGGCGAACGGACAATATCGGTGCGGCGTGGATC
>NZ_JBIIBA010000012.1:0-57476 GCF_044239665.1 Sphingorhabdus sp.
TAGGCTCAGGATGCATTAAATTAGTTGCATGTAAGGGCGAAGTTTGATTCAACTGAACTTCTGATAAAGGAGCAGTTGATGATTGATCTACCGATGTTGAGTGCGGCGCAGATGCGCCGGATAGAGCCGTATTTTCCGCTTTCTCACGGTGTGCCGCGGGTTGATGATCGACGGGTGCTCAGCGGGATTGTCTATGTTTTGAAGAACGGTCTGCGCTGGTGTGATGCGCCGCCCGGCTATGGTCCGCATAAGACGCTTTACAGCCGTTTTGTGCGCTGGAGCAAGCTGGGTGTATTCAACCGGATATTCGCCGCGCTGGTGAAAGAAGCAGGCGCGCCTGATATATTGATGATCGACGCGACCCATTTGAAGGCGCACCGAACGGCATCCAGCCTTTTAAAAAAGGGCCTGCTCCTAGGCGTATCGGACGCACCAAAGGCGGGCTGAACTCCAAACTTCATGTCGTATGCGATGGCCAAGGTAGGCCACTGATGCTGTGCTTGACCGAAGGACAGATGAGCGACCATATCGGCGCAAAGCTGCTCTATCCCGCGCTTCCCAGCCATAATTGCATCATGATTGGCGACAAGGGATACGACAGCGATGAGTATCGGGCCGCGTTGCTGGCCAAGAATATTACGCCCTGCATCCCGCCGAGAAAGGGCCGACTAGTCCCCGCCGATTTCGACAAAAATCTCTATCGCCAAAGGCATAAAATCGAAAACCTGTTCGCCCGCCTCAAAGACTGGCGGCGCATCCACACACGCTATGACCGATGCGCCCATAGCTTCATGGCAGCCATCACCATCGCCGCAATATGCGCATTCTGGATCAGTTAATGAATCCTGAGCCTAGGTTAGCCATCACCTTGCAAGCATAATGGTGGATGGTGGAGCGGCAATTTTATAACAACTTAAAGTAGCATTTTAAACAAATATTGAAATTGTAGCTATTTCTTAATATGAAAAGTCATGTTTTCTTTTGTAAAACGATTTTTTGGTTGCCGGAAGGGCCGTCACGAGCGTGACAAGCGCCGTGCGCGACATAATGGCGAAACCTTTGCCGCGCCCTGCCGGCACTGCGGCGTGCACCTCATTAAAAATAATCGCGGAATTTGGGTGGAGAGCCCTAGCGCACCCAGCAGCTAGGTTTCGGCGGCCCACAACCGCCGGACACGCCCTCAGTGCGCCATCACTCAGCGGGAGAACCGCTAGCCAATGTCTCCACTTGCGCGCTATTAACATCCATGGCAGTAAGTCTTAACCGCGCAATTAAATGAGGAAATAAGCCCATGGCCCTTGCCCATAGCGAAGCTGCGAACCCGCATTGGGTGCCGCGCACGAAAATTGGTGACCTTTCCCACATCCCTGGCGAAAATGGGCCGCCGATCATTGGCACGACCTTTCGCGTGTTGCGCGACCCGCCCGCTTATAGCGCACATATGGTCAGAACTTATGGCAAGGTGTTCCGTACCAACGCCTTTGGCAACCCAACGGTCTCCCTGGTCGGCGCGGAGGCCAATGAGCTGCTGCTGTTTGACCGTGAAAAGCTGTTTTCGTCGGAGCAAGGCTGGGGGCCGGTTCTAAACCTATTGTTCCCGCGCGGGTTGATGTTGATGGATTTCGACCACCACCGCATGGACCGCCGCGCACTTGGCATCGCGTTCAAGCCAGAGCCGATGCGCGCCTATACGCAAGATATGAACCGCATCTTTGCCGAGCAGTTGAAAGATTGGCGTGGCGACATGCTCTTCTATCCGGCGATCAAACAACTGACGCTTGATGTCGCGGCGAGCAGTTTCTTAGGCATCCCGCTGGGGCCGGAGGCGGACAAGATTAACAAGGCCTTTGTCGACATGGTGCAGGCATCCGTCGCGCCGATCCGCGCGCCCTTGCCCTTCACGCCGATGGGTAGAGGCGTGGCGGGACGCAAATATCTTATCGATTATTTCGGGCCGCAAATCGCCGAACGTCGCCGCAATGAAAACCGCCAAGATATGTTCAGCCAATTCTGCCGGTCAAAGCGCGAAGACGGCGAATATATGTCCGATGGCGAGTTGATCGACCATATGAACTTCCTGATGATGGCCGCGCATGACACGATTACCTCGTCAGTGACATCGATGATCTGGTATCTTGCGAAGCATCCCGAATGGCAGCAGAAATTGCGCGATGAGTGCCTTAGCATTGCGCCTGCCGGATCGGACATCGCCTTTGCCGATCTCGATAAGTTCGAACTGACCGAATATGCGTTTAAAGAATCGCTGCGCATGATTTCGCCGGTGCCGTCGATCCCGCGGCGTGCGCTGCGTGATTTTGACTTTATGGGTTATCATATTCCCAAGGGTACGTCGGTCAGCATCAGCCCGTCTTTCGTCCATATGATGGAAGAATATTGGCCAAATCCGCGTGAATTTGATCCCATGCGCTTCATGCCTGCCAAAGTGAAGGCGCGGCATAAATATGCGTGGGTGCCCTTTGGCGGCGGCGCGCATATGTGCCTTGGCCTGCACTTTGCGTATATGCAGACCAAGCTGTTCATGCACCATTTGCTGACGTCGGTTAAGGTCGAGATTGCCGATGGCTATGCGCCCGATTGGCAGGCTTGGCCTATCCCCAAGCCCAAGGATGGCCTGAAGGTCAAGTTCACACCTCTATAATGCGGGATTGCAAGCAGCGCC
This sequence comes from Sphingorhabdus sp., assembly GCF_044239665.1. Lineage (GTDB taxonomy): Bacteria > Pseudomonadota > Alphaproteobacteria > Sphingomonadales > Sphingomonadaceae > Sphingorhabdus_B. Next base: position 2,681 of record NZ_JBIIBA010000012.1, read on the forward strand.
CAGCGCACTAAAGCTGCGCGCTGCACGCATGGCCTATTCAGAACAGACAGATTGGAGCCGTGAGGACCTTCGGCGGCGTGGGCTTGGCCTCGCTGTCGCGCTGCTGCTTGAGATCATCATCATATTGGCGATATTGAGCCTGAGCATGCGCGCGAGCGGCCCTACGGCGGGCACACGCAGCCTCAGCACCTTCTCGCTTGAGGCAGAGGCGGAGCCCGCATCTTCTGCCAAGAAGAGCGAAACGCAAACACCCGTCACCAAAGAGCAGAAAAGCACCCCGACGCCGCCGATCCCAATACCCTTGCTGCCACCCGTAAACCCAGTCCAAGCGCCGCCGCCCAACCCCGACTTTATCAAAGTCAGCAAGTCGGACTTGGATGCGATGGACTTATCAAAATTGCCAACCGGCGGCGGGGCGGGTGCGGGCGACAATAAAGGCAGCGGACAAGGCGCAAAGGGTATGATGGGGCCCGGCCTTGGCCCCGGCGGGGCGCAGCTATATCCTGTGGCGTGGCTGCGCGAGCCTTATGATAGCGAACTTGCGCCCTATATGGCGGCGGTCAGGCGCATCCCGCCCGGCGCGTCGGCGGAAATTGCCTGCCGCATGATTGAACGAAACCGTGTGGAAAATTGCCAGATCATCGGCGAAAATCCCCGCGGCACTGGCCTTGCCAAGGCATTACGCCTCGCCGCGTGGCAATTTCTGGTCAAGCCCCCGCGGATCGACAACAAACCGCAATTGGGCGTGTGGGTGCGCATCCGCTTTGATTTCGGGGTGCGGGCGGTTGATGGGGAAAGCGAATAAACATCTTCGACGTTAACGCACCGTCGCCCCAGCGCAGGCTGTGGTTGGCAAGAAGGCTGTTTGCGGACGAAGGGGGGGCGACACCCCCGCGCCATCACTTACGCGACGCAATCCACGCGTCGACTTGCTCTTCGAGTACATCCAATGGCATCGGACCTGATTTCAGCACCGTGTCGTGGAACCCGCGTATGTCAAATTTCTTGCCCAGCGCCTTTTGTGCCTTGTCGCGCAGTTCGCTGATTTTCAGGCGGCCAACCATATAAGCGGTCGCTTGGCCCGGATAGATGATGTAGCGTTCAATCGCCTTCACGATGCCGCCCGGTGCATCGGCGCTATTGTCCTCGACATATTTAATCGCTTGTTCGCGGGTCCAGCGTTTGTGGTGCAAGCCGCTATCAACCACCAAGCGAATGGCGCGGTGGAGCTCCAGTTGTAACCGGCCAAAATCCCGCGCGGGGTCGGTATAAAGGCCCATATCCTTACCCAGTTTCTCCGCATAGAGGCCCCAACCTTCGGAGTAAGCGGTGACGCCGCCAAATTGGCGGAAGGCGGGCACGTCTTTAAGTTCGGTCTGGATTGCGCGCTGCATATGGTGGCCGGGAACGCCCTCATGGTAAAATAGCGCCTCGACCTCGGTCAGCGGCATATCCGCCATCTTATACAAATTGGCGTAATAGGTGCCGGGGCGCGAGCCGTCGGGGCTGGGGCTTTGGTAAAATGCCTTGCCTGCCGATTTTTCGCGGAAGGCCTCAACGGGTTTTACGACCAACGGTGCCTTGGGCAAAACGCCAAACCATTTGGGTAGCAAGGGCGTGATCGCATCCTGCGCCTTTTGCGTTTCCGAAAGATACAATGCGCGACCTTCGGCGGTTTCAGGCGCATAGAATTTGGGTTCGGTGCGCATATAGTTGAAATAGGCCTGAAGATCGCCCTTCACGCCCATCTTTTTCTGGACGACACCCATTTCCTTATGAATGCGCGCCACTTGCGCAAGGCCCAGATTGTGGATCTCGTCCGGCGTCATGTCGGTCGTCGTATAATTGGCGAGGCGCTCGGCATAATAGCCCGCGCCATCCTTAAATCGCCAGACACCGTCGTCGGTTCCAGCGACCTTTTCCTGCGCCGTCATTTCGGCAATCAACGCCTCATACGCAGGTTTTACTGAGGCATTCAGCGCCTGCGCCGCGTCCGCGATCAACAGGTCTTTTTCGGTCTGGCTGATTTTGAGCTTGGCCACCTTCGCCTTGAAATCGGCATACAGAGGCGCATCGGGGCCGTCGCCAAAGGGCGCGCCAGTGATGACGTTACGCGCGTCATTAATGACATAAGGATACACCCATTTGGGCGGCATAATGCCTTGCGCTGCGCGTGCCTTGGCTTGGCCGATGGCCTCCATCATGCCAGGGCCAAGGCCATAGAGGCGGCTGACGTAAGCGCGCGCGTCAGACTTTGTGTCGACGCGGTGAATGTTGATCAGGAACGCGGGCAATTGGCTTTGCGCGCCATTCATCTGGTCAAAGACATAGCCATAGTCATTATATTTAAAGGCAGCTTCGCTACGTTCGGCGCGCTTTTCAAACAGGCGGTAGGACAGACGATTTTCCGGCGAAAGCTTGGCAGGGTCAAAGCGGGCGCGCATTTCTGTGAGCGCAGAGCGCTCGGCCGCATTTGCGCGCATCTCGCCAGCGCTGGAGAAATCCCCCCAGCGGCCATAATCGCTGTCCTTGATACCACGATAGGATTTGCCCAGCGGCGAAAGCGCCAGTTGCTGCGCATCATATTCTTCGAAAAAAGCCTTGATCGCGGCATTCTGGTCGACTTCGGCGACAGCGGCGGGTGCAGGCGCCGTGGTCTGGGCCATCGCAGGCGCGCCCAATTGCGCCAATATAAGGGCAAGGGCAGAAATCGCGGTTTTGTTAAGGCGCATTCGAAACTCTCCTGAATATCATTATAGCTTCATCATATCAGCAGCGCGGGCAAGGGGAAGCTATGTTTCCGTGGCTTGTCGAAACGACAACGGTCTTTGTCGATGCCGCAAGCTATAACTGGCCGCGCCTTTACTCCCCGATCACCTTCGACAGCCGCGCGATTTCCGCATTTTGCTGCGCGACGTCTTCAATAACGGGTCGCTGCGCCTCAGTCAGAAGCGCCGCAAGGCCCACGTCACGCGCGCCTGCCTCCAATATCAGTCCGTCAAAGTCACGCATGGCGGCCACCGAATCGGCGCGCGTCTTATCGAGACGTGACAGCATAAGATGCGCGTTCACCCAAAGCTCACTGCCGGCAGAAGCGCCCGCCGCCTTTGAAGCTGTGGCCTGAACCGCTGCCAATGCGCCTAGATATGCGCCATGCGCCGCTTTGTGCCGCGCCTGCAGCGCGTCAGCTTTTGCAGCGAATTCACCCGATAATATCGATGGCGCAGCTGCCGATTCGATGGGCGCAGATATCGGCGCTTCGGCTTCATAACTTCGGGGTTCAAGTGAGGGAAATCCCCCCTCTTTCGTGCCACATGCGGCAAGGAACAGGAAAAGAAGCAACGGGGATGCAAGCTTGAAATTCAACATATCCGACGTCTAAGCTTGCTTGGAGGCGCATGCAAGCGCATCTCAATGGCGGCGCAGGCGGCATCTTAAGGGCCAAAATGCGGGATTATACGTTGACATAGATATTTGCTTGCACTAGCTGCGCCCATTCTTGCGTGACCCTGTTGAGATTCGTCTCCGCTATGTCATGCGCCCGAGCAACCCGCCCTTATAAGGCGCTAAGCTGTAGAAACGGATGAGTTAAAGCCATGTTCGCAATCGTGCGCACAGGCGGCAAGCAATATCGCGTCGCCGCCGGAGATAAAATCGCAGTTGAAAAACTGTCTGGTGAAGCGGGTGACAAGATCTCGCTGGGTGACATCCTTCTTGCCGGTGACGGTGACAAGGCGCAGGACGTGAACGGCTTGACCGTTTCTGCCGAAATCATTGCGCAAGAGCGTGGTGAAAAGGTTATCGTCTTCAAAAAGCGTCGCCGCCACAATTATCGTCGTAAGCAAGGTCATCGCCAGTCGTTGACGCTTCTGCGCATCCTCGCCGTCGGCAAGGAAGATAAGAAGGCTGCCGCAACTGCCGCTCCTGCAAAGGAAGCCGCACCCAAGAAAGCCGCTGCGCCCAAAAAGGCTGCAGCCCCTAAGGAAGCTTGAGCGGCAACGCTCTGACGTAGGAGTTTAGACCATGGCACATAAAAAAGCAGGTGGTTCGTCACGCAACGGTCGCGATTCAGCAGGCCGTCGCCTTGGCGTGAAGAAGTTCGGTGGCGAAAGCGTCATCGGCGGTAACATCATCATCCGTCAGCGCGGAACCAAGGTATATCCTGGTTCAGGCGTCGGCCTTGGTAAAGACCACACTTTGTTCGCGCTCGTCGAAGGCCGCGTGCGATTCCATGCTGGCAAACTTGGCCGCAAATATGTGTCGGTCGATATGCCAGCGATGGCCGCCGAATAAATAGGACAATCGATACCGGGTTGTCCAGACGGATGACCCGGAAATCATGTCAGGTGGTTTCCACCTTTGAACAGGGAGACGGGTCAACCGATCTCCCTTTCTTTTTGCCTCATTCTCCCTGTTCTCAGCCTCCTGCGGAGGAACTGTAACATGGCTGTCGCTTTGTCATGCAAGGGGCGGCGCAGAACCGGAGAGAAACGATGTTCGCAAGAACGGAAAGATTATTGTTGCGGCCAAGCTGGCCCGAGGATGCAGGCGAATTGCATCAGGCGATTGCCGATGAGGGCATTGTCCGCAACCTTGCAAGCGCACCGTGGCCTTATACTGCCGCCGACGCCGCGCAATTTGCAATGCAAGAGCATGATAGGCTTTACCCCGCCTTTCTGCTGATGCTGCGCACCCATGGTGCACCGCACCTGATTGGTTCATGTGGCATTGGCAATTATGACGGCAGCGCGGAATTGGGCTATTGGATAGCACGGCCTTATTGGGGCCTTGGCTTTGCAACCGAAGCTGCCCGCGCCGTGGTCAACATCGCCAAGGCCATTGGCCATAAAAAGCTCATCGCCAGTCACTTCACCGATAACCCCGCTTCGGGCAACGTGCTGCGCAAACTCGGCTTTCAAAACACGGGCGAAACGGCGTTACGGCACAGCAACGGCCGCCGCGAGGCCATGACATCGGCTTTGTATGAAAAGGCGTTGGATGAGGCAGACGCAGAACCGCGCGCGCGACTAAGCTCTCCGGTGTTCAGCATGCGTGAACAGATGGAACGGCTTCAGGCGGCTTAACGTGCCAAAACATTTTTTGATGGCATCACGAAACAACCGATCCCATCCCTGGGTTCTCCAACACACTTGGATATGCCCAGGAATTGGCGTAGCGTTGCAAAATTAACCGGGGGGTAACGACGAACATGGCAACTGAGCCGTCGAAGATTATAGATTTCAAAGACGTCGGCATGCCGCGGCGATTAAGCCCGGAGGCGAGCCGGATGGCGGCGCTTGAGGCGGCGCGCAGCCTGTTGCTTGAGGCAGGGCCGCAGGCGGTTACGTTAAAGGCGGTCGCCGGACAAATCGGGCGGACGCATGCCAATTTGCTGCATCACTTTGGGTCCGCGTCGGGGCTTCAGCGGGCGCTGGCGGCCTATATGGGCGAGAATATCTGTAGCAAGGTCGCTGAGGCCGTTGCGCAAATGCGCGGGGGGGTGGTGACACCGCACGAGCTTGCAGATTTAATCTTTGACCAGTTTGACCGCGAAGGTGCAGGCGCGCTCGCGTCGTGGATGCTCTTGTCGGGCAATGAAGACGCGCTCGACCCCATTGTGGAAGCCATACACAAGCTGGTCGATGAAATCGCCGAAGACGGCCACGCCGACGCCTCTCTACATGAATTGACGCTTGAGATGGTACTGATGGCGCTGGGCGATGCCTTGCTGGGCGGGCCATTGTCGGCCTCGCTTGGTTTGCCGCGCGCGGCGGGGCGGCAAATTGCTGGGCGAAAGCTCGCCGCATCCTTCGACGAATGGCAGGCGCAGTTAAAACCCTAAGCTGTGGTTCCGTAATATTGCCGATACCAGTCGGCGAACTTTTGCAGACCTTCGGCCAGCATAATCTTTGGCTTATAACCCGTGAGCGCGTGTAGCTTCGACACGTCGGCATAGGTCGCAGTGACGTCGCCCGGTTGCATGGGCCGCATGATCTTGAGCGCGTCCCGCCCAATGGCCTTTTCAAGCGTCTCGATCATCTCCATCAGGCCAACGGGATGGCTGTCGCCAATGTTGAGTATTCTGTGTTCGCCGCGTGCAGGCGGGTGGTCGAGCGATCCGATGATGCCGTCAACAATGTCGTCGATATAGGTGAAATCGCGCGCCATTTGCCCATGGCCGTAAACCTCAATCGCCTCGCCGCGCAGTATTTTTTGCGTGAAGCTGAAATAGGCCATGTCGGGCCGCCCCCAAGGGCCGTAGACGGTGAAGAAGCGCAGGCCGGTCTGCGGAAAGCCATAAAGCTTGGCATAAGACTGGCTCATCAATTCGCAAGCACGCTTGGTCGCGCCATAAAGCGACACAGGGTCGTTGGCGGGGTCATCCTCCCTAAAACCTTCGCCGCCCATTGGCTTGTCACCATAGACCGAACTCGACGAGGCGTAGACCAGATGTTCAAAGCCCTCGGCGTGCCGACACGCCTCCATCACCGACAAATGCCCCGCCAGGTTGGAGCGTTCATAGGCGAAGGGGTTTTCAATGCTGTAGCGGACACCCCCCTGCGCCGCGAGATGCACGACGCGCACGATATTATTGTCGCGCATTAGTGCCTTCATCTTGTCGGCATCGGCGATGTCGAGGCGTTCAAAGGCAAAGCTGTTGATCCCTGCAAAAGTCGCAAGTCGCGCCTCTTTCAAGGCGGGGTCGTAATAATCATTGACGATGTCGACGCCAATGACCCGCTCACCGCGCGCCAGAAGCCGGTGCGCCACCGCGTGGCCAATAAAGCCAGCGGCGCCTGTTACGAGGATGGGGGTCTGACGCATCGAATAGATCATTGGGTTAGGTTCTGGCTGTCCGCTATCACGCCGCTTGAAGCAATTCAGCTACATGTTCAGGTTCAGCTTCAATGACGCGCAGATATGCACGCACTGCTGCCGGCGGCAATGTTCTACCAATTTCGTACTGCCGTATATTGGCCAAAGGGATCGAATAACGCTCGGCAAACTCTACCTGCGAAAGTCCAAGACTAGTTCGCAGCTTTCTGATGCGCCGTCCCATCATACCCCGTTCAAGGCCCGCGCCACTGACCGCGCCGTCATCGCGATCGGTCGGATCAGCTGGAATAGCTATAATAGCTTCTTTGTTCACTGGTATTACTCCTTCGTACCGACAGAAACCTGACCACATCGCCGCGATAAACGTGTATGGCCGTCCACAACTTGTCACCAATAAGGCCGATCGCCTTATAGCGCTCCTCGCGATCCCGCTCCCTAATTGTAGGCACAATCAGCACTTCATGATCGTCAAATATTTTTGCACCGAGAGCAAGCGCGACACCGTGCCGCGCAATGTTGGCGGCATCTTTATCAGTGTCGAACTCAATTTGCACAACCCGAAACTATGTTATTTACATAGTTGTGTCAACTAAAGGATCGCTCACCACGCAGGGAGATCAAGGCTGCACTCAATATGGCGGAGCGCGCTAAATCGCCAGATTATCAATCAACCGCGTCTTGCCCATCTTGGCTGCCGCCAAGAGCCGCGCTGGCCTACCGTCGAAATGCTGCAATTCTTCCAAGGTCATGACATCCGCCAGCGCAAAATAATCCACTTGTGCAAAGCCGGCGGCGAGGAGGTCGGCCGAGGCCTTGGCGAGCGCTTGACCGACATCATCGCCTGCACGGATCTGCGCTGCGGCTTGGCCCAAGGCAATGGGCAAGGCCAAGGCCGCCGCACGTTCGTCTGCTGTGAGATAGGCGTTACGCGACGACAGCGCGAGGCCATCGGCATCACGCACAATCGGAACGCCTAATATGTCCAACGCGAAATCAAGATCGCGGGCCATCTGCCGGATGACGGCCAGTTGTTGAAAATCCTTTTCCCCAAACAAGGCAACATCGGGCTGCACCTGATTAAACAATTTGGCGACCACCAGCGCCACGCCGTCAAAATGCCCGGGTCGCGCTGCACCGCAATAGCCGTTGCTTGGGCCATCGACATGCACTTGCGTTGCAAAGCCCGTTGGATACATCGCAGCCACTTGCGGCGCCCATAAAATGTCGACCCCAGCAGCGCGCAGCAGTTCAGCGTCCCGTTCCATCGTGCGGGGATAGGCGTCGAGATCTTCATTCGGTCCAAATTGGGTGGGGTTAACAAATATCGACACCACCACCGCATCGGCGGCTTGCCGCGCTTGCTCGACTAAGGTCATATGGCCGTCATGCAACGCGCCCATAGTCGGGACCAACGCAATGCGTCGCTTAACCGAGCGCAGCGCCGAAATATGCTGCCGCAATGCGTCAAGCTGATTGATGGTTTGCACGTCCACGTCGCCTTGTTTATTGGCCTTTGTTGAACCCGCCTATGCGGGAGGGTGCAGCGACAATTCAAGGCAAATGTCGCGGCGTACAATATTTGGGGCAGATTTGGGGAATTATGGCCAAGGCACATCACATCGTTTTTGCGAATGAAAAGGGCGGGACAGGCAAGTCAACTACCGCAGTCCATGTCGCCATAGCTCTGGCGTCACGCGGCGCGCGGGTCGCGTGCATCGATTTGGATTCGCGCCAGCGCACTTTGTATCGCTATCTGGAAAACCGGCGCGACACGATGACGCGGCGCAAAATCACATTGCCGATGCCGATATTCGAAGTGTTCGAGCATGATTCGCAGGCCACGCTGGAGCGTCAGGTGGAGCGCCTCGGCGCAGAAAATGATTTCCTCGTGTTCGACACGCCGGGGCGCGATGATCCTTATGCGCGCTTTGTTGCGACGCGCGCCAATACGTTGGTTACCCCCATTAACGACAGCTTTGTTGATTTTGACCTGATTGGCCAAGTGGACGCCGAAAACTTTAAAGTGCGTAAGTTAAGCTTCTACGCGGAGCTTATCTGGGACGCACGCAAGGAACGCGCCAAGGCCGATGGCGTCACCATCGACTGGGTCGTGGTGCGCAACCGCCTGCATAACATGGAGGCGCGTAATCAGCAGCGCATGACCGATGCGCTTGCCGAATTGTCCAAGCGGGTTGGTTTCCGTTCGGTTCCGGGCCTGAATGAACGCGTCATTTATCGTGAACTGTTTCCATCCGGCCTTACGTTGATCGACAAGGGCCATTTGGGCCAATTGGCGACCGCCCATATTGTCGCGCGACAGGAATTGCGGGAACTGGTCACTGGCCTCGCGCTGCCCGAAATACCGCAAGCAGCTTTGGTATAATGACAGCTCTGGTCATCTTGGTCTTTCTTGCCCTTGGCTGGGCCGTGTGGAAGGGCAAGCTGCAAAAGAAGCAATTGCTCCCCATTTTGCTGGGACTATCCGGCGCCTTTCTTGCATCGCGGGGCAGCCTGATAATCGGTGTGGCGGCGATCGGGATAGCCGCTTTCTGGTATCGCGGCCTAACATTGCGGCTGTCCGGTTCTGGCGCCAAAGGCGGCAAGAATTCGGATATAGATGCCGCCCGTTTCCTGCTGGGCGTGTCGCGTTTCGACAATGCAGAGCGCATCCGTGAACGTCACCGCACCTTGATTGCGCAAAACCATCCAGACACGGGCGGCAGCGCCGAGCGCGCCGCCGAATTGAACAAAGCGCGCGACCTTTTGTTGGATGACTTGAACCATAAACGGCTCTAACGGCCAATTTCTTTTCCGCATATACAGGACATTCCATGGCCCATCATTTCCACCCCACCTCGCTTCGTGAATATGACATTCGCGGTATCATCGGCGAAACTTTGGGGGAGGCCGACGCCTATGCAATTGGCCGGGGGTTCGGGAGTTGCCTTGTCCGCGCTGGCGGTAAAAAGGCGGTCATAGGTTATGACGGGCGGGTAAGCTCACCCATGCTTGAGGAAGCTCTGGTCAGGGGACTGAACGACAGCAATGTCGATGTCGTGCGCATCGGCATGGGCCCAACGCCCATGCTATATTATGCTGAGGCCGTATTGGATGACGTTGATGGCGGCATAGAAATAACCGGAAGCCACAACCCCGCCAATTATAACGGCTTCAAAATGGTCCTTATGGGTAAACCATTTTTCGGAGCAGATATCCAAAAAATTGGCCGCATGGCGGCGGCCGAGGATTGGGTGAGCGGAACGGGCACTTCGGAACATCTCGATATCCTTGACCAATATGTGGCCCGCGTGGCGCAAGCCGCACCACAAAAGGCATTTCGCATCGGTTGGGATGCGGGCAACGGGGCGGCGGGACCGGCAATTGAAAAGCTGGTCAAGATGTTACCCGGAGAGCATCATCTCTTATTCACAGAAGTGGATGGCCAATTTCCCAATCATCACCCTGACCCCACCGATCCTGCGAATCTGGTCGATTTGCAACGGCTTGTCGCGGAAAAGAAGCTCGATTTTGGAGTGGCTTTTGACGGCGATGGCGACCGTATCGGCGCCATTGATGGCGAAGGCCGCGTAATCTGGGGCGACCAATTGCTGCAAATCTATGCTGCCGATGTGCTGGGCGAAGTGCCCGGCGCCACGATTATCGCCGATGTAAAGGCATCTCAGGCCTTGTTCGACCGCGTCAGCGCCTTGGGCGGTCAACCAATGATGTGGAAAACCGGCCACAGCCTCATTAAGTCCAAAATGAAAGAAACGGGATCGCCGCTCGCGGGTGAAATGAGCGGGCACATCTTCTTTAAACATGAATATTATGGGTTTGACGATGCGATTTATGCCGCTGTGCGGCTGATGTGCGCATCGGCCAAGCTGGGCAAAAGCGTGGCGGAGTTGCGCAGCGAAATGCCGGAGATGATCAACACGCCTGAAATGCGCTTCCAAGTCGACGAGAGCCGCAAATTTGCCGTGATTGACGAAGTGCTTGCGCGGCTGTCGGCGGACGGCGCGGATGTGAACAACACCGACGGCGCGCGCGTCAACACGCCCGATGGCTGGTGGCTGTTGCGCGCTTCGAACACGCAAGACGTGCTCGTCGCCCGCGCCGAGGCATCTTCCGAAGAAGGTCTGGAACGACTGATGGCGCAAATTGATGCGCAATTGGCGGCATCAGGGCTAGAACGCGGGGAAACTGTCGGGCATTAATCATAGCGTAGTTCAGGCTCGGGCCGCGCACCGATAATTATCTCCCAAGCTATCAGCGTTTTTGGATATACATCCGGCACCTCAATCAAAATGTCCAAATCTACGAGCTTATCAACGAGATTTTTCGCGGCGGCATAAGTAACTCCCAATTTTGATGCAGCTTGGCTCACCGTGATAGCCGGATCCTCGAAAAGCATATCGATCAGGCTGAGCGCTTTTGATGATCGGCTTGCTGCTCCGACTTTGTTACGCAACTGTGTTTGCATTTCCAAAAGACGGTCAATTGTTGCGACCGTATCTCGGCACGAAATTGCAATTTTCTCAAAAAAGAAATTCAACCATTCCGTCCACGCACCCTTGGCTGACACATTATACATCAGGTCAATATATCGTTCCTTATCCTTCTCTATGGCTGGGCTAACATAAAGGACCGGCTGCTCAAGCAAACCATGCGTAACAGCCATAAGAGTGACAAGCATTCGCCCCAAGCGCCCATTGCCGTCGCCGAAAGGGTGGATTGTTTCGATCTGATAGTGAACAAGCGCCATGTCGATCAGTTGTTCTGCTGCAGTAGCCACGTCCCGATTTATATATGTTTCAAGTTCATTCATGCACTGCTCGGCCTCGGCAGGTGGCGGCGGAATAAATCGGGCATCTTCAATTTTTCGGGTTGGGCTACCGATAAAATTCTGGTCGGATTTATATTGTCCAGGCCGTTTTTTTGCCCCGCGCTCTGTGGATAAACCTTCCAGCAGTTTTTCATGCGCTGCTTTTATAACGCGATGGGAAATCGAATAACTTTTCTCCATTTGGAGGGCCAGATTTAGCGCCGTGATATAATTGCGGACCTCGCGCGTCGACTCGTCAATTTCTTTGCCCACCCCAGCCTCGGCCATAACTAGCTTATCTGCGGTTGTATGTGTGCCTTCCATTGCTGATGAAGTAAGTGCCTCTTGGCGCTGCAAAGGGCGAATAAGTATGTCTGGATTTTGCAGACGGCGGCACGCACCTTTAAGCTCACCAAGTGCGATCATCGCCTCCGCCAATTGCATGGTGATCGCCGCATTATCAAATATAGGAGGCAATGGGGCGGGGACAAATGCATGTTGCCCGAAAAGTGTGGGGACTAGCCTGCCTGCTTCGGGACAAATGAAATCCTGATTCTTCACTTCATATCTCACTATAAGTTTAATGTCTAAGATTATACTTTAGGCCTTTTTACTATAAAGTTCACCGGTTTTTTTATATATCGCTATAATGCTCAAAATGTCCCTGATTCCAGACATAGTTACAAGCTGGTTCGCCGCGCGCGGATGGCAGCCGCGGCGGCATCAATTGGAGATGCTGGACGCGGCACGCGATGGGCGGCATGCCCTGCTGGTGGCCGCGACCGGTGCAGGCAAAACGCTGTCCGGATTTTTGCCGAGCCTTAAGGATTTGATTGCCGATCCGTCAGACGGCCTCCACACCCTCTATATCTCCCCGCTAAAGGCATTGGCCACTGACGTGCGCCGAAATCTGCTGATCCCGATCGAGGAAATGGGCTTGCCGATCCGCGTTGAGGCGCGGACAGGCGACACACCGTCGGACCGCAAGGCGCGGCAGCGGGTTAAGCCGCCGCACATATTGTTGACCACACCTGAATCGCTGTCGCTGCTGCTCAGCCATGAAGACAGCGTGCACATGTTCGCCACCCTAAAACGCGTCATTGTCGATGAGGTTCACGCCTTCGCCAATGGCAAGCGCGGCGATCTGCTCAGCCTGTCGCTGGCGCGGTTGCAGACGCTTGCGCCAACGCTGCAACGTGTGGCGCTTTCGGCGACCGTGGCCGACCCTGATGACTATCGCGCATGGCTCGCGCCTTATGGCGACATGGATCAGGTGCGCTTGGTCGAGGGCGAGGCCGCGGCAGAACCGGACCTGACGATCCTATTGCCAGAGGGCCGCGTGCCGTGGGCGGGGCATAGCGGGCAGCATGCAATACCGCAGTTGATTGACGAAATCGGCCGCAACAAAATCACTTTGATATTTTGCAACACCCGCTTCCTCGCCGAATATATTTTCCAGAAATTATGGGACGCGAACGATCCCAAATATGCCATTGGCATCCACCATGGGTCTTTGTCGGTCGAGGCGCGGCGCAAGGTCGAGGGCGCCATGGCCGAGGGCAAATTGCGCGCCTTGGTCTGCACGTCCAGCCTTGATTTAGGTGTCGACTGGGGCAATGTCGACTGCGTGATCCAAATGGGCGCGCCCAAGGGTTCGTCGCGTTTGCTGCAGCGTATTGGCCGGTCCAACCACCGGATGGACGAACCCAGCAAGGCTATTCTCGTCCCCGGCAATCGCTTTGAATATCTGGAGGCGCAGGCCGCTTTTGACGCAGTGGCAGAAGGCGTGCGCGATGGCGAAACCTTCCGCCCCGGAAGCTATGATGTGTTGGCGCAACATGTCATGGGGATCGCCTGCGCGGGGCCATTTGACGAAGCTGCATTACTGGCCGAGGTGCAATCGGCCTTGCCTTATTCGGGCATCGATGCTGCGACCCTAGCCCGCGTCATCGCCTTTATCGCAACGGGCGGATATGCGTTGAAAGCTTATGACCGCTTTAAGAAATTGGTCAAAGACCCCAATGGCCGATGGCGATTGGCGCACCCGCAATTTGCTGCGCAGCATCGGTTTAATGCAGGGATCATTGTTGATGCGCCAATGCTGGAGGTCCGGTTCCGCAATGGCCGCAAATTGGGCAAGGTTGAGGAATCTTTCGCCGCCACATTAAGCCCTGGCAACTGCTTCACCTTTGCCGGCATGGCGCTTGAGGTCGAATCGATCAAAGACCTTGACCTCATCGTCCGCGCCGCGACCAAGCCCGCGAATAACATCCCAAGCTATATGGGCACGCGCTTGCCGCTGACCACGCATCTGGCGGGCCGCGTGCGGCAGATGCTCACCGACAGGCCGGGTTGGGCGCGCTTTCCCGACGACGTGCGCGAATGGTTGGAGATGCAAGATTATCGCAGCCAGATGCCGCAAGCGGGGCAATTGCTGGTCGAAACCTTCCCTCACGACAAACGATTTTATATGGTGGCATATCCGTTTGAAGGGTGGAACGCACACCAGTCACTGGGCATGCTAATCACGCGGCGGATGGAGAGCCGCGGCCTGATGCCCATGGGCTTTGTCGCCAGCGATTATGCCTTGGGCGTTTGGAGCCTCAAGCCCATCACAGACCCAAGGCCTTTATTTTCTGCCGATATATTGGCCGATGAATTTGTAGACTGGGTGGAGCAGAGCTACTTGCTCAAACGCGCCTTTCGCGAAGTGGCGGTGATTAGCGGGCTTGTCGAACGGCAAGTTCCTGGCAAGCGCAAGACGGGCAGGCAAGTGACCTTTTCCACCGACCTGATTTACGATGTGCTACGTAAATATGAACCCAACCATCTGCTGCTGGAGGCGGCATGGGCCGATGCGCGGGCGCGGTTGACCGATGTCGGGCGGCTTGGCGATTTGCTGGACCGCGCCGCCGATAACATGCTGCACGTCGAGCTGGAGCGTGTCAGCCCGTTGGCCGTGCCATTGCTGGTGATGATTGGCCGCGAAAGTGTGGCGCAGGGGTCAGTGGACGACGCTTTATTAATGGAGGCAGAGAGCCTCGCCGGCATTGCAATGACGCCTTAGAAAAATATCCTCCCCACCCGCGGCAGATGGGGAGGATCCAAAGCATCAGTTCAACAAATTCTGTTTCCAGAACATCAACGTCGCCCAAAATTGGTAATCGACATTTTCTTTCTTCGCAAAACCATGCCCTTCATTCTTACCCAGCAAATGCCAGGCAACACCCCCATTGTCGCGAATGGCCTTGATGATCTGGTCTGCCTCGGACGCGGGCACCCGCGGGTCGTTGCCCCCAGTCACCACAAACATCGGCTTTGTAATTTCGTTCACGCGCGTCAGCGGGGATATCTCGATCAGCTTCGCCCGCTGTGCAGGGTCACGCTCATCGCCATATTCAACGCGGCGCAAGTCACGACGATAGCTTTGCGTGTTTTCAAGGAAGGTCACGAAATTGGATATAGCCACGATGCAGTTCGTCGCCCGCAACTGGGCTTTATACTGAACCGCAGCGGCGTAGCACATATAGCCCCCATAGGACCCGCCAGCGACGCCAAAGCGGGAGGCATCGAGCGATGCATCCTTGCCCAGCGCTGTCAAAAATGCGCCCATGTCTTTGACCGAATCTTCACGCTTGAACGGGCCATTGTCCAAGCTGACAAAGTTTTTGCCATATCCGGTTGAGCCCCGCACATTGGGGTAGAAAATGGCAACGCCCATTTCGTTGAGCATATAGTTGTTGCGGCCTTGAAAGCCGGGGCGTGACTGCCCTTCTGGCCCACCATGCACACTCATGATCATGGGGCGCTTACCCGGGAATTTGGTCGTGTCAGGCCGATATAGGAAGCCCGAGACCGAAAGCCCGTCAAAGCTTTTCACGGTAATCAATTCCGGTTCGACATTCTTCGATACGTCCAAGCCACCGGTTTCACTCTCGGTCCAGCGCGTCACCTTCAAAGATTGGGGATCAATGCTGTAAGCGTCTGCGGCGCTGCGTGCCGACGTGAAGGTAATGCCGATTTCACCCCATTCTGCTATATCCAACCCGCCAACGATGCCCGCAGGAAGATTGTCCACAACACGGGTCTTGCCGCTTTTGATATCGAGAATTTTGACCTTACTCATCCCTGCCTCATTCGTCGCATAGACGATGAAGCTTCCGTCCGGCGAAATGTCGAACGTATCAACATCCCACTTTTCCGATGGACCGCGTGGTGTGAACGCGCCTGTATTGATGTTCAATGTCCCAAGCCGCTGGAAATCGGAACCTTCGTCCGATGTAACCCACAGGCTACCATCGGGCGCAAATTCCGCGCCGCCATAAGCGATGTCTTTTTTATGATCGCCAATAGCTGTCATTTGGCCGCTGGCCAGATCAAGCACAGACATGTCGACATTGGTGACCGACCGATATTGCGCGATGATTGCGGTTTTCTTGTCTGCCGCGAAGTCGGCGACTGCCCAACCGCCACCTTTCACCTGTGCCACCATCTTATTGGTCGATGGATCGCGGGGGTTCATGACATATAAGTCACTGTCCGTGCCATTACGCCGAGTTGAGCTATACGCGATGAGCTCGCCATCCTTGCTCCATGCGTTAAAGCCGTTGCGGCTTTTGCCGTCAGTGAGCAAATCAAGCTTGCCATCTTTTAAGGCATAAAGCTGGAAAAATTCGCCGCCACCGACGTCCTTCTGTACGAGTAAAATGTCACCTTTTTTGGGTGCCCACCGGCCATTGCTAACCGGCTCTGCCTCAAAGCTCATTTGCTTGCGGCTCATCATCGGGCCCGCAACGCGATGTATCTGTGTCGTGTTGGCAAAACGCGTTGCCACCAGCATCGATTTGTCGACGGGGTGCCATCCGGCAAAGCTGGCGGTCCGAAACTCCATATAGGGCCGCGTCTGCACGGGCAGATCATCGGGTATCGACGGCATGCCATCGGCGACCAACGCATCGGGTTTAGGCGCGTCGGCAAACAACGGCGCCATCGGCAGGGCGAGCGCCGCTACCAAAAGCAGTTTTTTCATGGAATTCCCCTTTTTCGACTATGCTGCGGAGGCTAACGCAAAGAGCGGCAGGCAACAATGGACTTTCGTCGCGCCGCAACAAAGCACAGGCTTTCTTCAATCGGCCATGCATTGCCGCAGGGCGTAAAGAGGAGTATTACTGCCCCATAGGAGTTTTCGAAGATGCAGCGCCCCGCTTTTGGGTTCATTGTTTTTATGACTGCTGTCTCAGCGATGGCGCAGAATGCGCCTGACATCGAACCCGAAACCAGCGCAGATGTTGCCGCGATTACCGAACAATTTGATATTGACCGCAGCGACCGCATGACCGTTCAAGTCCGCGTCAATGGCAGCGAGGCTGTGCCCTTCATTGTGGACACCGGCGCAGAACGCACCGTCATTGCCAATGACTTTGCCCGAAAGCTTGCGCTGGAGGCTGGTCCGGTCCTGACACTGGCCACGATTTCGGGGCGATATCAGGTCAACAGCTTTTTCATCGATTCGATTTCGACCGCTTCAGTTAATTTGTTGGATATTGAAGCCCCCGGCCTCGAACGGTCCAACCTTGGGGCTTTCGGATTGCTGGGTATCGACAGCTTAGAAGACAGCCGCGTGTATCTCGATTTTGCGCAAAAGACGATGGATGTGCTGCCATCGCAGAAATCACGGGGCAAAACAAAATTGGAAAACGGCATGATCGTCGTCCGTGCGCGGCGCAAGGCGGGGCGCATGATCCTGTCGAGCGCACAGATTGATGGCATTAAAGTCGACATCATCTTGGACACAGGCGCGCAAAGCAGCATGGCCAATCTGGCGCTGCGCGACAAGCTTCGCCGCCGCCATCGCAATTTTGCTTTCATCCCGGTGAAATTGAAAAGCGTCACTGGCACAATCTTGGAGGGCGATTATACGCAAATCCGCGAAATCGATATTGGCGGACTGACGATCCGGGACATGCCCATGACCTTTGCCGATAATTACGCCTTTACCGCGCTGAACCTTGATGACCGGCCAGCGATTTTACTCGGGATGGATGCGCTGAAGCTGTTTGACCGCGTGTTGATTGATTTTGGCAATCGGCGCGTCGGGTTCGACCCACCCAAAGGCGTTGCGCGAGAGCAAAAAGCGCGTCTCGCGCGCGCGCCATAAACGGCATTTTCCCAGATCCACTTGCGTGCAGCAGGCGCAGTGCCCATAGCCTTGTGGCAATGGCACAAAGCTTCGAATTTGGCGGACAGACATTTGAAATAGCTGGAGAGGCGGCGTTATATTGGCGCGCGCAAGAGGCGTTATTGGTGTCCGACCTGCATCTGGAAAAGGCGAGCGCCTTTGCCTTGATTGGCCAAATGCTGCCGCCTTATGACAGCGTATCGACGCTTGAGGAGATAGCCACACTTTGCAGGACATATCGACCAGCAAGAATCATATCCCTGGGTGACAATTTCCACGATGATGACGGGGAACACCGATTGGCGGAAGACGCTGCGGCATTATTGGCGGACTTGGCCTGCAACACCGAATGGATATGGATCACCGGAAACCATGACCGCGCGGTATCGGGTATATGGGGCGGCAAGGCCTTTGATGAAGTGACATTGTCGGGCATCACCCTTCGGCATGAGGCGTTACGGGGCGACCCCAATCCCGAAATCTCCGGCCATTTCCATCCAAAGTTCCGGCAAGTGCTGCGCGGGCGGATGGTGAAGCGGCGTTGCTTTGTAAAAACCCCGCGCAAGATGATCATGCCCGCCTTTGGCGCGCTGACCGGCGGGCTTGATGTACAGGATGCTGCTATATTGAAGGCGTGCGACGTGACCGATGGTGAAGGGGTTGAGGCCTTGGTCGCCACACATAGCGGCTATGCACGTTTTTCCTTACATCATGCGGGGGCGCTCGCCAAATAAGGCGGTGCCGACACGGATATAGGTCGCGCCCAGCATGATGGCGGTTTCGAAATCATCGGACATGCCCATGCTCAATTGTGCCGATCCGTGCCGCGCGGACAATTCGGCCAAAAGCGCAAAGAAGGGCGCAGCCTCGACTTCCGCAGGCGGAATGCACATCAGCCCAGCCACCGGAACGCCCGCATCCTGCGCCGCCTTCAGCAGGTCTGGAAGTTCCGCCACGGCACACCCGCCCTTTTGCTCTTCTGCGCCAATATTGACCTGAATGAAGCACGGCACCGCACGCCCCAGCTTTTGCATCGCCTTGCCCAGCGTCGTGACAAGCGACAGCCGATCAACCGAATGGATCATGTCAAACAACGCAACCGCCTCTTCGGCCTTGTTTGATTGCAACTGGCCAATCAGGTGTAGCTCGACGCCCGGATGCCGTTCCTTCAGCGCTGGCCATTTGCTGGCGGCTTCCTGAACTCGATTCTCACCGAACAGCATTTGGCCTTCTAAGATGAGCGGTTCAATGTCTTGCGCCGAACGGGTTTTCGACACCGCGATGAGGTGAATGTCCTGCGCCGGACGTCGCGCCAGTTTGGCCGCGGCGCTGATACGTGTGCGGATGGCCGTCAAACGGTCGGCGGATGTTTCTGTTGTCGCTTCCTGCATAACGGGTCGCTATAGGCACTTGCATGCCGCGAAGCCACCCCTTGCCGAAAATCTGGCTGATGACCGATGCGCGTTTTGGTGATGACCAGCTGCGCGCTATTCAACAGCTGCCTGCGCGATCAGGCGTGGTTTTCCGCCATTATCATTTGGCTACTCAACAACGTCGCGCATTGTTCGCTCAAGTGCTGCGGATTTGTCGGCGGCGCGGGCATATACTGCTGTTGGCGGGTGATGCGCGGACCGCCTTACGCTGGCATGCCGACGGTTTTCATCAACGCAGTCGTGGTCATAGTAGCTTGCTGCATAGCGCCCCTGTTCACAATGCGCGCGAAATCGCAGACGTGAAGCAAGGCCGCCCAGACCTCTTATTCCTCTCCCCGCTTTTCGATACCAACAGCCACCCCGGCGCGCGGCCCATCGGTCCCTTGATGTTTCAGCGGCTTGCAAAGCTTGCCGGCCCAAGGCGCATTATCGCCTTGGGCGGCATGACCCGTCAGACCGCATGTATGCTGGGACCACGGAGCATCCATGGTTGGGCGGCGATTGATGCTTTCAGGAAAAAGACAGCTTAGAAGCGGATTTTGGTTCCGACATAAACCGCTTCGCTGTCTTTGCGGTTGTCAGGCAAGGGAATGACGCGATCATTCTCACTGGCGTACCGTACACCAGCAGTGACATCAATCTTGCGGCTGATCGAGAAGCTACCGCCGACATCAAGCTTATAGTCGCCGGAAGCCCCGCTACCGCGTGCGGGCGGAGCCATTTCTTTATTCTGGTCAAGTTTAATATTGGTGCTGAACTTGCTTGGCTTCTGAACTGTGTCATCAAGCCGGAAGCCGCCCTTGCCAACATCGCTCAAAGGTGTCTTTGCCGAACGCGCGTTCGCCTTGGGCAAAGTGAAATCCTGCCAACCCTTTGAGGCAGTCAAACGATAGTCGACTGCGGCCAAACGTAGCCCCTTGCCCGCACCGACTTCGTTTGGTGCAATGACATTACGCATCGATACAGCGCCGGCGGTCAAACGCGAGTTGGCCCGCGCAGCGACGGTAATCGTGCGATTGCGACCTTCACCAGCACTCGCAGGCGTGAATGGAAAGCGCGCATTGGGTGCAATTTGCGTAGCGGAAAACTTCTGAGCAAGGCCACTGTCACCGCCAGCAGGGGTAAACATAGCGATCCAAGACGGTGCAGCCATTTGCTCCGCACCGGATGCCTTTGCGGCAAAGGCAGGGACAATCATCGGCGAAAGGGCAAACGAAGCCGTTGCAAGCATCACTGCTGCAAAGGTTGCGAATTTTCCTTTCTGTACCCGCTTCACGTTCATAGCCTCACTTCGCGCGATTCTTTTTACTTAGTCAAGTCTTACGCCTCATTTGAGTGATTCAAAAGGGCCGTAATTTCAAAATCACTCCAATAGCACGTTTTGTCGCCGATTGTTGCATGATGTCCACAATCGGATAGCGAATGGAAGCTGACTACAACATTAATTCCCCGCCGTTCAGCCGCCAGAAAGCTTGCCCCCGACAGCAAGCCTCTATAGAGGTTTCCCATATTCCATTGTTCAAGGACATTTTATGCGCACCACCCGCCTGGCACTCATCATTGCGACCAGCAGCTTATTAAGCTTAGGCCTGCTTTCCGGCTGCGGCGGCAGGGAACGTCCAAAAGCGGACCTCGCGGCCAGCCAGGTCAATACCATTGGCGTCAACAGCTATTTGTGGCGCGCATCGCTTGATGCATTGTCCTTCATGCCCTTGCTGCAAACCGACTCATCGGGCGGCGTCATCGTCACCGATTGGTATGTAAACCCGCAAAGCCCTGGCGAACGGGTAAAGTTGACGATTTCGATCCTTGACCAAGACCTGCGTGCCGACGCCCTGCGCGTCGCCGGCAGCCGCGAAGTCTCGCAAAATGGCCAGTGGGTCGCCGCACCATTGCGGGCGGCGACAGTGCAAAAGCTTGAAGCCGTTATCCTCACCAAGGCGCGTGACCTTCGTCGGTCGTCGATCACCGGGTAATTTCTATGTCCAATGTAGAGCGCTTTAACCCGCACGTCGCCGACGCGCGGTGGCAGAATATTTGGGAAGAACGCAACAGCTTCGTTGCGGATGACAATTCGACCAAGCCCCGCGCTTATGTCCTTGAAATGTTTCCTTATCCGTCGGGCCGCATCCATATCGGCCATGTCCGCAATTACACGATGGGCGATGTGCTGGCGCGCTACAAGCGGATGACGGGGCATGAGGTTCTACACCCCATGGGATGGGACGCCTTTGGCATGCCCGCCGAAAATGCGGCGATGGAAAAGAATGTCCACCCTGGCGGTTGGACGCGCGACAATATCGCAAATATGAAGGCCCAGCTCAAACGGCTTGGCTTTGCAATTGACTGGACACGCGAGCTAGCGACCTGCGAGCCCGAATATTATGGCCATGAACAAGCCCTGTTCCTAAAGCTGTATGCCGCTGGTTTGGTCTATCGCAAGGAATCGGCCGTGAACTGGGACCCGGTCGACATGACCGTGCTTGCCAATGAACAAGTCATCGATGGCAAAGGCTGGCGATCTGGCGCGCCGATTGAACGCCGCAAGCTGAGCCAGTGGTTCCTAAAGATCACCGACTTTGCAGATGAACTGCTCACAGGGCTTGGGTCGCTTGACCAATGGCCCGACAAGGTGCGGTTGATGCAGGAAAACTGGATCGGCAAATCGCAAGGCTTGAAATGCACCTTCCAATTCCCCGGGGGGGATGGCGGCATCGACGTTTTTACAACGCGGCCTGACACCATGTTCGGCGCAAGCTTTGTCGCAGTTGCAGCAGACCATCCAGTCGCGCAAAAGCTGGCTACCAATGCACCTGACTTGCAGGCATTTATCGCGGAATGCCGCAAGGGCGGCACCACCGCCGCAGACATTGAAACCGCCGAAAAACGTGGGTTTGATACAGGACTGACCGTCGAACATCCGTTGGATGCAAGCTGGCATTTACCAGTCTATGTCGCGAATTTCGTGCTGATGGATTATGGCACCGGAGCGGTCTTTGGCTGCCCCGCACATGACCAACGCGACCTTGATTTTGCCCGCAAATATGATTTGCCCGTCACCCGCGTTGTCGCCGATGGCGATGTGACCGATAGCGTCTTTGCCGGCGATATTGCCTTCACGGGCCCCGGCACCATCGTCAATTCGCGCTGGATGAATGGCATGACCATTGACCAGGCGAAGGCTGATGTCATTGCACGCGCGCAGGCCGAGGGTTGGGGCACTGGCCAGACGCAATATCGCTTACGCGACTGGGGCGTTTCACGTCAGCGTTACTGGGGCACGCCCATTCCCATCATCCATTGCCAGACCTGCGGCATAGTACCGGTGCCAGATGACCAATTACCGGTCACCTTACCAGAAGATGTCAGCTTCGACATTCCCGGCAACCCGCTGGATCGCCACCCCAGCTGGAGCAAGGTCGATTGCCCAAGCTGCGGTCAGCCTGCGCGGCGCGAAACCGACACGCTCGACACTTTTGTGGATTCAAGCTGGTATTTCATTCGCTTTGCCAGCCAGCCACATGACAAGCCCTTTGATCGCACGGTTGCGGAAAAATGGCTTCCGGTAGACCAATATATTGGCGGCGTTGAGCATGCCATTCTACATTTGCTCTATGCCCGTTTTTGGACGCGCGCCTTGAGCCATATTGGCTTGATTGACGTACAGGAGCCATTTGCGTCCTTGTTCACCCAAGGCATGGTCACGCACCAAACCTATCAAGACGCAAAGGGCAGTTGGCTGAGCCCCGATCAGGTGCGGCGCGAAGGCGACATCTGGACCATCATCGATAGCGGCGCCCCTGCGGTTGCTGGCCGGATCGAGAAAATGTCCAAGTCCAAAAAGAATGTCGTCGATCCCGATGACATTGTGGATCAATATGGCGCAGATGCCGTGCGCTGGTTCATGCTGTCCGACAGCCCCCCTGAACGCGATCTGGAGTGGTCGGAAGCGGGCATTGAAGGCTGCTGGCGTTTTGTGCAGCGTCTGTGGCGGCTGACATCACAAGTGAGCGGTGCGGATGGGGCGGACAAGGCTTTGGACCGAAAAACCCATCAGACAATCGCTGGCGTCGGCGCAGATATCGAGGCGCTGGCCTTTAACAAGGCCGTGGCCAAGATTTATGATCTGGCTAACGCCATTGAAAAAGCCCCGCCATCGGCCAGCCGCGATTCTGCCATCCGCACGATCCTATTACTGTCGTCTCCCATGGTCCCGCATTTGGCCGAAGAAGCCTGGACACAGCTTGGCGCGGAGCTTGGTGGCGGTCTTATCGCTGACGCTGCATGGCCAGCGGTTGACCCGGCCCTGCTGGAAGAGGACGAGGTTACCATCGCCATTCAAGTAAGGGGCAAATTGCGGGATACGCTAACGGTCGCCAAGGGCTTGCCGCAGGCCGAAATGGAGGCACTTGCACTGGCCAGCCAAAAGGTTCAGCATGCCATTGACGGCGGCGATATTAAAAAAATCATCGTCGTTCCCGACAGGCTGGTCAACATCGTCTTATGAACCGTTTCTTCGCCCCCTTGATGCTTGCTTTCCTGCTGCCCGCGTGCAGTTTGCAGCCATTGTATAGCGGTGGGTCAAAAGGGGCGGTGGCGCGTGCATTGGGAACAATAAGCGTCGCACCAATCGAGGGTAAAAACGGTTGGCTGATGCGCAATGCATTGACCGACCGGCTTGGCGCTCAAGACGGCAATTCTGCCCAATTCCGTTTGGTTGTTGTGCTGGATGACCAAATTGAAGGTTTCGGGGTGCGCGCGGATGATACGATCACGCGCGAACGTCGGACATTGCGTGCCCGCTATCAGCTTGTTTCGGTCGCGACAGGTGAGACTGTGCTGGATATGACCGCCGGATCGGACGCTGGCATTGACGTGGTCAGCTCGGAATATGCAACGATCGCTAGCGAAAACAGTACGCTTGAAAACCTGACACAAAAGGTTGCGGATCAGATTGTCACGCGGCTTTCCATTTACGCGCGCGGCGAATGAGCAGCGCAAAAGAGCGTAGCTTCATCAATGCCATCAGTGCACGCCCTGATGTTCGGCTGTTTTTCATATTCGGGCAGGACGAATCGGCTGTCGCCGATATTGCCGGGCAAATGTCAGCGCAGCTTGCAGGCTCGGAACGCATTGATATCGACAGCGACCGTATCCGCAATGACCCAGCCTTGTTGGTGGACGAGGCATCTGCGCTATCGCTGTTTGGCGACAAAAGACATATCCGCCTCAATTTCCGCCGCGAAGAGGGCTTAGCCGCAGTCGAGAATTTGCTCGCGCTTGAAGGCGACATAAGCCCGGTTATCGCCACCGCCGGTAATTTGACCAAGGCTAGCAAATTGCGGAAGTTGCTGGAGGCGCATCCCTGCGCCATGGTCCACATCTGTTATTTACCCGAAGAGGGCGACGCTGCGGCCGCAGTCATGTCTTATGCTGCCACAACGGGGTTGAAGATCGATCGGCCACTTGCCGCACGTATTGCGCGCTACACAGGGCAAGACCGCAAGTTGGCGCAGGCCGAGATCGAAAAACTATCCTTATATTATGATGCGTCACCGCAGCGTCCCGCCACGGTCGAAATAGCTATATTCGAAGCCCTATCGGCGGAAACTGGCGAGGAAAACATCAACGGCCTCGTCCATGTCGTGATGGGCGGTGACTTACGCGGTACGGGCCGCGAGCTGGCTGCCGCGCGTGACATGGGGGTGGATGCCATTCGCATCATCCGCGCCATGCAACGCCGCGCGACAATGCTCGCCGCGATGCGGACACAAGTCGACAATGGCGCAAATCCAAGCGCAGTGGTTAAAGCCACGCGTTCGATATTCTGGAAAGATGCCGACAGCTTCGTACAGCAGCTTATGCGCTGGCCATCCGTTCGGCTTGCAGGGCTAAACAGCCATTTACTCGAGGTTGAGTCAAAATTGATGCACGTCCGCGACGGGCTTGCCGTTACGATATTGGAAGAAGAGCTCGTCCGCATTGCCCGTGCCGCAGCACGTCGCGGCTAACCACCGTGGCCGACTTGCGGATGTTTAAAGACATCACTGTTGCGCCAGCACCTTGCACCGTTTTGCTGCAGACCCCACATCATTCTCACGAAAGGTATCTTTTCATGAAAAAAATTATCAAGTCCGATGCAGAATGGCGGGCAGAATTGGACCCCGTTCAATATCATGTCTTGCGGGAGGCTGGCACTGAACGCGCCTTTGCGGGTAAACTGACCGATGAAAAGCGCGAAGGCGAATTTCGCTGTGCGGGCTGCGGCACCGCCCTGTTTGCTTCAGACGCGAAATTTGACAGCGGTTCGGGTTGGCCAAGCTTTACCGCGCCCGCAGATAATGACGCGGTCGAAGAGCACCGCGATACATCACACGGCATGGTCCGCATTGAAGTGCGCTGTGCCGCATGTGAGGGGCATTTGGGCCATGTTTTCCCAGATGGGCCTGGACCGACGGGTCTGCGTTACTGCATCAACAGCGCCGCGCTTGCATTCGATCCTGAATAACAAGTCGCTTGTCGGCGGTTACGGGACTGGGTAACACACCGGTTATGGCACCCGCGCGCAAGATTTCGAAAGAACATGGCCCAATGGGAACATGGGTAGCCCGTATCGTCAAAGCGAGCGTTATCGCTGCATTGCTGGGCGTCATGGTGCTTGGCATTTTTGTCGCGATTGCACGTGGCGAAATTGACAGTTTTGAAGATCTAAAAGCTTCCCCCAACGGGCAAATGATCCGCATACGTGCCGCAGACGGCACTGTCATTCAATCGCTTGGTCCGAGTTTCGGACGTTGGCTGACCATCGACCAATTGCCGTCCGAAATGAAGGACGCGATGGTCGCCGTCGAAGATCGTAGATATTATCTGCACCCCGGCGTCGACCCCATTGGCATTACGCGATCTGTGTATGTGCGGACAGTTGAAGGTCGCTGGACGCAAGGCGGTTCGACCATCACGCAACAATTGGCGCGCAACATATATCTGAATAGCAACAAGGAGTTTGGGCGCAAAATTCGCGAGGTCATTCTTGCGCTGGCCATGGAGACCAAATTCTCCAAGGACCAGATCCTGGAACTCTATTTGAATAAAGTATATTTCGGCGGCGGCGCTTATGGGGTCGATGCCGCAAGTCGCCGTTTCTTTGACCATGGCGCAGAAGACATCAGCCTTGCCGAGGCGGCCATTATCGCAGGCCTTGTAAAGGCGCCCTCACGTTACGCGCCAACCGCCGATGCGCAGGCCGCCTTGGACCGGGCAAAGGTGGTGGTTACGGTCATGCAGGATACAGGGATGATTACCGCGGCTGAGGCCGCGGGGGTCGAATTGACCGGTGTCCGCTTGGCCGCTGAAGCGCCCCAAGACAGCGTGCGGTACTTCACGGATTGGGTTTTGCCGCAGTTGGACGGCCTGATTGATGAAACTGAAAAGCCTATCGATGTCTGGACGACTTTAGACCTGAGCATGCAGCGCGCCGCAACCGCAGCGATTACAAGTAATGCCCCTAACGGTGCCCAAGGCGCGCTGGTGTCGATTGACCGCGACGGCGCGGTAAAGGCGATGGTGGGCGGGACCGATTATGTGACCAGCAATTACAATCGCGCGGTAACCGCCGTTCGCCAACCAGGCTCGGCCTGGAAATTATTCGTGTATCTCACCGCATTGGAAGCGGGCTACCGTCCCGAAGACATGGTGGAAGACAAGCCGGTCGAAATTGAAGGCTGGCAACCTAAGAATAGTAACGGCAATTTTGCTGGCCCAATTTCGCTTCGCACCGCCTTTGCCTATTCCAAAAATACAGTCGCCGCCCAAATTGGACAAGACGTCGGCACCAGCAGCATCGCCAATATGGCCCGCAGGTTCGGAATCACCACCCCTGTCAACACGCAACCGTCGATGGTTCTGGGCACATCGGATACGCGCGTGATCGATATGACCCAAGCGTTCGCCGCAGTCGCAGCAGGCGGTCGAAGTGTCACGCCTTATGGCATTACAAAGGTTACGACGATTGATGGTGAGCTTCTATATGCGGCAAAGCCATCAAGTTCCGTGCAGTTGGTTGATGATTGGGTTGCAGGCGCAATGACTGATTTATTGCAAACCGCTGTCGCCACGGGCACTGGGCGAGCCGCAAATATTGGCCGACCCGTAGCGGGCAAAACGGGAACGACATCAAGCAACAAAGACGGATGGTTCTTGGGCTATTCCAGCGGCCTTACAACCGGCGTTTGGATGGGTCGCGACGACGCTAAGCGAATTGGAGGGCTAGAAGGCGGACGCGCCCCTGCGCAAGCCTGGGCAGCCTATATGCGCGTCGCTGTGGCCGGACGCCCCGTAGAGAAATTCGCAACTGAGGTGACTTTCCCAGAAGCCCTTGAAGGTGAGGAGTCCTTGCTGGGCGAAGACGAAATGCTGCTGTTCGATGAAAATGGCATGCCGATTGAAGGCGACCCCTTAATGGAAGACCCGAACCTAGCGCCGACGACAGAGCCGGAGCCGCTGGATGATGCGTTTATCGAAAGGGCCCTAAATGGTCGGCGAGATCAGCGGCCAGCACCAGAATAAGGGCGCAGCGATCCGCGTCGAAAATTTCGTCCCTCAAGAGGTTACAGCGCGTGACCGGTCCGGCTTTTCTTGGTTTCAAGATAATCGGCATTATGTGGATTGGCAGCAATCTTAAGCGGCAGCCGCTCGGCGACCATGATGCCCGCTTTTTGCAGGCCATCGACCTTTTCAGGATTATTGGTCAGCAGGCGTACCGTTTCCACACCCAGTAATTCCAGCATCCGTGCAGCTACCGAAAAATCGCGGGCATCAATCGCAAAGCCCAAACGGGTATTGGCATCGACGGTATCAAATCCCTGATCCTGGAGCGCATAAGCGCGCAGCTTGTTAATCAAGCCAATGCCGCGCCCCTCTTGTCGCAAATATAACAACATCCCCCAATTTGCGTCCGAAATCTGTTGCAATGCTTCGTGCAATTGCGGGCCGCAATCGCATTTCAGGCTGCCAAGAACATCGCCGGTCAGGCATTCACTGTGTAACCGGACAACGGGTGCTGAAGAATCGCGCGTGCCCATCAACAAAGCCACATGGTCAGACGCGTCCACATCTGTCCGGAACGCTATAATTTCAGCATTGGCATTGGCGGCAACGGGAAGCTTGGCCCGCGCGGCTATGCGCAAGGCGCCGCTATCGTCAAAAGCGGCAACATCTTGAGGGCTAACGTAAAGGGGGCTCTCACCTGCATCGTCCAAAACCAGAAATGCCGGAAGCAAACCTGCCAAACGTGCAAGTTCGATAGCCGCCGTCGCTGACGGGCCATCATCCAGCGCCAGCGCCGCAAAAGGTCCCTTCATGGGATAAGCAAGGTCAAGGCTGGGGTCCGCGACCGCCAAAGCGAGCCGCAGGTCGAGATCGGCAGGCGCCTTTATAAGCACCGGAAGGTTGCCACCTGCCGCAGCACGCTGGTTCGTTAATTTCAGCGTCGCCGCGCGGCTTGCCGAAAGCAATATTGCATGCGCGCCGGAAATATCCTGCGCTGTTTCGACCGCAAGCACGGTCAGCGCTTTGTCCAAATGCTGCACGGTAACCGGCCAACCACGACGCAGTGCATCAATCGCCATTGCTGCGCGGCGCGAGTCTCCCAACGCGGCGCGCGCGGCGTTCAAAAGTTGAATTCCGTGACGATCGGCGCATGGTCGGATGGCTTGCCCCAGCCGCGCACATGTTTATGCACAATATGCGCCTTTGCCTTTTCTTTCAGATCAGGGGTAACCCACATATGATCTAGCCTACGTCCGCGGTCGGACGTCTCCCAATCCTGCGCGCGATAGCTCCACCATGTGTATAACTTTTTCGATGGATCCACAAAGTGCCGCGCAACATCCACCCAGTCTGCCGCGGCCTGAATTTCCGCCAGATGCTCAATTTCAATGCGGGTATGGCTGACGACATTGACCAATTGTTTGTGGCTCCAGACATCTTGTTCAAGCGGCGCAACGTTGAAGTCACCTGTGAGGACTGTCGGTTGCGTGACGTTCCGCGACCATTCGGCCATACGCTTTAGGAAAGCCAGTTTCTGTCCGAATTTGGAGTTAACCTCGCTGTCGGGGACCTCGCCCCCGGCGGGAATGTAGACATTGTCGATGCGCACGCCCTTAGCTGCGTCGAGATTTAACTCGGCGCCGACATGACGCGCCTCCCCATTGGCCTGCCAATCCTCAACCCTGCGGTTAATCAACGGCAGTTTGCTGACGATTGCAACGCCATGATGCATGGGCATGCCATTGACGACGAAATGACGATAACCCAATTGCCGGAACAATCCTTCGGGAAACAGACTGTCGATAACTTTGGTTTCCTGAAGGCATAAAACGTCGGGCGCTTCCTCCTTCAAATAGCGTTCGACAATGTCGATACGGGCGCGGACAGAGTTTATATTCCACGAGGCGATGCGAATGGTCTGAGACATAAGACAAAACCCCTAGATGCCTGAAGCGTCAGGAGCAAGCCAGTGAAGACATTTGCTTCAAAAAAGCAAAGTCCTCACCCCGGGGGCATTTGGGATGAGGACTAGGCTTGCGTTCGTCACGCGGAAATCAGCGATGATTAAACTCGTGGGCAACAGGGGGAAAACCACACGAACATTCGGCCGCTGATGGGACATATATATAGCGGCCTTCCTGTCGTTCAGATGAACAACACGACCGCACGCCGCAACTTGTCGGCGGTGCGCTTCCGTTCATCGCCCGATTTTACGATTTTTGCCTGACTGGTCGCGGATCTCTCCACGTGAACGCGTTTTTTGCGATTGTACCGTTATAGGTAATGTTGCTGAGTCGAATGGTGGTGCGGTTGTTTTTGGAGTCCAGTGCGACCCAGCCATTCAAAGTCAACCCACCCGGCGCGCCGGGTTTGTCTACAAATATCATCGTGATGGTGCCATATTCGGGGCGCTTTGGGTCACGGACTTCGACGCTGACAACGTCATTCGTAGAAGTGGGCAGTATCTTGCCAAAGCGCGCAAGATCCTGACCGGGGTCAAGGAGGGCGGCCAGCGGACTGTTACGGATCGGCCAGCGTTGCACTTGCTTCACCTCATAATCCACCATGGTCAGCGCACGGCCGTCAGCGACAATCAATAACGGCACATCCTTTTGATATTCGAAACGCACTTGCCCAGGTCGTTTCAACAGCAACTTGCCGGTCAGCGTCCCGCCGCTCCGGTCTGTCTGCGTGAAATTCGCCGACATCGTGCCCACGGCCTTCATATGCTGCACAACCCGCGCCATCTGCTCGGACGATGACTGCGCAGGGCTAGGCGTCGTTGCGACGAGCGCAATCGGCACGAACAACATGGCATATTTTGAAAAAATCATCTTTGTTCCTCGGGATGGATGGCAGCGATCCCTATCCGGACTGCCTTGAACCGCATCTTAATGGCTAAACAGGATCGCCGTTGCGGTCGCGCAATACTTCGCGGCGGCCAATATGGTTCGGCGCACTGATGAAGCCGTCTTCTTCCATCCGATCAATCAACCGTGCGGCACTATTGTAACCGATGCGCAATTGCCGTTGGATCCAACTTGTCGAAGCCTTTTGGCTTTCGAACACGATCTGGCACGCTTTGCGATATTGCGAATCTTCTTCGCTGTCATCGCCGCCCATGCCGCCAAAGTCGAAACCGCCATCTTCGGGTTCTTCCGTCACGGCCTGAATATATTCAGGCTGCCCTTGGCCACGCCAATGGTCGGCAACGCGGCGCACTTCATCGTCGGAGACAAAAGGTCCGTGAATACGCGTCAATCCGCGACCTCCTGCCATATAGAGCATGTCGCCCTTGCCTAGCAGCTGTTCTGCACCTTGTTCCCCAAGAATGGTCCGACTGTCGATTTTTGACGTCACATGGAAGGAAATGCGGGTGGGTAAGTTGGCCTTGATAACGCCCGTGATAACATCGACCGAGGGGCGCTGCGTTGCCATGATCAAATGGATGCCCGCTGCCCGCGCCTTTTGTGCCAGGCGCTGGATCAGGAATTCGACCTCTTTACCCGCCGTCATCATCAAGTCAGCCAACTCATCAACGATGATCACAATTTGCGGCATGGGTTCGTAAGCGAGGCTTTCTTCTTCATATTGCGGTTGGCCCGTCATCGGGTCGTAGCCGATTTGCACCTTGCGGCCCAATGGCGCACCCTTTGCTTTTGCACCGCGCACCTTTTCGTTGAAGTTTGCAAGGTTACGCACGCCAAGCGAGGACATCATGCGGTACCGCTCCTCCATCTGCTCGACGGCCCATTTTAGTGCGCGGATGGCCTTTGCAGGCTCGGTCACCACAGGCGACAGCAGATGCGGAATATCGTCATAGCTGCTCAATTCTAGCATCTTGGGATCGATCATGATCATCCGACATTGGTCGGGCGTCAGACGATAAAGCAGCGACAAGATCATACAGTTCAGGCCAACCGATTTTCCCGAGCCGGTTGTTCCCGCGACCAGCAAATGGGGCATGGGCGCTAGGTCGGCAATAACCGGATCGCCAGAGATATTCTTGCCCAAGATGATCGGCAATGCGCCTTTTTGCTCCGCAAAAGCGTCCGAGCCCACCATCTCTTGAAAGACTACAGCCTCTCGGTGCGCATTGGGCAGTTCAATGCCCATCACCGTCCGGCCAGGGATAGTCGAGACGCGCGCGGACAGCGCGGACATGTTGCGCGCAATGTCTTCGGCCAACTGAACGACGCGGCTAGATTTGATGCCCGCTGCCGGCTCAAGTTCGTACATTGTCACGACAGGGCCAGGGCGAACAGCGACAATCTGTCCCTTTACATGGAAGTCATCCAGCACCGATTCCAGCAGCCGTGCATTGGCTTCCAACGCCGCCTTGTCGAGTTTAGGCACTGAAATCGAAGACGGCGGATCGAGCAACTCAAGCGATGGCAAGGTAAAGCTGCCAAAGAAGTCACCTTGCCGCGCGCCGGTAGAAAAAGCGGCTTTTTTAGGCGCGAGCGTGCGGTCCTCAATCACCGGCGGCTTGCGTTGATCTGGTTCCACGGCCTTGCGTGGCAGCTTGGGCTCGACAATCTGTGGCGCAGGCAGGTCATCGCCCGCTAAGGCCAAATTGACAGCATTGGCGCCTCCAAATTTAGGCATCGTCAGTGTCGGGATGCGCAACAATGGCCGTTCCAGCTGAAGCGACCGGATGACCAGCGCCACGCCACCCGCCAAAGCGCCGAGTATTAGGGAAACCCGAAGCAATGTTCCGAATATACCCTGAATTTGGCTTATAAGCGCACTGGCGGCATTGCCCAATAATAGGGCAATCAACCCACCCCATCCCGCTGGAAACCCGATGTCACTACCCTGCTGCCAATAGGACATGCCAAAACCGACCAGCAGCATACCGATCAGGCATAATGATAATTGTCGTTTCCATTGCGGCTGCGGGACATCGCGCCACAAGCGCCGCGCAAATACCAGCATCAGCGGCAACAAGAATATCGCTGGTACGCCGAACAGGAAAAGCATCGCATCTGCAACATACGCGCCGCTTTGGCCCATCCAGTTGTGCTGCACATCTGCCGCAGCGCTGTTATATGCAGCATCGCCTGCGGAATAGCTGAGCAGCGCAAGCCCGTAGAATATGGCAAACAGCCCTAACGCCGCAGCGCCAAACAAGGCGCCGCTGCGGATCAATGACGCACGCATCATCTGACGCCAATTGGCGAGGTTTGATTTCGGGCTAAATTTTGAAACGCGCAAAGCCATGTTACGAATGCCGATATGTATGAAGTCGCAAAGGAACGAATATGTCCCTTTTCGGCGTCAGCAGACTCCTCGTCAAGTATTAGAGGGCAAAAGGGAGGCCTGACTGGTTTGATACGGTCAAAATCCTCCTTTGAATCCCGCGCTTTCTTGCGGCATAAGTGCGTCATGGAAAACAAGGCAGATATAATCATCATCGGTGGCGGCCTCATTGGTCTCACGCAAGCTCTGGCGCTGGCGTCACAAGGCATTACGAGCCATGTCATTGACCGTGCGGATCAGGCCAGCATGCTCGAGGCAGGCTTTGATGGCCGGACTTTTGCAATCTCAAGCTCCAGCTACAAATTATTTGAGGCCATGGGCCTTGGCGATGCTTTGGCTGGCAAAGGTTGCCCCA
Organism: Sphingorhabdus sp.; assembly: GCF_044239665.1. Taxonomy (GTDB): domain Bacteria; phylum Pseudomonadota; class Alphaproteobacteria; order Sphingomonadales; family Sphingomonadaceae; genus Sphingorhabdus_B. Next base: position 36,118 of record NZ_JBIIBA010000012.1, read on the forward strand.
TTGAGAAGATTTGGGTCAGCGACGGGCTCAAACCAGGATCACTCGATTTTGCGCCAGCCGAAGATGATGGTTTTTTGGGTCAGATGTTTGAAAGCCGTTATTTGCGCGCTGTGCTTTACAAGGCTGCGCAAGAACATGCGGCAATCCAACTGCACATGCCGGCAAACATCATCAGCAAGTCGCGAGATGCCAGCGCAGCGACAGTAACGCTTGAAGGTGGAAAAATATTGACCGCAGACCTGATGATCGTTGCCGAAGGCCGCAAAAGCGAAACCCGCGAAGAAGCTGGAATCCACATTGCGCAATGGCAATATGAGCATCACGCAATTGTTGGCGCTATTTATCACGAACGGCCACACAACAATATAGCCTATGAAATCTTTTATCCCACGGGGCCCTTTGCCGTTCTGCCTATGCTGGATGACGAACATGGCCGCCACCGTTCGGCGCTTGTCTGGTCCGTTGAATCCAAGGATGCTGCTGGCTACCTAAAGCTATCGCCGCGCGGTTATGCTGCCGAACTTGAAAAGGGCATGGGCGGATTATTAGGTAAGGTCGAATTGTCCGCGCCTTTGTCGTCTTACAAATTGGGTTTCCACCATGCGGCATCGATTACGGCAGAACGCATGGTGTTGATCGGCGATAGTGCCCACGGCATTCACCCGATTGCGGGTCAGGGTCTGAATTTGGGCCTGCGCGATGTCGCGGCGCTAACTGAGGTCCTCGTGGACGGCATGCGTCTTGGTCTCGGCTTTGGTGATGCGCAGTTGCTTGACCGTTATGACCGGTGGCGCAGCATCGACACGTTGCTGATCGCGGTTTCGACAGATGGGCTGAACCGGCTGTTTTCGATTCCCGGTAAAACGGCATCAGCAGTGCGGCGTTTCGGGATGGCGTTGATTCAGCGCGCCGCGCCGGCCAAGACGTTTTTCATGGCCGAGGCACGGGGGGAAAGCGGCGCGCTGCCCAAAATGCTACAGGGTGTCGCGGTATAAAATCGGATTACCCCTGCGTTACAGGAACAAGGCGGATTTCGACGCGGCGGTTGGCCGAACGGCCTGCTGCGTCCAGATTGCTCGCCTTTGGCTGGCTCTCGCCATAACCACGGGTGGCCAATCGCGCGGATTGCACACCGCGTGACGACAAATAATTGGCAACCGACGATGCGCGGCGCTCCGACAATGACTGGTTATATGCATCGGAGCCCGTAGAATCGGTGTGGCCCATGACATCAACATAGGTTTTTTCATATTGAATCAATGTTGACGCAACTTGGTCTAGCGTGCTGCGAAAGCCTGTATCGATGTTTGCGCTGTCGATCCCAAAGGTCACTTCCGACGGCATATCAAGAACGAGATTGTCTCCGTCACGAATCACGTTGATGCCCGTTCCCGCGGTTTGCTGACGCAGCTTTCTTTCTTGCTCATCCATGTAATAGCCAACGCCAGCGCCAGCCAATGCACCAATACCAGCACCAACAATTTTTTCCGTACGATCACGGCGCCCGCCGATCAAATCGCCCAGCAGATAGCCACCTAATGCCCCGCCAATACCGCCAATGGCAGCTTTAGAAATGGTGCGATTCCCGGTTTCAGGATCCGTCACACAAGCCGACAGCGGGAGCATCGCCACAACCAATCCTATCGTTAGCATTTGGCTTTTCTTCATAACTTTCCCTTTCAACTAAAGCGTCGTTTAAACGACACCGATGATGAACCTGCGATGATTATTTAAACCGGCAGCATCATGTAACCATAACCTATTTTTGTGCATTTTGTTGCCAAAGGCCCATTTTTGGCATTATGGCGGAAATGTCCTTATGGAACCTCTTGTCCCTTTCCCGTGGTTTGATGCCGCAACGATACTAGCGCTCATCGCCTTAAACGGTGTGTTCGCCATGTCGGAACTCGCCATCGTATCCGCACGCACGGCGAAGCTGAAAGCTATGGCGGAAGACGGAAAGCGGGGCGCTTCGGCGGCACTTAGGTTGGGTCGCGACCCAGGAAAGTTCCTGTCTACTGTACAAATCGGCATAACGCTCATTGGTATAATCGCCGGCGCTTATTCAGGATCCACGCTTGGCGGGCCAGTTGCTGATCGCATTGCCTTATGGGGTGTCGACCGTGAATGGTCCGAAACCATGGGTTTCGGGATCGTCATCAGCATCACGACTTATGCGTCGCTGGTTATAGGCGAGCTGGTGCCCAAGCAATTTGCGCTGATCGCGCCTGAGCGAATCGCAGTTATCATGGCTGGCCCAATGGAGTTGCTTGCGCGAATAACGGCTCCCATCGTGTGGACACTCGACAAATCAAGCGCGACCATCTTTCGCGCACTTGGTCTTCGCCGCGACACGCGCGACGCGCTGAGCGCCGAAGAATTGCGCATGGTCTTTGCAGAAGCCACGCATGCTGGCATCATTGAGGAACATGAGCATAAGGTCATTGCGGGCGTTGTCCGCCTTGCGGACCGTCCGGTGCGTGAGGTCATGACGCCGCGCACCGATGTGGACCGCATTTCCGCCGATGCATCCGAAGAAGCGGTGCGCGATTCGCTCTTGAATTCACTTCACACTCGGCTGCCTGTGACGGGCGAAGACGGCGACGACATCATTGGTGTAGTCCAATCACGTGACATCGTCGCGGCGCAAATTCGCGGCGAAGTTCTCGACATTCGTAAATTGATGCGCCGCGCCGAGATTATTCCAGATCAACTGGATGCCATGGACGCACTCGAAATCCTGCGATCATCCGATGTCCCAATGCTTTTGGTGCATGACGAATATGGCCATTTCGAGGGGATTGTGACGCCAAACGACCTTTTGGCCGCCATTGCAGGCGAATTTGCATCGGACCAAGCGCAAGGCAGCGCGCCAAATATCATCACGCTGGATGACGGATCGATGCTGGTTTCAGGTTCTATGTCGGCCGATGCAATGGCCGAGGCGCTATCAATCGACCTGCCCGAGGATCGCGATTATGCAACCGCAGCGGGGCATGTCCTGCACATATTGCGGCATTTGCCGTCGGAAGGTGAATCGTTCACAGATCAAGGCTGGCACTTTGAAGTTGTCGACATGGATGGTCGCAAAATAGACAAGCTACGTGTTCGACTTGCAGAAAAAGCAATTAGAGAAGACGCAGTTGAGGGCTTGTGATTGCTTAATCGCTTGGTTAGGGCGTTGCATCACACGGAATATTAAGTTGTTAGCGTCCACAGGATATTGATATGGCCGATTTCTTTCTCCCTAAGAACAGCAAAGTCCAGAAGGGCACTGTTCATACCGCAAAAACCAGCGGCAAGACCAAAAAATTTAAGGTCTACCGATATGATCCCGATAGCGGGGAGAACCCACGGTACGACACGTTTGAGGTAGATACCGAAAATTGCGGTCCCATGGTGCTCGACGCGCTGATCAAGATGAAGGGTGAGCAGGATTCATCGCTGACCTTCCGTCGGTCATGCCGCGAAGGTATTTGCGGTTCATGTTCAATGAACATCGATGGCAAGAACGGCCTCGCCTGCACGACGGCGATTGAAGACTGCAAAAGCGAAGTAACCATCACCCCGCTGCCGCACATGGAAGTCATCAAGGATCTTGTCCCTGACTTCACGCATTTTTACGCACAATATGCGTCGATTAAACCATGGCTGCAGACGGTAACACCAGAGCCATCGGGTAAGGAGCGCCTGCAATCACCAGAGGACCGCGCCAAGCTTGACGGGCTGTATGAGTGCATATTGTGCGCATGTTGCTCGACCAGCTGCCCTTCTTATTGGTGGAACAGCGACAAGTTTTTAGGACCTGCCATTTTGCTGCAAGCCTATCGTTGGTTGGCTGACAGTCGCGATGAAATGACAGGTGAGCGCCTGGACGAGCTGGAAGATCCATTCCGCTTGTATCGCTGCCACACCATTATGAACTGCGCGAACGCATGCCCCAAGGGGCTGAACCCAGCCAAGGCGATTGCGGAAACGAAAAAGATGGTAGCCGAGCGCCACCTTTAGGCGCTTAGGTTACATCAAAGGCCTTTGATCGTTTAGGATTGCCGTTGGATAAACCAGCCTTTGACAGCAGCCCTGACCCTGATAATCCTGGGTGGCTAAAATGGCAGATGACAGATGCCAGCCGCTATAACGGTACCGTGCTTGGCAAAATGCTTGTGCGGCGGGAAGGTGATAATGATGTCCGGTTACGGATGTTTCCCGAGCATCGGCATACTAACCTCCAAAACTCTGTGCACGGCGGTGTCACGCTTGGCTTTATCGATGTGGCGATGTTTGCAGCTTCGCGCATGTTTGGCCTGATTGAGGCTGGTACCGCCGTAACCTTGGACCTCTCGGTGCAGTTCATGGGAGCCGGCGTCATTGGAACACCGCTTGAAGCAGAGGTTGAGCTGCTGAAGGAAACGGGCAGGCTGCTTTTTCTGCGCGGTGTTGTCACGCAAAATGAAGGCAGGATTGCCGCATTTTCTGGCACCATCCGTAAGCCGACAAAAAGATGAAGCCACGCATGCTTAGCGTCATTGCTAGATATGAATCGCTGGTCGTCGCGGGCGAACTAAAAGCGGACGCCGACCAAGCGAGTGCAGTCGCCGCGCTTGCCAAGGTGCAATCCGAGTTGGAGGCGGTTCCGCCACGTAGCAGCGGGATTTGGGGGCTCTTGCGGCGCAAGCCCGACCCTGCCCGTGGGCTTTATCTATGGGGCGGTGTTGGGCGCGGTAAATCCATGCTGATGGACCTGTTTTTCGACAGTGTGCAAATCCAGCTTAAGCGCCGCGCACATTTCCATGAATTCATGATCGACATTCATGCGCGGCTAAAGGCCGAGCGTGTGAAAGAAAAAGGCGACCCAATCCCTCCCATCGTCGCAGCGCTGGCCGACGAAGCGCAGTTGTTGTGCTTTGATGAAATGGTCGTGAACAATATGGCGGACGCAGCGATCATGTCACGGCTCTTTTCCGGCTTGATTGCAGCCGGTGTTACCGTTGTGACCACGTCGAACCGCCGCCCTGATGATCTCTATAAGGATGGCCTGAACCGGCAATTGTTTCTGCCCTTTATCGCGCTTGTGAAGGAAAGCCTCGATATCATGGCGCTGGATGGCCCAACCGATTACCGGCGCGACCGGTTGGGGGGAGCCAAAACTTGGCTAATACCCAATGGCGCCGATGCCACCGCCGCGCTGTCCGAAACCTTTTTCAAGATGACAGATTATCCACCCGAAGACCGCGCGCATGTCCCAACCCTAGAATTGGATGTTGGCGGCGGGCGGATGTTGCAGGTGCCCAAGGCGTTAAAGGGTGTCGCGGTATTTTCGTTCAAGCGCCTCTGTGCCGAAGCGCGCGGGGCAGCAGATTATCTTGCCATCGCCCGTCGATTTCATACGGTCATCATGGTCGGCATACCCGTTTTGGGACCCCATAATCGAAATGAAGCCGCGCGCTTTGTGACGTTGATCGATGCGTTATACGAATATCGGGTGAAGTTTCTGGCGAGCGCGGATGCGGAGCCGGACCATCTATACCCGCAAGGCGACGGGCGGTTTGAATTCGACCGCACCGTGTCCCGCCTGATGGAGATGCAGTCCGAAGATTATCTGGCGGAGGGGCATGGTCCGCGCTAACATCCCCAAATAAGGGAGAGAGACATGATCAGGCACAAGACATGGTTATTCGCAGGCTTATTGGCCGTCGCCAGTGCTGGGCACGCGCAGACACCGGACCCAAAGCATGCCGCCGAGCGTGACCTGTTTGCAAAGATTGTCGAAATTCCGACGGTAGAGGGGCAACCTGCAGAGTTCAAAAAGCTAACCAGCCTGTTGACGGCAGAATTCCGCAAAGCCGGAATCACAAATGTTGTCGTCAAGGATCATGACAACACACAAACATTGATTGCCCGCTGGCCCGCGGCCAAGCCGTCGGGCAAAAAGCCCATCTTGCTTATGGCGCACATGGATGTCGTTGCGGCCAAGGCAAGCGATTGGAAATATCCGCCGTTCCAATTCCGCGAAGAGGGTGGCTATTATCTGGGACGCGGATCGAATGACAATAAGGCGGCGTTGACGGGCATTGTCCTCGCCTTGCAATATTTGCGCGCTGAAAAATTTGCGCCAACGCGCGACATCATCGTCCTGTTTACAGGGGATGAAGAAACTGTCGGCAACGGTGCACGACGGGCGGTGAATGAATGGCGTGACCTGATTGACGCCGAATATGCGTTGAATGGCGATGCGGGTGGCGGCACGGTATTTCCAGATGGGCGCGTCGAAGGCTTCGGCATTCAGATTGCCGAAAAAACCTATGCAGATTTTCGTCTGACGGCAGTCAATCGCGGCGGACATAGCAGCGCTCCACGCCCTGATAACGCCATTTATGCACTTGCCAATGCATTGACCGCGGTTGAACGCCACCGCTTTCCGGCCATGATCAACGATGCCACCCGCGCCAGTTACGACAAGCTCGCCAAGGGCGATAGCGGCCAATATGGCGAGCTGGTGCGCCGCTTCCTTACCGACCCGCAGGACCGCGAGACGGCTGATTTGCTAGAAGCGATGGACCCCGGAAGCACCCGAACACGCTGCGTTGCGACCATGCTGTCGGGCGGGCATGCGCCAAATGCCTTACCGCAAAAGGCCGAAGCCAATGTGAACTGTCGCATCTTTCCAAGCGTCAAAATCGAAGAGGTCCGTCAGCAACTGCAGCTGCTAGCAGGGCCGGATGTATCCGTTTCCGCCATTGAGGGGTCGCAGACCCCCGAAACTGCACCATCGCCCATGCGCGACGACATATTGCAGGCTTACCGCGCGGCGGTTGCCACACGCTTCCCAGATGCGCCCGTGCTGCCATTCCAGTCCGCTGGCGCAACCGATGGCGCATTTTTGCGCGCCGCAGGTATCCCCGTTTATGGCTTTGGCGGCTTGTGGGGCATCGTTGGTCAGCGGGAAGGCGCCCATGGGTTAGATGAACGCGTCTGGGCAGAAGGCTTTCACGGCCAAGTGCCCATCTGGATGGAGATGTTGCGACGGGTGGCTGGCACCTGAAGGCTGCACTCCACCCACTAACGCTATTGCGAACTATTATCATAAAAACCCTTGTTTTCAACCTTTATTGGGTTGTCATCCCTAGCGATTCGGCGTAACGCCGCTGCAATTCCGCTATTAAAGCCTCAAGGGAAGGACAGTTTTTTCATGGCTCGCAAGAAAATTGCACTCATTGGCGCCGGTAACATCGGCGGCACCCTCGCCCATCTCGCAGCATTAAAGGGCCTTGGCGACGTCGTCCTTTTCGACGTTGTCGAAGGTGTGCCGCAGGGCAAAGCGCTTGACCTGTCGCAATGCGGCCCCGTTGAAGGTTTTGACGCCACGATCACGGGTGCCAATGATTATGCCGATATCGCCGGCGCAGATGTGATCATCGTCACCGCTGGTGTCGCCCGCAAGCCGGGTATGAGCCGTGATGATTTGCTTGGCATCAACCTGAAGGTGATGAAGGCCGTCGGCGAAGGCATCGCTGCCAACGCGCCAAACGCATTTGTCATCTGCATCACCAACCCGCTCGACGCGATGGTTTGGGCGTTGCGCGAATTTTCGGGCCTACCGCACCATATGGTGGTTGGTATGGCGGGCGTGCTGGACTCGGCGCGCTTCAGCCATTTCCTCGCGGATGAATTCAACGTGTCAGTGAAGGACGTGACCAGCTTCGTTCTCGGCGGCCATGGCGACACAATGGTGCCCGTCATTCAATACTCAACGGTCTCCGGCATTCCAGTGCCTGACCTGATCGCAATGGGCATGTCGACGCAGGAGCGGATTGACGCCATCGTACAACGCACGCGCAGCGGCGGCGGCGAAATCGTTGCGTTGCTGAAAACCGGCTCGGCTTATTACGCGCCCGCAACCAGCGGCATCGCAATGGCCGAAGCCTATCTTTACGATCAAAAGCGTGTCCTTCCAGCGGCAGTGCATTTGACCGGCCAGTACGGCGTCGACAATCTATATGTCGGGGTTCCTGTAATGATCGGCGCAGGCGGCGTCGAAAAGGTCGTCGAAATCGCGCTGGATGACGAAGCCAAATCCAACCTCGCCGTGAGCGTGGATGCGGTGAAGGAACTTCTGGTAGCCTGCAAGGCCATCGACCCGTCGCTTAACTAAGCGCAACCCATAAATTTCAGGAGACGTTTGTGAGCATCCTCGTCAATAAAAATACTAAGATCATCACGCAGGGCATGACCGGCGCTACAGGTACATTCCATACCGAACAGGCGCTGGCTTATGGCTCGCAAATGGTTGGCGGCGTTACCCCGGGTAAGGGTGGAACAACGCATATCGGCCTGCCAATGTTCGACACCGTGCTTGAAGCCAAGCAAGTAACGGGCGCGGATGCATCGGTTGTATATGTACCACCACCCTTTGCTGCGGACTCAATCCTTGAAGCCATTGACGCAGAAATTCCTTTGATCGTCTGCATCACCGAAGGCATTCCTGTGCTCGACATGGTGAAGGTAAAGCGCGCGCTTTCGGGTTCGAAGTCGCGCCTGATTGGTCCAAACTGCCCTGGCGTTTTGACACCGAACGAATGCAAAATCGGCATCATGCCTGGCAGCATTTTCTCAGCAGGCTCGGTTGGCGTTGTGTCGCGTTCGGGTACCTTGACCTATGAAGCCGTATTCCAGACAACCGCAGAAGGCCTTGGCCAAACGACTGCGGTCGGCATTGGTGGTGATCCGGTCAACGGCACAAACTTCATTGATTGCCTTGAACTGTTTCTCGCAGACGATGCCACCAAGTCGATCATCATGATCGGCGAGATTGGCGGCAGCGCGGAAGAAGAAGCTGCGCAGTTCCTGATCGACGAAGCCAAGAAGGGCCGTAAAAAGCCAATGGCTGGTTTCATCGCCGGACGCACCGCGCCTCCAGGTCGCCGTATGGGCCATGCTGGCGCCATCGTATCGGGCGGCAAGGGCGACGCCGAGAGCAAGATTGCAGCGATGGAAGCCGCAGGCATTCGCGTATCGCCATCGCCATCCTTGCTCGGCAAGACATTGGTCGAGGTTTTAAAGGGTTGAATTTCATCCTCCCCGCTTGCGGGGAGGTAGCAACCGGCGCGCAAGCACCGGATGACGGGGGGCCTTCCGTCTGACGCTGGGTTAGAGCGGCATACCCCCTCCACCATCCTTTGGATGGTTCCCCTCCCCGCTCACGGGGAGGAATTGGAGAAGTTGGATGGGTGTAGAAAACCAGGATTTCGAAATAGAGCGCGGGCCGAGCTGGGAACGTGCCAACTGGCCATTGTCGGCGACGGACGATTTAACCGCCTCGCTTGACCCCACGCAGATGGCGGTCGAGGTGAAGGCTGCAGCAAAGGCCGCTGGCAAGCCAATGGCAGAGGCCGACGCCGTTGCTGCGGCGAGCGATTCCATTCGCGCGATGATGCTCGTGCGCACATACAGGGTGCGCGGACATTTGGCCGCCAATCTTGATCCGCTGGGCCTGTCAAAACAGGATATCCCTGCTGATCTAACGCCAGAATATCATGGTTTTTCAGGTCCAGACTTGGATAAACGGGTCTATGTTGGCGGCACGCTTGGGCTGGAATGGACCACGGTCCGCGAGCTCGTCGATACGCTGCGCGCCAATTATTGCGGCGCTGTCGGTCTTGAATATATGCATATTTCCGACGTCGAAGAGCGCCGGTTCCTGCAGGAACGGATGGAGGGCAAGGACGCCGCTATCCAATTCACACCCGAAGGCAAAAAAGCCATTCTCGGCAAGGTTATCGAAGCCGAGCAGTATGAGAAATTCCTTGGTCGCAAATATGTCGGCACCAAGCGTTTCGGTCTTGATGGCGGCGAGTCCATGATACCGGCGTTAGAAGCTGTTATCAAATATGGTGGTCAGCTTGGCGTGCGTGAAATCGTCTATGGCATGCCGCATCGTGGCCGTTTGAACGTGCTCGCCAACGTGATGGCCAAGCCATATCGCATCATTTTTCACGAATTTTCCGGCGGCAGCGCGAACCCCGATGATGTCGGCGGCTCAGGCGATGTGAAATACCATCTTGGCACCAGCACCGACCGCGAGTTTGACGGTATCAAAGTGCATATGAGCCTTGTGCCGAACCCGTCGCACCTTGAGGCCGTAAATCCCGTGGTCTTGGGCAAGGTACGCGCCAATCAGACGGCGCGCGATGATTTGGGCAAGCATGAGCAAGTGTTGCCCGTGCTGCTACACGGCGATGCCGCATTTGCTGGACAAGGCATTGTGTGGGAATGCCTCGGCTTTTCCGGCATTCGTGGATATAATACCGGTGGTTGCTTGCACTTCATCGTGAACAACCAGGTCGGTTTTACCACCAGCCCGCAATATGCGCGATCATCGCCTTATCCGTCCGACGTTGCAAAGGGGGTCCAGGCGCCAATTTTCCACGTCAATGGCGACGATCCCGAGGCGGTAACATTCGCCTGCAAGATTGCGATTGAGTTTCGCCAGACGTTCCATCGCGATATCGTCATCGACATGTGGTGCTACCGCCGCTTTGGCCATAATGAAGGCGATGAACCCGGTTTCACGCAACCATTGATGTACAAAGTCATCAAGAACCATCCTGCGGTAAGCACTCTTTACGCACAGCGCCTTCAGGCCGAAGGCGTCATCGACGCCAATTGGTCAGATGAACACGCGATGCGCTTTGTCCAAGCGCTTGAGCAAGAATTTGCCAGTGCCGCAGACTATAAAGCGAACGCTGCCGATTGGTTTGGTGGCCGCTGGTCTGGCCTATCCAAACCCGCTGATCCCGAAACGGCTCGGCGTAACGTGCCAACAGGTATCACGCGCAAATTGTTTGACAGCCTTGGCCGCACGCTCACCACTGTGCCCGAAGGCCACAACATCCACCCGACATTGAACCGTGTGCTGGATGCCAAGAAAACGATGTTCACCTCTGGCGAAAATTTCGATTGGGCAACGGGCGAAGCGCTTGCCTTCGGGTCGCTGCTTTCCGAGGGCTATGGGGTGCGTTTGTCGGGTCAGGATTCCGGTCGCGGCACATTCAGCCAGCGGCACGGTGTCTGGGTGGATCAAACAACCGAAGAAAAATATGTACCGCTGTCCACCTTGCCGCATGGCCGGTTTGAAATCCTCGACAGCCCCTTATCCGAATTCGGCGTACTCGGTTTTGAATATGGCTATGCAGGCGCTGAGCCTAAAACATTGGTTCTGTGGGAAGCGCAATTTGGCGACTTCGTGAATGGCGCGCAGACAATGATCGACCAGTTTATTGCGTCGGGTGAAGCCAAATGGCTGCGCGCCAATGGCTTGGTGATGCTGTTGCCGCATGGCTATGAAGGCCAAGGACCAGAGCATAGCTCGGCGCGGTTGGAACGCTTTCTGCAATTATGCGCAGAGGACAATATCCAAGTCGCCAATTGCACCACGCCAGCCAATTATTTCCATTTGCTGCGCCGTCAAATGGCGCGGCCATTCCGCAAGCCACTTGTCGTCATGACGCCAAAGTCTCTTTTGCGGCATAAGCTCGCAGTTTCCAAGGCAGAGGATTTCCAAGGCGAAAGCCACTTCATGCGGATATTGTCCGATACGAATGCCCCTGCCGACAAGGATGTGAAGCGGCTGATTTTATGCTCTGGCAAGATCGCCTATGACCTGATGGAAGCCCGCGACGCATCAGGTGACAAGAATACCAGCATTGTGCGTATTGAGCAGCTTTATCCGTTTCCAACAGAGCCGTTGATCGTCCGCTTGAAGCGTATGACCAATTTGGAAGAACTGGTTTGGGCACAAGAAGAGCCGCGCAACGCCGGAAGCTGGTCATTCGTTGATCCGTATTTGGAAGAATGCCTTATCGAAGCCAATGTTGGCCCCACACGCGCACGTTACGCCGGACGCAGGGCCGCAGCAGCGACGGCAACCGGTCTTGCGAAGCGCCATCAGGCCGAGCAGGCCGCATTGGTTGCTGAAGCGTTAGGCCATAATGTCCGCGAAGAAATCCGCCGCCAGCGTTCCGGTGGCAAGAAACCAATCACCCCTCCATCCGCGTGAGGATTAGATTATGAGCACTGAAGTCAAAGTCCCCGTATTGGGCGAGTCCATCACTGAAGCAACGCTTGGTCAATGGTTGAAGAAACCGGGCGAAGCGGTAGCTGTTGACGAACCGATTGCCAGCCTTGAAACCGACAAGGTTGCGGTCGAAGTGCCGTCACCTGTTGCCGGCATCATGGGCGCTTATGCCGTCGAAGAAGGCGCGACCGTGAATGTGGGCGCAGTCATTGGCTCCATTGATGCAGGAACCGGTGCGGCCGCGCCCGTTGCTGCCCCAGCACGCCCTGCAGCCGCAGCGGCAGTCGCACCAGCGGTGACAACAACCGCTGCACCCGCCGCCGATGCAGAAAATAGCGACCTGCCACTTTCACCCGCCGTGCGCCGCCTCGTGTTGGAACTGGGCATTGACCCAAGCAAGATCAAAGGCACGGGTAAGGACGGTCGCCTAACGAAGGAAGATGTATTGGCCGCGGCCAAGGGCGCGCCTGCGCCATCTGCCGACGCAACCGTCGCCGCTGCGCTAACGACGCAGGCAACCAGCGGACGTCAGGAAGAGCGCGTGAAAATGACACGTTTGCGCCAGACCATCGCCAAGCGCCTGAAGTCCGCGCAAGACACTGCAGCCTTGCTGACGACGTTCAACGATGTCGACATGTCAGCGGTGATGGAAGCGCGGGCGACCTACAAAGATTTGTTTGAAAAGAAGCATGGAGTCCGCTTGGGCTTCATGGGCTTCTTCACCAAGGCCGTAGCCTTGGCTGCGCGCGATGTGCCAGCGGTTAATGCGAAGATTGAAGGCGATGAAATCGTCTATCACAATTATCTCGACGTATCTGTCGCAGTGAGCGCACCCAACGGCCTTGTGGTGCCTGTCGTGCGCAATGCCGATGCCATGAGCTTTGCGCAGATTGAAAAAGCAATTGGTGACTTCGGTGCAAAGGCCAAGGCCGGCACCTTGACGATGGATGACATGTCCGGCGGGACCTTTACCATTTCAAATGGCGGCGTGTTCGGCAGTCTGATGTCGACGCCCATCATCAACCCCCCACAATCGGCAGTGCTCGGCCTGCATCGTATTGAAGACCGCGCCGTTGTCCGTGATGGACAGGTTGTTGTCCGCCCGATGATGTATCTGGCGTTAAGCTATGACCACCGCCTCATCGATGGGCGTGAGGCTGTTACCTTCCTGAAGATCGTCAAAGAGGCGATTGAAGACCCGACCCGGTTGTTGATCGACCTTTAAGGAGCCTGAGCCATGGCAGAACATGATTATGACCTGATCGTTATTGGCGCAGGTCCAGGTGGCTATGTCGCCGCAATCCGCGCCGCCCAATTGGGGCTGAAGACCGCCTGTGTGGAAAGCCGCGAGACCTTGGGTGGCACTTGCCTGAACGTCGGATGCATTCCATCCAAGGCTTTGCTGCATGCGTCGGAAATGTTTCATGAAGCGCAATCGGGTTCGCTGGCGAAATTCGGCATCGATTTTTCGGGCGTATCGCTCAACCTCGACCAAATGCATGCCGAAAAGGCAAAAGCCGTTGGTGAGTTGACTGGCGGTATTGAGTTTCTGTTCAAGAAGAACAAGGTCGATTGGTTAAAAGGCCATGCGGCGTTTACCTCTGCCAACAGTCTGGATGTTGGTGGTAAAAGCTACACCGCAAAAAATATCATGATCGCAACAGGGTCGTCGGTTACGCCATTGCCCGGCGTCGAGATTGACCAGAAGGTTATTGTTGATTCCACTGGCGCGCTTACCTTGCCAAAGGTGCCAAAGCATTTGGTGGTCATTGGCGGCGGGGTTATTGGCCTTGAGCTTGGCAGCGTATGGCTGCGCCTTGGCGCACAAGTCACCGTGGTTGAATATCTCGACCAGATTTTGCCTGGTATGGACGGCGAAGTCCGCAAGGAAGCGGCAAAGATTTTCAAGAAGCAAGGCTTCAATATCCGCACGGGTACAAAGGTCACAGGCGCAACCATCAAGGGCGGAACTGCAACACTCACCGTTGAACCCGCTGCGGGCGGCGCTAGCGAAACAATTGAAGCCGATTGCGTCCTAGTCGCCATTGGTCGCCGCGCGAACACCGATGGCCTTGCGTTGGATAAGGCTGGGCTTACCGTTAATGCGCGCGGCCAGATTGAGATCGGCCATGATTTCCAAACGAGCGTTCCCGGTATTTATGCCGTGGGCGACGTCTGCCCTGGCCCAATGCTTGCGCACAAAGCAGAGGATGAAGGTATTGCGGCGGCAGAATTTGTCGCTGGCCTGACCGGAATCGTTAACCATGACGTCATTCCAGGGGTGGTCTATACCTATCCTGAAATCGCTAGTGTTGGTTTGACCGAAGAAGAAGCCAAGGAAAAAGCGGCTGCGTCGGGTGGTGAAATCAAGGTCGGTAAATTCCCAATGATGGCGAATAGCCGAGCAAAGACCAACCGTGACACCGACGGTTTTGTGAAGGTCATTGCCGACGCGAAAACCGACCGCGTTTTGGGCGTCCACATCATTGCGTCAATTGCTGGAGCCATGATTGCCGAAGCGTGCACGGCGATGGAATTTGGCGCAACATCCGAAGATATTGCTTATACCTGCCACGCACACCCGACACATGCCGAAGCATTGAAGGAAGCGGCCATGGCGGTGACGGGCAAGCCGATCCATATGTAATGGTAACGCAAGCGGTCCAAATCGCGCCGGCCATGATTTCATGGCTGGACCTATTTGGTATCGCTGTTTTTGCGGCATCTGGCGCGCTGGCAGCGGCACAGCGGCAACAGACGTTGGTGACCTTCTCCTTCTTTGCGCTGATTACGGGTGTTGGCGGCGGTACCGTGCGCGACTTGTTGATTGGTGCGCCGGTTTTCTGGGTTCAGGATTGGCGTTTTGCCGCAACATGCCTGTTGATGGCAGGGTTGGTTTGGGTCACACCGCGCCATGTCTGGAACGCCCGCGCACTCGATTGGTTTGATGCTGTAGGGATTGCCATTTACGCGGTGTTTGGCACCTGGAAATCGCTCACGCTTGGGGTGCCTTTATTGCCCGCAATGATGATGGGCGTCATCACCGCTTGTGTTGGCGGCATCATCCGTGATGTCTTGGCGGGTGAGCCTTCCATTCTACTTAAACCTGAAATTTACGTGACTGCGGCGGCGCTCGCCTCAGGCCTGTTCGGGCTATTGATATATCTAGGCATATCCGTGTTGCCAGCTGCGGGGATTAGCGCGCTGGCAGGCTTTGCCTTACGCGCCATGGCCATTTGGAAGGGCTGGGCTATCCCCGCCTACCGCGGATGATTAACGCAGGCGGTTGCCGAATAGTCGTTTAAGATTGGCGATTTTCGGCTTATCCCATTGGACAATATAGGGATGCCGCGGGTTCTTCGCCATGAAGTCCTGATGATAGGTTTCGGCAGGAAAGAAGCTGAAAGGTTCAAGCTTTGTGGCAATAGGCTTCTTCCAATAAGCAGCCTTATCCAATTGCGCGATATAGGCGCGTGCCGCATTTTCCTGCGCTGCATTGGCGGGGAAAATGGCCGTGCGATATTGGCTGCCACGGTCGGGGCCCTGCCGGTTTAATTGGGTCGGGTCGTGCGACACCGAAAAGAAAATGTGCAGTAAATCATCATAGCTGACAATCGCCGGATTATAATAAATGCGCACGGATTCCGCGTGCTTTGTGCGACCGGCACTGACGAGGTCGTAGTCGGCAGTCGCTTTGGTATCCCCAGAATAGCCGGACTCAACGCGGGTCACGCCCTTCACACGCTCAAATACAGCCTCAATGCCCCAAAAACAGCCACCGGCGAATATTGCAACCTGTTGTGTTTTGGGTTCGACAATGCGAGCGACAGGTGCGGCTATGCGAAGGCCCTCAGTGGCATGCGCGCTGCCGATTGGCGTTCCTGCGTCGGACCCGCAAGCCGTCACGAGGCAAAGTAGCAACGCCGCATTCAACGTGTGAATGATATGTTTAGCGGCGCTGTGCCGACTTTTCATGATGCGTCGATGGTAATGGAATGCGCGGCTTCGGCCGCTGTATGGTTTGCAACGGCAGGCTTTATGAGCGTCAGGCCGACAATGCCAAGAGCAAAGCCACCCAAGAGACTTAGGAACAGGTCTGATCGCAGAAAGTTGAAAATGCTGGCCATCTCTTACCTCTCTTTTCCGCCGTCCAATTTGAAGTCCAGAGCAGAAGCGGGATTAAACGCAGCTGAACGCAATCCATTTCCCCTATTTGGCGCGCTTAGGTCAATGCAGCACAGGCCGCTTGAATACGCAGGCATGCTTCCTTCAAAATGTCCGCTGATGTGGCATAAGAAATCCGGAAACCTGGTGATAAACCAAAAGCCCCGCCATGCACCGCGGCAACGCGATATTCGTCGAGAAAATAATCGATAAGATCGGCGTCTGTTTGAATAATTTTACCTTGGGGCGTTTTCTTACCCATCACGCCCGATGCGTCTGGATATACGTAAAAGGCACCCTCGGGCGTGGGGCAGCTCAACCCTGGCGCATCGTTCAACATCGCCACCACAAGGTCCCTGCGTTCACGAAAAGCGATGTTACGTTCGCGCAGGAAATCTTGCGGGCCGTTCAACGCCGCCAACACTGCATATTGGCTGATCGAGCAAGGGTTGCTGGTCGACTGCGACTGCAAATCGGCCATGGCCTTAATGAGCCACGCTGGCCCCCCTGCATAGCCAATCCTCCAACCCGTCATCGCATAGGATTTGGATGCGCCATTCATGGTCAGCGTGCGGTCATATAAGTCAGGACACACTTGCAGCATCGTCGCAAACGGCTTGGGCGCATACCAGATATGCTCATACATATCGTCGGACAACAGCATGACGTGCGGATGCTTCAGCAGCACTTCTCCAAGCGCCTTAAGTTCCTCCGCATCATAAGCCGCACCTGTGGGGTTTGATGGCGAATTCAAGATGAGCCAGCGTGTCTTTGGCGTGATGGCGGCATCAAGCTGATCGGGGGTGATTTTATAATTTTGCGCCGCAGTGGCCATGATGATGACTGGTGTGCCACCCGCAAATTGCACAATGTCGGGATAGCTCACCCAATATGGCGCGGGGATGATGACCTCATCGCCGACATCAATGGTGGCGACAAGCGCGTTGAACAAAGTGTGCTTACCGCCCGAATTTACAGTAATCTGCTTTGGCGTATAATCGATATTGTTGTCGCGCTTGAACTTGGCGATGATTGCCTGCTTGAGGGGCGCAATGCCGTCAACGGCAGTGTATTTCGTCATCCCATCGCGGATCGCCTGAATGGCAGCATCCTTGACGAAGTCTGGCGTGTCAAAATCGGGCTCTCCAGCAGACAGGCCGATGACATCAATGCCTTGCGATTTCAGGTCAATGACGCGGCCTGACATGGCAAGTGTCGCAGAAGGAGCAATCCGCCCGAGGGCAGCCGACAGATGGTCAATCATCATCATACTTTCGCGGAATTATTGAACAGAAATTGCGTGTCTGCCCCTAATGGCTCATCAAAAGTTACGCAACCCTGTTGGCTCTAATCAATCCGCGCACGCTGTTGCCGACCCAAAAACCGTCAGACAAATCTTCTATTCTCAGATCGGCTTCGAACGCTTTTCCCGACGCAAGCAGTTCACGACGCAATATGGAAGGCAGCAATCCGGTTTCTAAGCGCGGGGTCAATAACTTGCCATCGCGCTCGACAAAGACAGCGGTGATACTGCCTTCGGTAAGCAAGCCGTCGCGGCCCACAAAAACCACTTCATCGCAATCAGGCCGTGATTTGCGGGCTTCATCGTAAAAGGCTCGGTCGGAAATTTTATGCCGCAACCGATAATCACCTGCATCGACGGGCAATGGCACTACACCAACCCGCCACTCGGTTACATCTTCCAACGGCCAAATCTCAACTGCCTGCGCGCCATGCCGCGATACCATCAGGCGTATTTTGGAGAGACGCTCGAGGTGGAAAATACTTGCGTGTAAGCGGTTGCGCAGTTCGTGCCGGTCAAATTCAAAACCAAAGGCCGCCGCACTGCATTTCATCCGTTCCAGATGATCCTCTAACCGCAAGATACCTGTCATCGGTTCAAACCGCATCGTTTCGATAAGGTCAAAACCATGATTTTCGACTTTGGCGAAATTCCCCTTAGCCAAACACTCGGCCCATTCATCTGCTTCGATGGAATCAGCCACCACGCCAGATCCTAAGCCAAGCGAGAGGGACTTTGTTTCTTCACACACCGTAAATGTACGAATAGCAACGTTGAATGCCGCGTCGCCATTGGCATCTATCCGGCCGATGGAGCCGCAATATATGCCACGTGGCGCAGCTTCGACCTCTTTGACCACTTGCATGGCGCGGATTTTTGGTGCCCCTGTGATGGAGCCGCAGGGAAACAACGCCTTTATAACGTCAATGGCATCCCGCCCATCGGCTAGCACGCCAGTGACCGTAGAGGTCATCTGGTGAACGGTGGGGTAGCTTTCAACATGGAAGAGTTCCGGTACCTTCACGCTGCCCGCCGAGCAGACGCGCGATAAGTCATTACGCAACAGATCAACAATCATCAGATTTTCGGCCCGTTGCTTGGGGTCCATGCGCAAATGCTCGGCTGCAAGTGCATCTGCGACTGAATCGGTCAGCCGCTGCGCCGTCCCCTTCATGGGCTTTGTTGTAATCCTTTGGTCTTTCAACGCAAAAAACAACTCTGGAGAGAACGACAGATAATGCGTGTGTCCGGTCCAGATTACGCCTCCATAACCAGCGCGGGCGCGGGCGCGCAATGCGGCGTATAAAGCCAACGGGTCGCCAGCATAATCAGCTGTCAGCGGGAAGGTCAGATTGGCCTGATAGATATCCCCAGCGCAGATATACTCCTGCACCGTGGCAAAGGCCCGACTATAGTCGGCGCGCGATATGCTCGGACGCAGTTCAGACAGCCAAATGCCCGCAGTGTCGGGCAAAAGTGGTGGCACAGCATCTGCAGATATCGCTATGAAATCATTAAATAATCCGAACCATGCCAGCAATCCGGATGGCGCAGGGGTCAGGTTGGGCAACAGATGCACACCAGCCTCATAGCCGAAAAATCCGGCTGCATGCAGGCCATCTTTTCGCGCTTGCCCAAGCGCGTCCAGTAAAGCGCTTAGCCCGTCAGCATTATAAGCTGTTAGAACTTCGACCGGATTTATATAAAGCCGCGCAGGTGATGCACCGTGCGTCCGTGCATCATCGAGCAGAACGAAAGGCCCCTCCGCAGGGATCATGCGGTGGTGGTATTTGGAGCGGGTGAGGGGAATCGAACCCCCGTATTCAGCTTGGGAAGCTGCTGCTCTACCATTGAGCTACACCCGCGCAACATTTGGTATTTTACCCTGTCGGATAGGATTTTGCCAATGCCCAAAATCCTAGCCTTTCAAGCGCTCAGCATGCCAAGTAAGATGCTCGCCCATGAAGGTTGAGATGAAATAATAGCTGTGGTCATATCCTGGCTGCATGCGGATAGTCGCTGGCTGACCTACCGCAGCACACTGCTCGGTAAGCAAATGCGTCTTGAGCTGTGCCTCCAAGAAATTGTCATCGCTGCCTTGGTCAACCAAAAGGTCAGGCAGGCGCGCACCGTCGGCAATCAACGCAACGCTGTCATACGCGCGCCACTGCGCTCGGTCTTGCCCGATATAGCCGCCCAGCGCTTTTTCACCCCAAGGGCAGTTTAAAGGCGACACGATCGGCGCAAGCGCGGATGTTGAGCGGAACCGCTTTGGGTTCCGCAGGCTGATGGTCAACGCGCCATGTCCGCCCATCGAATGCCCCATAATCGCTTGCCGCTGCATATCGGCGGGAAAATGTGCCGCAATGATGGTGGGCAGTTCATTTTCGATATAATCTTGCATCCGGTAGTGCTGGTCGAATGGCGCTTGCGTCGCGTTGACGTAAAAGCCCGCGCCAAGACCGAAATCATAAGCGGCTTCGGCATCGTCAGGGACACCCTCACCACGGGGGCTGGTGTCCGGCGCGATGAAGATCAAGCCCAGTTCGGCACATGCCCGGCGAAACTCACCCTTCTCGGTGACATTAGCGTGGGTGCAGGTTAGGCCCGACAGAAACCAAACGATCGGAAGCTTTGCGCCCTCTTTATGTGGGGGTACATAGACCGAAAAGGTCATGTCGGTACCCGTGACCGCCGATGCGTGGCGATACACACCTTGAACGCCGCCAAAAGCAACGTTGGTGGACACAGTTTCTATGGTCATGCGGACTCCAATGTCGGGATAGATTTTATGAGAGGGGGATGGCGCCAAAAGGTCAGCGCCCGAACAAGGTCATCGGGCGCCAGCCCAAGGGTCGCATTGTTGCGCAGCGGGTGGCAATTGATAAGCTCTGCTGCCATCAACGATTCATCTAGGACGAACCGGACGACGCCAGCGGAATCATTGATCGCGGCCAATGCCGTGACCGATCCTGGCGTGATGCCCAGCAAGCGCTCCATATCCTCCGCCTTGCCAAAGCTGACGCGGCCGCACTCGATTGCAGCAGGCAACGCCTTTAGGTCAACGCGGGCATCTGCTGGAACGGTCACGAGATAATAATCCCCCGCTTTGTCCTTGAGGAACAGATTCTTGGTATGCGCACCGGGGATTGCATCATTATGCGCGCTACTTTCGGCCACGGTAAACACCGCTGGATGTTCATAGACCTTATGGGCGACGCCGAGCGCAGCTAGGTCATTATAAAGCTGCGCTTCGGCATCGGTCATAGCTTTAATCTTATCAGTCTGTGATGCGATGCAAGGCGCACAGCTTGTTGCCATCGGGGTCGCGCAAATAAGCGAGATACATTTTCATGCCGCCGCCTTCGCGAATGCCGGGCGCATCTTCAATCGCCACGCCGCCATTGTCGACGCCGGCCTGATGCCATGCATTGGCTTGGTCTGGGGTCATAGCAAAACCAACCGTCGAGCCATTGCCATGCGTTGCCGGATTGCCGTCGATTGGTGCTGTCACCAGAAACAACGATCCATTGTGCATATAGATCAAACGGCCTTTAGGATCTTGGACCCCTGGCTTTCCGCCCATGGCGGCAAAGGTTGCATCGTAGAATTTTTTTGAACGGGCAATATCATTACTGCCGACCATCATGTGACTAAACATCTTCTTTTCTCCCTTGGATTAAAACACCACCACGCTGCGGATGCTTGTTCCCGCATGCATTAATTCGAACGCTTTGTTGATCTCTTCCAGACCCATGACATGGGTGATCATGGGGTCAATCTCGATCTTGCCGGTCATATACATGTCGACAATCTTGG
>NZ_JBIIBA010000036.1:0-17788 GCF_044239665.1 Sphingorhabdus sp.
TATCGTCGACCTCTGCTGCGAGGCGTGGAACAAACTCATAGATCAGCCTTGGCGCATTATGACCATCGGCCATCGTAAATGGGCCAGTGAGTTGTGATCAATGCAGGTTGGTATAATGCCTCAAAAAAATAGTCTGCGAATTAACCCAGCCACAACTTTGTACTCCAGCGGAACATCACCAGCGCTGCTTTCAATCATTGGAGCGAATTGTAAAATATTGTTATCACTAGTTTTATAAACTAATTTTCATCAATATTGAAAACTAATGCATTTTTTACAACTCAATGATAATCTATTATTCAGTGAGGGCGAGGCATTTATGATTGATGAAATAAAGAAGATTTTTAATTTTCAAAAATCAACAAATATAAAATTCTTACATAATGAAATACGGATTATAAAAGAAATTTTGGAAAATGGACCAATCGCTTCATTAGATTTGATGAAAAAAACAGGAAGATCTATTTCAGGTCATAATCAAGATTTAAAAAGACTATTAGATATTGGGGCGCTAGAAATAAGAATGTCAAAAAATGACAAAAGGAAAAGAATATACGATCTATCAGAAAATTTAAGAGCGTCATTTATTAGTGAAACAAATGATAAAGACCAACCCACCGATAGCCAATGAGCGTCAACCATCAAACTGTGCAGATGCAACCACCAAGATACGCTCAGCATCCGATAACAAAACTATTAGGGTCAGGACTTTTTAAATCACATACCCAATGGCATTCGCGCCATAAATGGCTTCAAATGTTGCCTCATTGCCGAAGTTATCATTGGTGAGGTTGGTCAGCGTGATGGAAGCATTGCCTGCGGAAATAGTTGTAAGACCATCGGTGTTGGAGACCTGCTCAAAATTAACCCCAAGATCGGGTGTGCGCCCTACAAACTCAATAACATCACCGGTCTCAAATCCAACAATGGTTGCTGTAATGCCCTGGCTGGTATCAATGATGAAGGTATCGATTACGCCTTTGCGTGCATTATAGGTACTGCCATTTGTCACGGTAACAATACCAAACACAGCATTGTCAGAATAGTTACCAGGGCTGGTAATCGCCGCGAGCGGGTCAAAGGTTGCGCTGCCGACGACTTGTGTTCCGCCTGCCCTGATGCAAAAAGAACCGGTCTTTCTCATAAAGGTCGGACCAAAAAAGGGGCTAGGCTCAATTAAGGGCCGGACTCTAATTATAAATGGAGGGAATTTAAGGGGTCACGTCAAAAGACCCGTATTTGTGCTGGCTTAGCCACCCATCGTGAATAAGCGAGGCCCCACACAGGGTAGAAGTCGAGCCTAGAGAAGGCTGTCAGGGCCGCACTGAAGGGAAAAATCCCTGTTCGTGATTTGGTAGGAAAGTGGTGCACCCGGAGCGATTCGAACGCCCGGCCCTCAGATTCGTAGTCTGATGCTCTATCCAGCTGAGCTACGGGTGCACTGGAGCGCCGCTATTAGGGACGGCAGCAAAGTTGTGCAAGGCCTAATTTGACGTTGCAAGCTGCTTGCAGGTCGATTTTCGGCGGATTGCGTCCACGGCTGTAAATTCGGATGGATTAGCAAGCAATATACGCACCAATGCAAGGCCCCGATCATACCCCAAAAGGACAGGTTCATATCCCGCGGGCGCCATTTGCCCCTGCTTAATCAATGCAAGGCGGGCGGGCGCACCTTTGGTGTCGCGATCGCTCCGCACGGCGGCGACATCCGTTCGCGCATCGAAAATGCTGAGAGACCAATAGCGCCCGGGAACAGGGGGGACATCCACCAGCACCGGCCCCTTGGAAAGGTCAAACACACAGGTCGAATAGGATAAATCAGGGCTTGGCCGGACGATCGGTTGATTGTCGGCAGTCGCCATTTTTGAAAAGACAAAACGGTTTGACGCTTCGTCACCACCGATTTTTTTAAGCGCCGCATACATCAACGCATAAGGCGTTGCTAATAAGGTCGCTTGATATGCGCCCAAAGCGACAAGACCGCCCGCAAATATGGGAAACAACCATCGCCGCATCATGCACATCCTTTACGTTCAATAACGGGGAGTTTCGCTTTTTCAGGATTATCAATCACCTCAGGAGAAGGGTGATATAGCCGCAGTGTGAGGTCAAAAGCCTTAGCTGATCCCGTTGGTAACCAATTGCCATCCTGCGCATCTGGCGACACTGTGAACGACCAGCGCCCTTGCGCGTCTGGGGTTACGGCGCTTGCTGCAACAGACCAGCGCTTGGCGGCGTTTTTCACGAGCCAACCTTCGCCTTCATATAAGGTCACGCTCCACCAGCGGCCATCCAGCGTGCCGCCGCGCACATCATAGCTGCAACGGCCGTCGAGCTTGCGGCCATCGCTGTCATGGGTTGCGGTGAAATACATCGCCTCTTTGGCAGGCAAGGCCATCAGACCTGACAAAGCAACCTTGGCGCGGGTGAGTGTGCTGGCATCCAATGTGCCGAAGCTTTTTCCTGTCTCCCACAGCCCATTGGAGACAAGGCCATCGTTTAAGCCACCGCGCACTTGGTGGACCGCAAAGGCGGTGCCACCGACGAGCCCGAGCGCAATCCCAATGGCGTATCTTTGCCAAGCCTTCATAATCCCTCTCCTCAAGATCGAATGCTAGCCGGTTACCTTACCCGCTGGCAAGCGCCGCTTGCGCCGCCGCCAGCCGAGCTATGGGCACGCGATAAGGTGAGGCGCTGACATAATCGAGGCCGACTTTTTCACAAAAAGTGATCGATGCCGGATCGCCGCCATGTTCGCCACAAATGCCGAGTTTGATTTCCGGACGCGTATCGCGGCCTTTAATGGCTGCAATCTCGATCAATTGGCCAACGCCTTCGACATCTAGGCTGACAAAGGGATCGCGGGCGTAAATGCCCTTGTCGACATAATGCGTCAGGAAGCGCGCGGCGTCATCGCGGCTGACGCCCAAGGTGGTTTGCGTCAGGTCATTGGTGCCAAAGCTGAAGAAGCTTCCGACTTCGGCAATTTCATCGGCCATCAACGCCGCGCGGGGCAGCTCGATCATCGTACCGACAAGATATTCAATCCGCTTACCCTGTTCGGCAAAGACCGCTTCTGCGGCCTTGTCGACCACGTCCTTCATCAATTCCAATTCGCGGCGCGTGCCGACAAGTGGGATCATGATTTCGGGCACAGGTGCAACGGCAAGGCTGCACGCGGCCTCAAAAATGGCCCGCGCCTGCATCTCGTAAATTTCGGGATAAGTGACACCCAAACGGCATCCACGGTGGCCAAGCATCGGGTTGAATTCATGCAGTTCGGACGCGCGTTGTTTCAACACCTCAACACCGACGCCCGCTGCTGCTGCAACCTCGGCAAATTCGCTTTCCTGATGCGGCAGGAATTCATGCAAGGGTGGGTCAAGCAAGCGGATGGTAACGGGAAGCCCTGCCATGACTTCGAAAATCGCGGCAAAATCCTTGCGCTGTTCGGGCAGCAATTTGTCGAGCGCGACGCGGCGGCCCTTTTCATCATCGGCCAAGATCATCTGGCGCACCGCAGTGATGCGCGCGGCGTCAAAGAACATATGCTCGGTCCGGCACAAGCCAATGCCCTCCGCACCGAAATCACGCGCGGTTTGCGCGTCGGACGGGGTTTCGGCATTGGCGCGGACCTTCATCCGGCGACCCGCGTCGGCCCAGACCATCAACGTCCCGAAATCGCCCACCAATTCGGGCTGGATCGTCGGCACTTCGCCCGCCATCACTTCGCCGGTTGAACCATCCAATGTGATGATGTCGCCCTCTTTCAAGGTCCGTCCTGATATGCGCAGCGTTTTGCCCGCTGCGTCAATCTGAAGGCTGCCTGCGCCCGATACGCAAGGCCGCCCCATGCCGCGTGCGACAACGGCAGCATGGCTGGTCATTCCGCCGCGTGCGGTCAAAATGCCCTTGGCGGCGTGCATGCCGTGAATATCCTCAGGGCTGGTCTCGATACGGACCAATATAACCGCCTTGCCCAATTCGCTAAACCGTTCGGCAGTATCGGCATCAAAGACAATTTCGCCCGATGCAGCGCCCGGTGACGCCGGCAGGCCAGAGGTCAGCACGTCGCGTGACGCTTGCGGATCCAGCGTTGGGTGCAACAACTGGTCCAGCGCCATCGGATCAATGCGCAACACCGCCTCATCGGTGGTGATCATGCCTGCTTGCGCCATATCGACGGCAATTTTCAAGGCGGCCTTGGCGGTGCGCTTGCCCGAACGGGTTTGCAGCATCCACAATTTCTCGCGCTCAACGGTGAATTCAATATCCTGCATATCGCGATAATGTGTTTCAAGAATCTCGAACACGCGCGCCAGCTCGGCATATACCGTCGGCATGGCCTCTTCCATCGATAGCGGCTTTGCGCCTGCGCGCTCGCGTGCTGCCTTGGTCAGATATTGCGGGGTGCGTATCCCTGCGACAACATCCTCACCCTGCGCATTGATCAGATATTCGCCGTAAAAGGCGTTCTCGCCCGTCGCCGGGTCACGGGTAAAGGCCACGCCCGTCGCCGACGTTTCGCCCATATTGCCAAAGACCATCGCCTGCACATTGACCGCAGTGCCCCAGTCGCCCGGGATATTGTTCAGGCGGCGATAGACCTTTGCCCGATCTGATTCCCATGATCCAAACACCGCGCCAACCGCGCCCCATAATTGGTCATGCACATCTTGCGGAAATGGCTTGCCCCATTCGGCAGCGACGAGGCGCTTATATTCGGCCACCAACGCCTTTAAATCATCAGCGGACAATTCGGTATCGAGATAGAAACCGCGATCTTCCTTGGCGATCTCCAACGCTTCTTCAAACGCGCCATGGTCCAATTCCAACACCACATCGGCATACATTTGAATGAAGCGGCGATAGCTGTCCCACGCAAAGCGCGCATCACCCGACGAAGCGGCAAGCCCTTCGACCGTCTGGTCATTTAGCCCGAGGTTCAACACCGTATCCATCATGCCGGGCATCGACACCCGCGCGCCCGAACGCACCGACACCAATAACGGATTGGTCGGATCGCCAAAGGATTTGCCCGTTACCTGCTCAATATGGGCAAGGCCATGGGTGACTTCGGCCCGAACGCTGTCGGGGAAGCTTTGGCCATTGGAATAATAAGCCGCGCACATTTCGGTCGTGATCGTGAAGCCCGGGGGGACAGGCAGGCCAATCGACGCCATGCCATCTAGGTTCGCGCCCTTGCCGCCCAAAATGTTTTTATTGCCACGAACGGATTCGTCGCCGTCCGAAACACCGCCACCGAACCGATATACATATTGGGTCATCCCGCAGCCATTCCTTTTACTTGGCTTTATTGCTTGCTCGCCGTTGTGCAGTGCAGCGCATTGGAGTCAAGTCCGCAGGGCGGTTATTTTCTGGATTTATTGGCGAATAACATAAAGCGCGCCAAGGGCAGCCGGAAAGTTAGCAGATACAAGACATGGAGCGCGACCAGTGCAATCGCCAGATTTGCCAGATATTCATGCGCTTCTTCGGTCATTTCGCCGGATTCATCTTCGCGTCCTTCGCGTGCATTTTCGCCCGAGAGGGAAAAGGAGCTAATCGCGCTTGGCTGCAACGCACGCCCCTTGTCCATCATGATACCCGTACCCGTTGCGCCGATCACGGAAATAGCGATTCCCGCCAGCAGGACTTGGCTAATGGCCGGATGGGTCATGATCCCTTTTAGGTGCAAATCCTTGAACGAGGGGTGGAAACGCGCAAGCCCCAATTGCGGCGCGCCGCTCAAGGCCCAAATCAGCCGGGATAATATCAGGACCGCCACGCCATAGCCCAGCCAAGCATGGACAAGGCCCATTTCGCCCGAAAAATAGGCCCCCAATACGCTCAGCGCGAGAAAGGCGTGAAAAATACGGATGCGGTGGATGACGGCCATTGGGGATGTTCCTTTGAACAGGAAACAACCCAAACGCCCATTCGGCCCCTATGGCATTGATTTAAATCAAGCGCCGCCTTGCTGAACTTGTTCAGCGTGCCGTTCGACCTTATCCCTCAATCTTCGAAAAATCGGCCACTTGTGTGACTGCATCGCGGAACCGCGCGAGTAACCCCAAACGAAACGCCCGCTTGGCTGGATCCGGATCATTGACCATGACGCCTTCAAAAAAGGCATCAATAGGTGCACGTAAACTGGCCAATGCCGCCATTGCGCCTTCGAAATCTTCGACCTCAAGCGCCTTTTGCGCCTGTGGCTCGGCAACATCGAGCGCGGTCAGGAGGGCAAGATCCTCACGACCCAAATCCGCGTCGCTCCAGCGCAGGCTGGAGCCTATCTCGTCTGTCGTTCCAGACTGAGACACGTGATGGGCCCCAGCCTGCGCTGGGGCGACGGTCGTTTTTTCGCCACCGTCAGCCTGCTTCAATATATTCGCCGCACGCTTATATGCCGCCAACAGGTTCGCACCTTCGGCGGTCGTGATATAGGCCTGCAAAGCCTTCACCCGCGCCAGCAGCCGGACAAGATCATCCTCACCGCCAAGGCTAAAAACCGCATCAATCAGGTCATGCCGCACGCCTGCTTCGCGTTGTTGGACTTTGAGGCGGTCGATTAGGAACGCTTCAAGATCTACATAGCTCGTCGCAGCGCCAGTCTCGATCAGCAGTTTTCTGAATGAACCGCGCAAGCCATTATCGGTTATGAGCGAAAGCAGGCCAATTCCGGCGCGACGCAAGGCAAAAGGATCCTTCGAACCCGTGGGCGGCATAGCTGCCGCGAAGAACTGCGCCAGCGTATCCAACTTATCCGCTAAACTCACCGCCACCGTTACCGGCGCAGTGGGCACATCATCGCCCTGCCCGACGGGTTTATAATGGTCGCGAATGGCGTCGGCGACGGCGTCGCTTTCGCCTTGCGCCCGGGCGTAATAGCCGCCCATGAGGCCTTGCAATTCGGGGAATTCTCCGACCATGCCGGTGACGAGATCCGCCTTGCACAAACGCGCCGCGCGTTCGGCTTGGTCGGCTAAATCCTCCTCGGTACGGGGAGGGGGACCGTCCGAAGGACGGTGGAGGGGGCTTTCAGCATCAAAGGACACGGGAGGCAAAGAGCCCCCTCCGTCACTCGCTCCGCGAGCGCCACCTCCCCGTTCCGGGGAGGATTTGACGATCCCCTCTTCCACCAACCAACGGGCGAGCTTCGCCACACGTTCCACCTTATCGGCAACGCTGCCCAATTTTTCATGAAACGTTATCTGCGCCAATTTCTGCGCTTGGTCATCTAGCGCGACCTTTAAATCCTGTTCCCAGAAGAATTTCGCATCGGACAGACGCGCGGCCAATACCTTTTCATTACCCGCAACAATCGCCGTCCCATTGTCATGCGCGTCGATATTTGCGGTGCAGACAAATGCATTGGCCAGTCTGCCCGCTGCATCATGGCACACAAAATATTTCTGGTTCACGCGCGCGGTCAATTGAATGACCTCTTGCGGCACTTCCAGAAAGGCGGCGTCGAAGCGGCCAAGCATCGGCACGGGCCATTCGGTCAGGCCCGCATTTTCGATGACTAAGCCTTCATCTTCCACCAAATTCAGGCCAGCGCCCTCTGCCGCCGCCGTCGCGCCGTCGCGGATGATGCGGCAGCGTTCGGAGAAATGAACAAGAACATGGGCCGCGCGCAGCTTCTCAATATAATCGCCTGCATTGCCGATGGTAACAACGCCGCTGTGATGGAAGCGATGGCCCATCGTCTCCGCGCCGCTCACAATGCCATCAATGTCGCAATGCACAACTGCGTCGCCAAGCAACGCGACGATGCCCTGCAATGGGCGCACCCAGCGCAAGCTTTCGGTCGAGACCGATGCCGCGCCCCAGCGTTGTGATTTCGGCCATGGGAAGGCGCGGATGATCGCGGGGATCGCCTCTGCCAAAACATCCGCCGTCTGACGCCCTGCCTTTTCCACTACCGCATAATAGACGCCATCGCGTTCGACCAACTGGTCTTGCGAAAGGCCCGTTTTGCGCAAGAAACCTTCCATCGCCTGTGGCGGCGCGCCGACCTTTGGCCCTTTGGTTTCTTCGGACACAGCCTCTGTTGCCAGCGGCAAGCCGGTTGCGATTAACGCAAGGCGGCGCGGCGTAGCGAAGGTTTCCACCGACGCCGCCACAAGCCCAGCCTTGGCCAATGCATCGTTAAACAGGCGGGCCAAATCTTCCTTGGCCTTTAATTGCATCCGCGCAGGAATTTCTTCGGAGCGCAGTTCAAGCAGGAAGTCGGTCATGCTAATTCCCCGTCGGCCAAAGCCATTGTCATTCCCGCGCATGCGGGAATCCATGGTCGACCATATTCGCCCAAGCCACCCTCGTTCTGTAAACTTAAAGTGCAGGCCATGGGTCCCCGCATTCGCGGGGATGACACATTATGTGTGGATGGGGCGATTGTCTGAATCACGCCGCCCGCCAATTTGGATGTCGACTGTTCCAGTCGGCGGCATTTTTATCCATCCATGCTTGGCAACTGCCTTTGGCAAGGTCGCGGACGCGGCCCATGTAACTGGCGCGTTCCTGCACAGAAATGACGCCGCGCGCCTGAAGCACGTTGAAGATATGGCTCGCCTTAATCGCTTGTTCATAAGCGGGAATGGGCAAGCCATGTTGCAGGCAACTTTCGCATTCTGCCGTCGCTTTTTTGAACGCATCAAACAACATGTCGGTGTCGGCGACTTCGAAATGATAGGTGCTCATTTGCCGTTCGTTTTCGCGGAAAATGTCCCCATAAGTCACCGCCGGACGATCCGCCGTGGCGTTGTTATACACAAGGTCGAAAATGCTGTCCTTGTTCTGGATATACATCGCCAGACGTTCCAGACCATAAGTCAGCTCACCCGAAACCGGTTTGCAGTCAAAGCCGCCCATTTGCTGAAAATAGGTGAACTGAGTCACCTCCATACCATCGCACCATATTTCCCAGCCAAGGCCCCATGCGCCCAGAGTCGGGCTTTCCCAGTCATCTTCGACAAAGCGGATGTCGTGGAGCAACGGGTCAATGCCAATGGCCTTTAACGAGCCAAGATATAGCTCCTGCAAATTGGGCGGGCTTGGTTTCAAGATGACCTGATATTGATAATAAGCGCCCAGCCGATTGGGATTTTCGCCATAACGGCCATCGGTTGGCCGGCGCGATGGCTGCACAAAGGCGGCGTTCCATGGGTCAGGCCCCAGCGCGCGCAGAGTCGTCGCGGTGTGAAACGTGCCAGCGCCCATTTCCATGTCATAAGGCTGCAATATCGCGCAACCCTGCTTACCCCAATAATCATGGAGCGTGAGGATTAAATCCTGAAAACTTAATGGAGCAACGTCGGACATGCCCAGCCATTGGCGGAGAAGCGGCGCTAAATCAAGGTTCTGAATAAACGCACGGGTTTTTGTCAGCGGTGCATAGCATTATGTAAGGTGTTATTGACATTATGCGCGAATCAAATTAGTCAGGTTTCCATGACACAAAGACACTGGAACCTGACATGAAAAATCAGCTCAAAGTGCTGCGCGCGATGCGCAACTGGAGTCAGGCCGATTTGGGCGAGCATCTCGATGTATCGCGTCAGGCGGTGAATGCGATTGAAACCGGCAAATATGACCCGTCGCTGCCGCTGGCGTTCAAGATTTCACGGCTGTTTGACTTACCAATCGAACAGATTTTTGATGATGAATTTGACGGAGGGAAGCATGTTTGATGTAGATGAAAATGCGGACCGAAATGGCCTACGCATATTGTGGATGTCGTTGTGCGGCCTTGGCATCATTATGATCTTGGGCGCTATCACGGGTTTCCTGTCTGCACATATGTCCGAAGGCGGCGGTCCGCTAAATATTGCTAGCTATGCTGTTTTAGCGGCGCTCATGAGTGTCGCCCTTTTGTTGGCTTTCGTCATCTGGAAATTGTTTCGCCAAATGAAGCGGAGCGACCAAAAAGTGCCGCGCCGTGAAAAAGTCTACAATCGTTTCATGGTTGGCAGCTTTATATTTGGCGGCGTCACCGGCCTCCTCCTCGCGCTGACAGGCAGTTTTGACGCAAACGAAACCGGTCTGATTTCCAATGATACCATGTCTCCCACGCTCGCGATCATCCTTTCCATCGCCATCGGCGTAATCGCGCCAGCCAGCACCTTCTATATGCACAAGCATGCCGTCGATGAGCAAGAGGAAGCCGCCTATCGATTTGCCGCCCTCATCGCGATCTACGCATTTTGGTTCATCGCGCCGGTTTGGTGGCTTCTGTGGCGCGGGGGCATGTTGCCGGAAGTAAATGGCATAACACTCTATTTTATGACATTTTTTGCTGCGACGGCAGTCTGGTTCTGGAAGAAATACCTATAATGAACGGTCCAAGTTCATCGAAATAGTTTGCTATCTTGCGTTACAGGAGAATGAGAATGCGCATTACTTTGAAGTCCTTATTGGCCGCCACTGCGACATGCGCATTGGCATGGGCAGCGCCCGTTGCAGCGCAGACAACGCCTACCGAGGCCCCGGCATCGACCACCGCGCTTGACCCGGTCAAGGCGGCGCCTGCGCTCAAGGATGTTGATCCTGCTTTGTGGGTGATTAAGGACGAAGACACGACCATTTACCTGTTCGGGAGCATCCATGTCTTAAAGCCAGGTCTTGGTTGGTTTGATGATGGCGTAAAGACGGCTTTTGATAGTTCAGACCAATTGGTATTGGAACTGGTCGAGCCACCCGCCGCCGAAGTTCAAGCCTTGTTTGGCAAGCTGGCGATGGATCAGCAGGGCAAGACCTTGCGCTCCAAAATGAAGGATGCGGACCGTGCGGTGTATGACGCGGCGATGGGAACGCTTGGCCTTCCAGCGCCTGCTTTCGACCCGTTCGAGCCATGGGCGGCGGGGATGACCATGTCGCTATTGGCAATCCAGAAATCCGGCTATGAACCCAATAGCGGTGTTGAAAAACAACTGACGGCAGCGGCGAAGGTCAGCAATAAGCCCATCGCTGGACTTGAAACTGCGGAATTTCAGCTTGGAGTGTTCGATACCCTGCCCGAGGCCGAGCAAATCGCGTTTTTGGTCGAAACGGCAAAAACGATTAATGAAACCACCAGCATGATGGAAAAAATGGTCGACATGTGGGGATCGGCGGACACCGAAAGCCTTGCGCAGCTTATGAATGAAGGGATGACCAGCCGGACATTATACGACGCCCTGCTGACCAAGCGGAACGCCAATTGGGCGAAATGGATTTCGGCGCAAATGAAAAAGCCGGGCGTGACATTCATGGCCGTTGGCGCAGGCCATCTGGCCGGCCCGACTAGTGTTCAGGCCTTGCTTCCATCCTATGGCCTGACTGCAACACGGGTGGCCTATTAATCTGTAATGTGTAAAACAGCGGAAGGTCGGGCCAAGAACGCCCGGCCTTCACTTTTGCGCAGGATAGATCGGGAAGACATGCAACTTGGCGAACCTGCCCCTACAATGATAGCCGCACGATCCTATTATCCCGGCCTGCTACCCAGCATAAGTTTCATCATATCCTATTTCGCCCTGCAAGGCGTGTGCACAGGCCTCATCATCGCTGCAACGCAAGGCGACCTTGCCACGCCAGCGCCCATGTCGATCATCGCTGGATTAGCGGCATCTGCGATCGCCCAACTGATGCTGATGTGGCTGTATCTACGCAAAAATGGCCGGATGGAGGCATTGGGCCTTTATGATTTCGGCAGTATCCCGCTGCACAAGGCAACGGGGCTGGCTATATCATTGGTTGCCGCCGCCATGGCGTTCAATTTTGTGTATGCACATTATGTCATTCCGGACATCGGCATGCAAGACGACATGGCGAAAATCCTGGCAGGCATAGACCGGACGCCGCTGAACATGGCGACCATGTTCTTCGCCATTGCGATTGCCGCGCCCATTGTGGAGGAATTGCTGTTTCGCGGGTTGTTACAAAATGCGCTGGCGAAATATGTGCCCGTTTGGGGCGCGATCCTTTTGTCGTCCTTGCTGTTCGCCTTGGTGCATTTGCAACTATATGCGATCCCCGCTCTGATGACGCTGAGCATTGCCTTTGGCTATCTCTATCACCGCACGGGATCGCTGCGCACCAACATCATCCTGCACATGGCCAACAACGTCTTTGCATTGTTGATGACGCAGTTCGTAAATTAAACGACAACAGGCTCCAGCAAGCGGAGCGTTCCGGCGTCGGCATCGATTTCGGCCATGCCGCCCACGGGCAACGTGAATTGGTCAGTGATATGCCCGAAAAAGGCACCTTGATAGGCAGGGATGCCTAAGCTGCCCAGATGCTGCGTCAGCACGTCATTCAGGGTAAATGCGCCGTAGCTATTCCCCTTATTCACGCAATCTGTGCACTGCCCGAACACGACGCCTTTCAGGTTCTTTAGCACACCCGCCTGCCCCAGTTGCGTGAGCATACGGTCAATGCGATATTCCGCCTCATCCACATCTTCGAGAAACAAGATCGCGCCGTCGAAATTGGGTAGATAGGGTGTGCCGACAAGCGCGGTCAGCACCGTCAGGTTTCCGCCCAGCAGCTTGCCCTGCGCCTTACCCTTGCCTGTGCCCAACACCCGCGTGCGCCAGCGGCGCTGCGCCATCCGGTCCTCTTCGCCAACAGGGTTCGTAAACAAGGGCGTCCCTGCCTCAAACGCAATCTCGCGATAAATGTCCCAAGACGCCTTGCCCCATGCGCTGCCCGCGTTCGGGCCATGCAAGGTCACAAATCCGCCCTTGGCCGCAATCGCCATATGCAAGGCCGTGATGTCGCTGAAGCCGGTCAATAATTTGGGATTGGCGCGAATGATGTTCCAGTCGAGGAACGGCAACAGCCGCGCGCTGCCCCACCCGCCGCGCACGGCAAAAATGGCCTTCACATCTGTGTCCGCGAACATCGCGTTGATGTCCGATGCACGGTCCTTGTCTTGGCCAGCCAGATAGCCAAAGCGGTCCAGCAAATGGGCGGCGCGCTTGGGCTTTAATCCCATGGCGACAATCGCTTCTTCCACCAACTGAATCTGAAATGGGTCATCGCTGGCTGATGCTGGCTCAATCAAACCAACGGTATCACCGATGCGCAGCCGTGCAGGCTTCCGCGCGCCCTTAGCCGCAGGCACGCCTGCAGCCAAAAGCGGCGGGGCCGACAGCATAACTGCCAGCCCCGCCATAATCTGACGCCGAGTTGCATGCATATCCATACCCGGCACGCCTTTGCTTAGAACTTCGCTTCGACCGCCAAGGTGAATGACCGTCCGCGTGGGTCAGCCACGCGTGGCTCCCAGCTTGAGCCCGCACCTGTGTTGCTGTCATAGGTAATCGCAAATGGCGGATCGGTGTCGAACACGTTCCGGATACCTGCGGTCAAACGCAGTTTATCGTTCATGTCCATAGCCGCCGACAGATTGTAGGTGACATAAGCCTTTACCCGCGCATTATAATCAGGTCGGCTTGACGACGCCGGAAGCGCATTATTCTTATATCCGTTGCGATAGATTTGCGAGAAGCTGAACAGCATATCATCGACAGCATAGTTGATGAATGCGCTATGTTTCCATTTCAGGCCAAGATCGCCAGCATAAGTGAACACGCCGATCAGGCTGGAACCAAATGGCGCAGTCGGCAGGAACTTTTCCTTCTTTTTCAGAAGATAGGTTCCATCAAGACCAGCGGTCAAAACGCCGCCAAATGCATCGACACCACCGCGCAGCGCAACTTCAAGTCCTTGCGTACGCCGCGAACCGATATTGTCCGCCCGCAAATCCAACTGCGTAATGACGTTGCTTGTGCGTATCACCCGATCCGAAAAGGAGGATTGGTTCGCCAATAATTGGGCGATGGTCAGCGCACCGATGGTATTATCAACGGCGATAGACCAAAAATCGACAGACGCACTAAACTGTCGCGCTGGCGTGAATACGATACCGGCCGAATATTGCTCGGATGTTTCAGGCCCAAGATTGAGATTGCCGCCGCTCAGTGACGTTGGCGTGATCGCACCGCAACCTGCTGTAACGTTCACAACACCACCCGCCGGACATGTGCTTGGGTCTGTCAGGTTATTTCCAGGATTGGGCGATTCGGTGACGCCGTTAAAGATTTGGTTGAAGCTGGGAACGCGGAACCCTGTGTTATAGGACGCCCGAAGCATGACCCAGTTCGTTGGCGAAAACCGTGCTGTAAATTTGGGATTAACCGTTGAACCGAAGCCCGTATAATCGTCGAGGCGAACCGCACCCGTCAGTTCAAGGCTTTCCAACACGGGCACCGACATTTCGGCATAGACCGCCTTCACATTTCGGTTTTTCGGCGTCAGCGCATTAACATTGTCGAATGCCACGTTAAAAATTTCAGCCTGCCCGGTTACGGCTGCGGCGGAACCGTTGAAGCTGTAAGTTTCACGGCGATAATCCGCACCCAGCGCGACTTGCACTGCACCAGCTGGCAAATCAAACAAGGAACCGGAGACCGAAGCATCAAATTGCTTCACCTCATATTGACCGCCATATAAGGTCGTACCTTCGGCCGAAATAGCGTCAAGCCCAGCTAGTGCCGCAGCCGATTGGTCCACCGAAAATGGGTTCAGGATACCGCTGTTCAACAAGCCGACAATGCCCGGGCGCGTTGCACCAGGCGCGGTGGGCGCGCGTGGATCAATGCCGCCGTTCGTGGCCCCTGCCACGCCCGACGCCGCGGCGTTGGCTGCGTTACGGAAAATCCCGGCATAATGATAACCCTTGCCAAGCAAAGACGATGCTTCGCTCTTTGCATAGGATGCGCCTGCGCGGTAATCCCATGTTCCGCCCAGCGGACCTTCGGCGGTTAACGCGCCACGAATTGTTTTGGTGTTTGTAACATATTCGCGATTGCCGCCGGGGATATTGCGCCAGCGATAAGCGATGGGCTTGCCGTAATTGCCAACCGCATCGACAGTCCGGTCACCCACGGCGCCGACAGCAGGAAATGTGCCTGCAATCGTGTCATATACGCTGTTATAGGTTGCCGCAGTGGTCGCGTTCAGCGGGTAATAAAGCGGCATGGTTGTGGCGTTGATCGAATATTGGTTGTTGGAAAACCGCTTCTTCGAATCTGCATCGGAGCCGGTTATTTCTGCCGCCAAGCGATGGTCGCCCAATGCCAATGTCGCCTTACCATAATAAGTCAGCGTTTGCAGCGGCTGTTGCAACACAGCAGCGCGGCCTGTGTCCCATGAACACGCAAAGCGTGCGCCCGGAACGGACCAAAGCACTTCATCATAGGCCATGCCGCCATTGACGGAATCACAACCTGCGCCACCTGGCAAATCAAGCGGGTTGATACCGCCATCTGCGCGCGTCGTTGTTCCGGGGATCAGCAATCCGGGCAGGAAGAAATTTGCCGCGCTGTTCGTGGTCCCGCCAAGCAACGACCCGGTGGGTGCAAATATGCTATTGGGGTTAGCCGGAAACGCCGTTGCGATTGGCGTACCACGGGTATCCACCGAAAGACCACGATTAGGTTGGTTGCCGTTCACAAAATCACGATCTTTGCCAAGCAGGCCGGAATTCCAGCTTTTGCTAACCGCACCCATGATGTTGAAACCTTGGGTGTCGAGGTCACCATAGCCAGCGGTCCCAGACAGGCGATAAATCGCGCTGTCATTACGTTGGGTAATGTCGGTGAAGCCGTTGAGCACCACACCTTGAAAATTCGATTTCGTGATAAAGTTGATAACGCCACCAATTGCGTCGGTGCCGTAAATGGCGGACGCGCCATCCTTCAACACTTCAACACGCTCAAGCGCCGCAAAGGGAACTTGGTTCACATCGATAGCACCACCGGTCAGGCCATGTGCCGCCACACGGCGACCATTGAGCAATACAAGCGTCGCAGCGGCGCCTTGGCCGCGCAGGTTGGCGGCCGAAAGGCCATTGGTGCCGCGTTGCGCGCCGCTGGTGACATCGCCATTGGAGGCGAGGTTATCCGCGCCAGTACCATTGGTCGACAAGAATGAAATCAGCTGTTCCGGGCTGTTAATGCCCTCACGCGATAGATCCGAAGGCGTAATGACCTGCAATGGCGCAGCGCTTTTCGTCGGGTCCTGCTTGATGCGCGACCCGGTTACGATGATGGCTGTACCTTCATCGCCATTCGTTTCCGCCGATACGGGCGGGGATGATTCTTGCGCAAACGCAGGCGCGCTCAGGCAGGTTGCCAACAACAAAATTGCGGTATTTGAATATTTCATAAATTCCCCTGTTATTCTAGCTCACCCCTGAGCCTCATTTTGCCTGCTCATCTTTGAGCATGTATTTTGACGGCACGCTATTCCGCCCTATCGCGCAATGCAACAGACTTTGCATGCTTTTCACCCCTAAACTAGGTATGAATTTACGAAATTTTACACGTTGTCAACTTGCCGGGTTGAAAAATGACGCTCCGTGGCGCAAGGAAAGCTTATGCTGTCTCAAAAAACCCGCTACGCCCTTCGCGCTATGCAGCATCTTGCCGATCATTATGGCAAAGGCCCGGTTCAACTCGCCGATATTGCCGAGGCGCAGAAAATTCCGCCTAAATTTCTTACTGTTATCTTGTCTGAACTCTCCCGTTCCGGCTTGGTGGCGTCGCAGCGCGGCAAAGACGGTGGCTATTGGCTGGGCGTCTCGCCCATTGACATCAGCTATGGCGACCTCATCCGTATCATGCGTGGTTCACTGGCCTTAGTTCCCTGCGCCAGCCGCTATGCGCACGAAACGTGCAAAAATTGCGTCGAGGAAGCAAATTGCCGCACCCGCGCGCTGATGCTTCAAGTGCGCGACAAAACCGCCAATCTGCTCGACGGCATCAATCTAACCGATGTTGTGGACGCCGACATTTACCTGCAGGCGGCGGAATAGGCTTTTGAGCAGCGCCAGCTTGGGCTGTCGCTAAACCGCTCCTTTGGGCCAGCCAATAAAATACCAAGGTGCATGGCGATGGCTAATCATCTAAGGTCGCTTTATGCCTGAGCATTTGTGGACACTGTCAGTGCGAGATTTGGATGATTGAATTTATTGCCAATATCGATTGGGCGGCGGTTGTGCCTTTCATCGCCGTTGGCTTTGCCGCGCAGTTGGTCGATGGCGCGCTGGGCATGGCCTTTGGCGTGATTTGTAGCACTTTGCTCGTCAGTGTCATGGGCGTCGCCCCTGCCCGCGCATCGGCTGGCGTCCATTTCGTTGAGATGTTTACGACCGGCGCATCGGGCATCAGCCATGTCCTGCACAAGAATGTGGACTGGAAACTGTTTGCGCGCATTGCGATTCCCGGCGTCATCGGCGGCTGCACGGGCGCCTATTTGTTGGCCAGCGTCCATACCGAAGCGGCGCGGCCGTTTGTGATGGGATATTTGACGCTCATTGGCTTTTACCTTCTGTATAAAGCGTGGGGCTTCACGCATGCGCACAAGCCGCGCGATCCTAAGGTCACCATGCCACTTGGCCTGATCGGCGGCTTTCTCGACGCCTCTGGCGGCGGTGGCTGGGGACCAGTGGTGACGTCAAACCTGCTGATCCAAGGCGCAGACCCGCGCAAAACCATCGGCACAGTCAATACGGCGGAATTCTTTTTGACCGTAGCCGTGTCGCTCACTTTCATTCTGACCATCGGAATGGAAGCCTTCACCGTGGTAACGGGCGGCCTGTTGATAGGCGGATTGCTCGCCGCGCCCTTTGGGGCAATAGTCGCTAAGCGTATTCAGCCGCGCATATTGCTATTCGCGGTCAGCATCGTGCTTATCGCAACGAGCCTATTCAGCCTCTACAAAGCGCTGGCGT
>NZ_JBIIBA010000053.1:0-4421 GCF_044239665.1 Sphingorhabdus sp.
ATCATTCCTCTCTTACTCACATGACTGTCAGCGACATCAATTTGCCCAAAACGTCAACTGATTATTGCAGGCGCCTATAGTGCAAATATGTTGTGGCGCTTAAATTGCTTGAAAACCCTTAGCATAGATATGCCAACTAAAAATCGCTGCGGCCCCGCGATGCGGCCGCCAGCGTTCGGCAATGGCGCGAATTTCTTTTTCCGATGGTCGCGCGTCAAGCTTGAGCAAGCGACCAACCCCTTCTTGCACCGCAAGGTCGCCCGCTGGCCAAATATCTGGGCGGCCTTCGGCAAACAGCAAATATATCTCTGCTGACCAGCGGCCAATGCCCTTGACCTGCATAAGATAGGCAATCGCCGCCTCATCATCATCGGGCAAGGCGTCGAGTGGCAATGCGCCTGATAGCACCAGCTCCGCCAGTGACCGCGCATAGCCCTGTTTCTGCCGACTAAGGCCGCAGGCGCGCAATGCGTCGAAATCTTGCGCCAACAACTGCTCGGGCGGGCATCCGGTGCCCAGTTGGGCTTCCAGCTTGTTCCAGACCGATGCCGCCGCCGCGACGCTGACCTGTTGGCCGACTATCGTGCGCAGCAAGGTGGCGTATCCGCGCTGACTTATCCGTTCGTCAGGATAGCCTGTGACCGTGATGGCCTCAGCGATGCCGGGCTCAATCGCGGCCAGCGCATCAAGCGCGGCAACTAGCTTTTGTGTCGTGATGCCCACGCGGCTTATGTGCTGCGTCGCACGGTGGCCGCGTATAAGGCGATTGCGGCGGCATTGGACACGTTCAGCGATTCCATCTGTGCGCTGATCGGCAATTTCGCCAATTGGTCGCAATGTTCCTCAATATTACGCCGCATGCCGTCGCCTTCTGCGCCTAGCACCAATGCATTGCGTCCCGGTGTCAGCGCTTGATCCAGCGTGACCTCGGCATGGCCGGACAAGCCGATTCGCCAATATCCCGCCTCGGCAATCTCCTCCAGCGCACGCGCCAGATTAACCACCCGCACCCATGGCGTAACTTCCAGCCCGCCCGACGCAGCTTTGGCCAATGCGCCCGATTCGGGGGGTGCATGCCGGTCTTGAGTCACAACAGCCACCGCGTCAAAGGCGGCCGCTGTCCGGAATATCGCGCCGACATTGTGCGGATCAGTGACTTGGTCGAGAATCAGCAAGGGCCGGTTATCGTCATTCGGCAACGCAAGTGCATCGGTCAGCCAGACATCCTCCAGCGGCGCAACCTCAAGTACTAAGCCTTGATGCGGGGCATCTTTCGGCACAAAACGCGCCAAATCATTCACTTCGGCATATTGCACCGTCAGCCCGTCAGGCACGACAATTTTGCCAATTTCCTCCCGCGTGCCCCATAAATTGATCAGGCGGCGTTCGGGATTGTCGAGCGCGGCATAGACGGCGTGCCGTCCGTAAAATTTGGGATTGCCGCTGGTAACGGCAGCGCCGCGGCGTCGATGGCTCTTATGTGAAGACATTATATGTACCTGTGCATGAAAAAGAGAAGCTTCTGGTGCCCTTTCCCACTTGAGGCATTGACAGGCAAGGGCCGTTTCGCCATTGGGCTGCTTCTTCTGCGGGACCGGCCCTCATGCAAACACATGATGCCCCGCGCGAAGATGTGGACAGGTGGCCGAGTGGTTAAAGGCAGCAGACTGTAAATCTGCCCGGTTTTCCGTACGCTGGTTCGAATCCAGCCCTGTCCACCATTTTTGCGCGCGATGCGTGCTGTGGGCATTGTAAACCATCACTTCTTATTTTGGCTTGGCTAACAACGTTGGATTTTTGACGCCTTTCAAAATCGGTATGCGCCATTGCAGAAGGTTGGTGAGAGCTGGTCAAGATTGCGATGTTCCACTCGGCGAGCGATTTTGTCAGCGCATCGTTCATCATAAGAGCGATATTGGCGGTGCCATTATCGAGGTTAGCATAACATGCATGCGGAAAACCGCGCACAGGCAGCACGAGGATTGCTTTGGTCTATCGCGCAGCGTCGAAGCAATTTAGCCTATCAACCATTGCTATCAGGTTGCTACAGCCATTATGCTCTGGGCTCTTGCTCCAATTTTTGCTTGATCTGCGCGAGCAACTTTATGGCGGGATTATCATCACTCCGAGTATGTGGGTCATTGGCCAGCGGCAATAATATCCGATATGCTATCGCGTATTTTTCTTCTGCGACAAGTTGCTGTGTGAGCTCCCAACGAACATTTTTGTCATATGGTGCGAGTTGTAATGCGCGCTCGAGACCATGTGCTGCAATTTCAGTAATGTCCTTACCTGCTAATTTCAGGCTACGGTAAAAATAGATCAATGGAATGGGGTGCTCGACCTCGACCCTGTTTAGCGCAGCAACAGCCCTACGCACGAGTTTCCAAGTAGTATCTGGATCGTCAGAATTTACTGCAAGCTGTGACAACGCATATATCTTTTGGACATGCGCATTTATCGATGCAGGATCAGCCGCCAGCGCCTTGTCGGCAGTTTGCAGTGCCACGGCATAATTTCCAGCATCATGCTCAGCTTCGGCCAACGCCGCCAAAACAAAGGGATCGTTGGGATAGCTGCGCGCAATGCTTTGTGCCTGCGGTAGCAGGGCCTTTGCCGTATCTGCGTTCACCCCGCGCTTTGACACCAAGATCACCGGCATCATCGCCGCTTCGGCGTCGCGCATTTTGCGTACCGTGATTGCACCCACTTTTAACTTTTCGTCCGGAATGGGTATGTATTTCAAGCGCCGCTGCGCAAGATACGCATTCATCTCTTTTTCAAGCTGATTGAGGTCGCCGAATGCGGTGTTTGCAGCGTCCAGTTCAGCCGCGCCGTTGGCGAGCGCTACCTGATAGTTGATGAGCTGACGCGGTCGTTTTCCACTCAGCAGCAGATAATGGTAAAGTAGCCAGCTACGCCCGTAAAACTCATCATAAGCGCCTTTCTTGGGCTTTTTGTATGCGCTCGCGTCCAGCAACGCCTGAATGGGAACATCCTTGGCAAGCGCCAGCTCGGCAGCGCGGTGATTTGCAGGTAATCCAAGTCCAACGCCGCCGTTTTTTTCAAATCGCGCTGTTGAGAAAAATTCGGCGAAGCCCTCGCTTAGCCAACGTGGTGTCGACCATTGGTTTGTGCTGTGCATGACGTGGTGGGCATATTCATGAAAAAGCACTTGCTCGCTCTGGGAAACATCGGCGCCATTACTTTCGACCCTTGCGGTAAAAGCGACTGATCCTCCGGCTCTTGCTTGATAAAAGCCTTGCAGAAAGCCGGATTTGTCGCCTGCAAGCTTTCGCACATCGCTGGAACTTCGAACAACATAGATGGTAACTCGGTTCGAGGGACTGATCTTTTGGGTTTCGCGTCCAAGAATATAGTACATGGCGGTATGAAACCGTTCCAACCGTTCTGCGAATTCCCGTGTGTCTTTTTCATTCTGGTCAGCAATCACGAGGAAATTTTCGCTGCTTGCCTCATGCCATTCGGCATACGCTTGCCCCGGAATAAACAACGTCATTATGAAGAATATGAAACTTTTAATCTTTATTATCATAAACAGGCCGCTTTTTTAAGACACTGATATTTTAGAACAAAGACTAAATGTTTCAACATAAAATTATGTATTTTTTATAAAAATATTTCGCAAGCTAGGGCAGTCGACAAGGAACCAATCTTTCATTCTAGATAGCGCTCAATGGGGCGTCGGCGGCCAATTTGGGAATGCTCCTATCCCGCAGGAGGCATTTATTGGAGCACACAGGGGCGCATCGTATTTGTGTCCCTTGACTGCGCGGTCCTCTTGATTGGTCACGCCAGGCTCTGCCAAAATACGCGACATCGCTTTACCTATGCCGGGGGCGCTGCACGCAACAGGCGATCCAGCATCGTCAAAGCGGCGATGAAGTCAGTTGCAAAATCAAATCATGAGTGCCGCACTGTGAACCCATGGCATGGTCATAATAGGTCCGGACCCTTAGGCTGGGAACGGATAAATCTGCCACGGGGAACATATTAAGTCGATCCGGTTTTAGTCATGTGATTGATCGTTTTAGACGGCTGACGATTTTCAAGTGAAAAGGCATCAATTGTCTTTTGGCCCGCTATTAGGGATATGGCTATGAGGATCCAAAAAGATCCCCGCTTTGATGATATTTTCTTTTCTTCCATATTCGAACTGCTGAAGTGGTTTCGGCATTTTGGTATATTCCCGCTCGCGCTGTCTCTTATTGCAATCGCGTTGATCATTGTGCTGCGGCTCACGGCAGGTACAAGCACCAAACGAGCCGAACTACCTAGGCTCAGGATGCATTAAATTAGTTGCATGTAAGGGCGAAGTTTGATTCAACTGAACTTCTGATAAAGGAGCAGTTGATGATTGATCTACCGATGTTGAGTGCGGCGCAGATGCGCCGGATAGA
>NZ_JBIIBA010000013.1:0-53552 GCF_044239665.1 Sphingorhabdus sp.
AGCCAGTCACGTATCTGCTGTCGTTCAGCGATGGCTATATCCATCATAGCTTGGCGGGATGGGTGGGTCATATCGATAGGTGGCTATGATGTTGGATGACCTTTTTAATGGCTAGTAAGAATAATAAAACCAAATAGAAATTGTGCTCAAAACAAGTATGTAAAAGATTACTGCCTGGCGATTATTTCTTTTTTTTAGCGCTTCAAGAGCGGCTACCTGAGCAGCTTTCTCAGCAGCGGCTCGTTCCTGATCTAATTTATCTCTCTCGAACTTGGCAGCCTCAATATCATAGCAATAGGCTAGAGCGGCATCTAGCGTTTCAAACGTCCGGCCACCTGTTACAAACCGATCAAAGACATCATTGCGTTGAATTTGGTAACGCTCAGCTAACCAAAGACGGTAGGCATCGGACGTGAAATTTCTTTCACCACCAAAATCAACATCGTGTTCATTTCGACTATCTTCGTTAGCCGCAGAAGTGGTTACCGCTCTTGATGGATTGAGCAGCGCAACGATTATCAAGCCGATTGGTCCAAGGAATGCGCCGAGCAGAAAACCCGCTAACCCATCAACATTCTTATTGCTTGCGATAGCAACGCCGACAGCGCCAAAGATTAGCCCCATTAAAAATAGAAAGACCAAAATCTCCACAAGCACCCCCAACATACAAATTCAAACGCCGTTTCTAACAGAGGAGCCGACTGGTACAAGCCAGTGGTTGTGATTGACATTTTCTAATGCTCGTAGACACTGAGGACCACTCAGGGGAGTAAGTTATGAAGAAGATTGGCTACCTGAATTTTATTCTGATCGCCTCATTGGCATTGTCCGGTTGTCAAAGTCCCGAAGACGTAGCCGTAGAAGCTTGTTCAAATAGCATAAAAAGGGATCTCAAAGCTCCGTCAACGTTTAGCATAGCTGACCAAAGCGTTTACTA
Organism: Sphingorhabdus sp.; assembly: GCF_044239665.1. Classification (GTDB taxonomy): domain Bacteria; phylum Pseudomonadota; class Alphaproteobacteria; order Sphingomonadales; family Sphingomonadaceae; genus Sphingorhabdus_B. Next base: position 938 of record NZ_JBIIBA010000013.1, read on the forward strand.
TTCCCCCGCTGCTCCGCTTGGAGGTGATGCCAAAACGTCAAAGTATCAATATTTGCACCTCACAATATCGTATGATGCAGAAAATTCGTATGGGGCACCGCTGCGTTCGGAACAGAAGTGTGACTTCTTGGTAAAGGACGGGGAGATACCAGACGTTTCGAAGCTGAATTTTCAGAGGGCTCTCAACAGCGGCGTAAACGCTTTGACTTGTTCAGAAAAAACTAAGGCATCGCAATCGTCTGACCAACCAGTGGTTTGCATTGCTCCACCAGAATTGAAAAAAGAATGCTGCCTACCTTCGGAGCATTACAAAACACAAACTGGGGCTATACTCTGGAAGTAGGTTAGGAGCACCTGACTTCACCATCAGGTGGGTCATAGGTTTCCGGCATATCGGAGTATTGCCATTACGACGAGCTTATCCCTCTTGCCTCTCAGTTTCTAAATTTTATTTTGGTAATTTGGCTTAGCGATAATATGCCCGTAAGGCAGCTTAAAAGCTCATTTTCGAGGAACAAACTATGGAGCGGGGACCTAAAATATTCTTTGGCGCTACTGCTGTTGCTGCCATCTTTGTAGGCATTATCAGCGCCGTCAGCGTCACTAAGGATGACCAGTCAAAGTGTGACGATGCCATTCATAGCTGGAAGATGGCGCTTATCGATAAAGACCTCGGCATCGCAGAATTGAGAGTGGCCACGGCGCTTGGAAAGGAGCCAACCAAAGCTAGCATCACACGGGCAGCCAGCAACGATATTAGCGAGCGCAGTGAGATGATGAGGAGCTGCGATCCTGAGAGATATCTGAATGCGCTTGAGACCCAAGCTGCAGAAGAGCAAATTGACCGAATGACTGCTTTTTAAGCTACTTAAGCTACCCATCAATCCACCTTCCAAAGTGAAACATCGGTCCCATCTCCATCCAGAAACAAGCCCAATAAATCACACCAACTATCTGTAAAACCAATAGAATATGTCAATTTTTGCACGTCTAAAAAATGCACAAAACGTGCACACGAACCAGAAATACATCACAAAGTATTGATTTATAACGATTATTTTAATCATTAAGTGCCCTCCGAAGGCAGAGGCCAGAGGTTCGAATCCTCTTGGGTGCGCCATTCAAACCATTGATATATAACAATATTTAAACGCAGCGATGTGCCAGTTGCGGCTTAAATAAAGCTTTTTAGCTATGCACAAATCGTGCACAAATTTCTGTGTTCATCCGCCAACGTCCTGATTAGGCTGAGAAAGTCGGATGAAGGCAGTTTGTGGCTATGCCGGGAACGAGCAGAATATCAATTGGATCAACAGAATTTTGACAGGTGCGGCGGTGCATCGGCTGGAACGATTTCAGGATAACCCAAGGAACCGCTCACTTATGGTGCTTTAGTTACATATGGATGCGCATCGAGCCTGATTTGCTGTTCCGGTCCCCCTCAATGTCTGGCGCGTACTGCATCAAATTTCCATCAAATCACGACCAATGATCAGCTCGCCTTTAAAAAATGGTCGTACAGCGTCATACCAAATATTGTCGGCGAGGAACGGATATCCACCCGGCACGAAATGGGAGAGGACGAGCGTTTTAACACCAGCATCAGTCGCAACCTTACCGACCTGATCAGTGCTGGTATGGCTGGCGATCAAATGCTCCCGCAATGTCTTTGCATTTGGTTCGGTTGCAATGAGTTTTTCTAGCGACGGTAAATGCATGACCTCATGCACCATGATATCCGCACCTTGCGCCAATGTGACTAGATTTTCGCTTGGCGCTGTATCCCCCGAAAACACGATTGACCGGTTCGGCGTTTCGATCCGGTAGGCAAACGCGTTTACAACTGGTGGGTGATTGACCCGTGCCGCAGTCACTTTCACCAGATCGTCCTGATAGATCACTCCGGGTTTTGTAAATTCCTTCAACTGGACAATTTTCTTCAAGTCCTGCCGACCTTCGTCGGCCATACGGGTTTGGATATCAAACGCATTCATTTCAAAAAACTTCGCCATGGCATCTCGAAGCGGGGGAGGTCCGGCCACGGTTACCGGCGTTGCCAGATTCGCTGCCCAGCCGAGCAACAACACATTGCCGATATCGGCGTTATGGTCGGAATGATGGTGCGTCAGGAACAATGCCTTTAGCTTGCCGATGTCTAAGCCAGCCATCGCCAGCTGCCGCGCAACGCCATTTCCAGCATCAAAAACATACAAGCGGTCGTTGACGACAACGACTTGTGCTGGCGCTGCACGGTTCGATTTAGGCGTCGGCCCACCGGCCGTGCCTAATAAAATCAATCGCGTTTTTGCCGATAGATCCGCTGCCCCTCTCGCGGGTGATGGCACAATCTGTCCTGCTAACGCAGCAAATGCGCAAACGCCCAACAGGCATTGTCGTCGGCTATAGGCTTGATCCAGTTCTATGCTATTTTCGCAAGCAATGGATCGGTTGATATTGTGCGTTTTGGCCATGGTGTCGTTATCTTCTTCACAGTTGCAGTTACTGCTCTGCTCCTAAGAAGACCGGTGCCCGAGCCCTTGGAGCGGAATATGTGACATTGCGGCCTAACAATATATCCAGGACGTGGCTTCAATCCAGAAAAAAGTCTAATATCAGAAAGTCTTAAACAACGCGCTGTTCAGAATGATTGCGCCAAAACCAGCCATGCGTCTTATTGCTGGCGCGTTTCCCGACCATATAAACCATAAGCGGCGACCAAGCGATGCAGCCTCGGCCTTATCCCTGTCGCGTCAATCCGACCGTCAATGCCCCAAGTCAGAGACGCCTGCTGCCGATAATTGAGCCGACTATGCCTGCGTCGGTTTTCCAAAAGCGCGATACCCCAGACCAAGCAGCGCGATCATGACGGCTTCAATTATCATGGGTGGGAATGTCGTCGGCGCAATTCCATCGAACGCAATGCTCACGAAACGCCCAAGAAGCGCAAATGTGATAAGCGTCAATGGCACCAACAGGGGGGTACGGTCCGCACGCCAAGCACCGATCAACGAAAAGATAGCGCCTGTCAGAAAGAAAGCGGGGAAGTCGGCGCGCATCGTCGCCATTCCCTGCGTCCCCAGCGGCGAAAGCGCGAATTCGGCTGCCATTTTCGTCGGATTGAATAAGAAGCTCAAACCAATAACGATATTCAAAAGACCCACGAGGCCAATGAGAATTTGCATTGTTCTTTTCATATATTCTATCCCCGAAAATTGGCGAAGGGCAAACAAATGTTGGCCCTCACCACATCATATGGCATTGATAATGTCATTAGATTGCGTCAAACATCATGACAAGACAATTTAATGTAAGGACCATCTCCCATGTACGCGATTAACGGAGCACTGGGTTCACCTTATTCCATGAAGATGCGCGCGCTTATGCGGTATCGGCGCATTCCGCATATGTGGGTGCATGGTCCAGACACGCGCGATGCTCTCGGCAAGGTCAAGGCCCCTGTCATTCCAGTAATGGAATATCCCGATGGGACATTTCACAATGATTCAACGCCTTTAATCTATGATCTGGAGGCGCGGCACGCCGAACGCTCGGTTATCCCGCCCGATCCGGCGCACGCCTTTATCGCCCATTTGATTGAGGATTTTGCCGACGAATGGGTGACAAAGGCCATGTTTGGGTATCGCTGGCTGGAAGAGGTGGACCAGATCCAGATGAGCCGCTGGCTCGCGTTTGACGCGATGAATGGCGGCGGACTGGCGAGCAGTCAGGCCTTTGCCGAACAGTTCCGCGCACGCCAGGTCGGGCGCATGGCGATTGTCGGCTGCGCGGCTGAAAACTTCCCGCTGATCGAGGCCTCAACCCGCGCGATTTTAGGTGCGCTGGAGACGCATGTGGTGGACAATCACTGCTTTTTTGGTACACGGCCCAGCATGGCGGAATTCGGGATGTACGGGCAATTGTCACAACTTGGCGTTGATCCAACCGCACAGACAATGATGCGCGCAGATTATCCCTATAGTTTCCGATGGCTGCTCCATATTGACGATATGTCGGGGATCAACGGGCAATGGGACACCGAGATCGCAGGCGGGGATGCGCCCTTTGCGCCGATCATTACCGCTTGGCTGGAACAGGTGGGCGAAATCTACATGCCCTTCCTCCTCGCCAACGCCGCTGCGATTGAAGCCGGAGACGCAACATTCAGCATCACCGCCATGGGCCTGCCTTACACACAGGGTGTTTTCAAATATCAGGTAAAGTGCTTGGCTGATTTGCGTGCGCGCTACGCCGCTTTGGACAATGCAGCGCGGGCGAAGGTCGACCCGCTGTTGGCGCAAACGGGCTGCCTTAACGCCTTGCTAGACCCATGCGCCTGAAAGGAGCGGCAACCCTCCTGATGGCGCTGGCGCTGCTGAGCCCGACCACGTTGGGCGCGCAGGCGGCACCAACGAAGCGCCCCAATATTGTCATCCTTCTTGCCGATGATTGGGGCTTTAGCGATGTCGGGGCCTATGGCGGGGAGATTGCAACACCCAATATCGACGCGCTTGCCGCAAAGGGCGTGCGTTTTTCAAACTTCCATGTGGCTGGATCCTGCTCGCCAACACGGGCCATGCTGCAAACGGGCGTGATCAACCACCGCGCTGGCTTGGGCAATATGCCAGAGACCATTCCACCGGAGCATCTGGGCAAACCGGGCTATGAAGCGCGGCTCAACAACCGCGTGGTCACCATTGCTGACCAGCTTCGCAATGTTGGTTACCGCACCTATCTGACCGGAAAATGGCATTTGGGACATACGCCCGATAGCATGCCGACGGCGCGCGGCTATGATCGGGCGCTGGCGCTGGCGCAATCGGGCGCGGACAATTTTGAAGATAAGCCCAATCTGCTGATTTATGACAAGACCAAATGGAGTGAGGATGGAAAGCCTGTAAAGCTACCTAAGCGGTTTTACTCCTCAACCCTGATCGTCGACAGGATGATCCGCTATATCGACGGCGACAAGGCCAGCGGAAGGCCATTTCTGGCATCTGTCAATTTCATTGCCAATCATATTCCGGTGCAGGCAAGCGATGCTGACCTTGCCGCTTATGCCGGCCGCTACACAGATGGCTGGACGGCATTGCGCAACCAACGCCGCGCCGCCGCGATTGCCAAAGGCGTGATGCCCACAGGTGTTGCGATGGTAACCATGGACAGCAGTGGTGACTGGTCGAAATTGACGGCACAGCAGCGGCGGCAACGTGCAGGGGCCATGGCCGCTTATGCCGCCATGGGCACGGCGATGGATCGGGAAATCGGCCGATTAATCGCGCATCTAAAGGCGATAGGCGCATATGAAAATACCATCTTCGTGTTTTTGTCTGACAATGGCGCCGAAGCCACAGACCCCATGGCCATGGGCGCATTCACGCGCTGGAACGCCAATCATCTCTATGACCAAAGCATCGCCCAACAGGGACGCCCGGGTTCGCTGACCGCCCAAGGTGCGGGATTTGCAAGCGCATCAGCCTCGCCGCTGCGGGGATATAAGTTTACCGCGAGCGAAGGTGGTTTGCGTGTGCCGATGATCCTTGCCTGGCCCGGCAATCCTGCGATCAAAGGCGGCAGCGTTGCAACAGGCTTTGCCCATGTCACCGACATGCCGCTGACGTTGCTGAAACTTGCCGGGGTCATGCCACAGCAAGGCAGTTTTGCGGGCCGCCGCGTCGAACCAATGATTGGGATGGACCTATTCCCTATGCTCACCGGGGCGGCATCGTCCGTCCATTCGGCAGACAAGCCTTTGGGATATGAATTGTCCGGCAATGCGGTGTTGTTCAAAGGCGATTACAAGCTCGTCAAAAATCTGCCGCCTTATGGTGATGGCCGCTGGCGGCTTTACAACATCACTGCCGACCCCGGCGAGACCAAAGATCTATCCGTTTCCGACCCGCAACGTTTTGTTGCGATGCAAGAGGATTATGCCGCCTTTGCCAAGGCAAATAAAGTGCTGCCGATGCCCGAAGGGTACACCGCGCCCAAACAGATTTTCGCCAACGCGTTGCGCAGTTTGCTGATCCCGCGACTTATCGCGTTATGGCCAGTGGGCGTCCTATTGATAATCGCAACAGCCGCCGCGATCTGGTGGCGCAGACGGCGGCGGGGGTTCGCGAAACCTTGACGGCTATCGTATTTTTAGGATGCAGTCGACGAAGCCTTGCGGATCATTTTCCTGAATGAAGTGACCGCCCTTCAACGTGCAATGCGGCTGCCCCGCCGTACCGGGAACACGGCCGATAAAACGACTTTCGCCGCCGCGCGTGACAGGATCGCCATCGCTGAAGCAGCATAAGAACGGCTTGTCCCATTGTTCAAATACTTGCCAGGCGCGCTTCTGATCGGGGATCGCGACATTATTCTCAAATGGAACGAAGCTGGGGAATATCCGCGCTCCGGCTTTGTAGCTGCTGTTGGGGAACGGCGCGTCATAAGCGGCAATCTCGGCAGGGCTGAGCGCGCGCTTTGACCCAGCGTTGACGATTCTGCCGATTGGAAAGAAGGGGCTCCATTTGGAAAAGGCGCGCCAAATGGCAAAAGCGCGCGGTGGCGGGCCACCTTCGGGCAATCCGCCATTGGACAGTACGACGCTGGCAAACCGATCCGGCATTTCTGCGACAAGGCGCAGGCCGATCAGCGACCCCCAATCCTGACAGACGAGCGTCATATCATTCAGGTCAAGCGCCTCGATCCACTGCCGCATCCAACCAACATGGCGGGCATAGCTATAGTCGGTTTTTTTGCTTGGCTTGTCCGATTTGCCAAAGCCAATCAGGTCCGGCGCGACCACGCGAAAGCCTGCCGCGACGACTGGGCCAATCATATGGCGATATAGATAACTCCAGCTTGGCTCGCCATGCATCATCAACACGACGGGCGCATCGCGCGGTCCTTCATCGACATAATGCACACGCAAATCTGTGCCGTCCGAGGGATCGGCAATCTGCACATAATGTGGCGCAAAAGGAAAATCATGGATATCGGCAAAGGCGCTATCGGGTGTGCGAAGGACTTTCAAAGCTTAACCCCTAAGATAAATTATATTGACACTTTAAGTGTCATATTATGAATGACAGGTCAAGAAGCTGGCCCAAGCTTCTTTATATCCACCAGCCTAAAGCCGATATGGTCGGTCCCTAGCCCGCGTTCCTGAAACTGGCGCGCGGCGGGGCGATAGCGCGCGCAATAATTGGCGGCGCACAGGTAAGACCCGCCTTTTATGATGTTAACTGGTTCGCTGGCGTCGGAGCGCGATCCGCTGGCGCTCGTCCATTCCCAGACATTGCCGATCATATCATACAGACCAAATCCATTTGGTTGGAAACAGCCCACAGGCGCGCGACCGACATAGCCGTCGGTGTTCAGATTTTTCACCGGAAACACGCCTTGATAATAATTTGCTTGCGGCCGCCCCTTTTTATCAACCGGCTCGGGCAAGGCCGCCGCACCGCCGCGCGCGGCATATTCCCACTGCGCCTCACTCGGCAATTCTTTCCCCACCCATTTCGCATAGGCCTCTGCATCCTGATAGGCGATCTGGACAACCGGTTCGCGGTCCCGCCCGACGATGCTTTCTTGCAATCCAGAAGGGTGCCGCCACTGTGCGCCCGGTACCCAGCGCCACCAAGACGGGTCTGCGTCCGACGGGACATTGAACACAGCAGAGCCCGGAACCAACATTTCCGGCGGCGCATCGGGTAGCTTGGGCGGATTACGTTCCGCCATGGTTTTGTAACCAGTCGCCTGTACAAAGGCCGCGAATTGGGCGTTGGTCACTTCATGTGCATCGATCCAAAACCCCTTGACCGTCACAGTCTGCGGCGGGCCTTCCTCTGAATAATGTGGATCGTCACCCATCACAAAGCTTCCGCCGGGCACCCAAACCATATTGTCGCCGGACTGGCCCGTGCACACAGCCTCGGGCGGCCTGGATGCATCGCTACAGCCAGACAAACCCAGCGCCAGCGCCAGACCGAGAGCGAACCCAAAGCGTTGCATCAATCCTCCGGCATGCCGGCCATAGCATCGCCCAGCAAGCGCCGCACAACAGCCTTGGCATTGTCAACAGTGAGTTCCTGATCATGCCGGAGCAATCGCCATGTGTGGAAACTCAATATGACATTGAGACCATGGGTACCCACCACATCGGCCTTTACCATCACGGGCAGATAGGACTCAATGGTATCAGATTCGAGCCGCAGCATCCGGCGATAGTCCTGCATCAGATAGGGCGACTGAAAACGTTTGAGATTACCCGAAATCCGATAAGGCAAAATGGTTTCGAAAACCATCGCCCGCCGATCCGCGATGTCGAACAATTTTTCCCGCCAAGTCGCGCCCGATGGCGGCTGGAGGATGATGGGCATCACCTGCGCCTCAATCACCTCGCCCATTTCACGGTACAGTTCATCCATATCGTCAAAATGTCGGAAAACCGAGCGCAGCCCGACGCCTGCCACCTCCGCAACACGCGCCGCGCTGGGGGCCACATCGCCCTTGCCAACCAAGTCGAGCAAAGCCGCGACGATTTTCGAACGGCTAGACCGGCTGCGTTCGCGGCGGCCATCGGTGTGCTGCGCCGTCGGGCGTGCTGTCATTTTGTGCGAAATATTGGCCATGCCCCCTATTTTTGCGGCAAACCGACACGGGCGCAAGAGGCAAAAGTGATTGCAAATGTATTTTGGCACAATTAATGCCAATATAATTCTGCGGATAGGTTGGGGATGGTGAAAGATGAAGATGCTCAAAACAACACGCATTGTGGCGGCGTCTGGCCTTTTGTTTTCTGCTGCACCATTATTGGCACAGGACAATGTGCGCGAAGCGTGCATGCCGGACATCCGTAAATATTGCGCCGCCGAATTGGGCAGCTTTAGCCGTGAAAATGTCCGCGCCTGCCTCATCAAAAATATCAAAAAAACGTCACCCGCTTGTCAAAAGGCCGCAAAGGCGCGGCGCGATGCCGAGCGCGCCAAGAAGCAAGGCAGTTAAAGCTATGATGATATGGATAATCTGGGGCACGGCGTTGCTTGCCTATGGTGTATTTCGGCTTTGGTATGACAATATGTCAGGCCCACTGAAACCAGCTGAGATTGATGCGTTTCTGGCACAAGTGGCGGGTCGTTTCGAGGGCACAGGAAATAGCGCGGAGGTTATGCGGGCTTTCCTTGAAGCCGATGATGGCCGCGAATTTGTCATGCTCAATCTGGTCAAAGCGCAGATGGAGCAGGTTGAGGACCCCAAAACGGGGCAAATGGTTCAAGGCTTTGATCTGCTCAAGCGCTATTCGAAACGCTTCATGCCGACTCTGTTCCGTACAGGCGGCCACCCCGGCATGGTCGGGCGCAAGGTCGGCGGCTATATTGATGCGTGGAACACCGAGGCGGATCCCGATTGGACGATCTTTGGCCTGATGCGTTACCGCAGTCGGCGCGATATGATAAAGCTGGTGTTGGACCCCCTATTTACCGAAGGCCATCCCGATAAGCTGCTCGGCACGCTGGCGACTTTTTCTTTCCCAACGCAGCGGGTGGTGTCTTTCTATGTCAGCCCGCGCGTCACGGTGGCGCTGGTGCTGGCGCTGATTGCAGCCTTGGCGCATATCATTTTCCTCACCGTTGCAAGCTGATCAACCTCAAAGTCCGCGAAGGATGAAGCCAAAACAATGAAAAAATGGAAATGGATCGGGGCCTTGGCACTGTTAATCGGCGCGGGCTATTTGGGTTTTCAGCAGTATAAAATCTATCTGCCCGGCATCATCGGTGAATGGCGTGAACCCATTGCCGAAAACCGGCCGATTGCATGGGCGCAGGGTCCTGCGGTCGCACCATCGGGCAAACGTCCGACCAATGTCATCCTGATTGTCGTCGATGATCTAGGGGTGAACGACATTTCGTTGGACGGTGGCGGAGTAGCAGGCGGAGCCGTGCCGACCCCCAATATTGATTCAATCGCCAAGCAGGGCGTCAGCTTTGCCAATGGCTATGCCGCCAATGCCACCTGCTCGCCTTCGCGCGCAGCCTTGATGACGGGGCGTTATCCCACACGCTTCGGTTTTGAATTTACTTCTATTCCAGCCGCTTTTGCGTCGAATCTGGCGCATAATGGCGGAAATTCACCCTATCCGACCATCTATCATGAAGAACTGAACGAGAACCTGCCTGCTTATGCCGATATGGGCGTGCCCAATGCGGAAATCATGTTACCAGAGGTGCTGAAAGCCAAGGGCTATCATAATATCCACATTGGCAAATGGCATCTGGGTGAAGCAAAGCCATTGCGGCCAACGTCGCAGGGTTTTGACGAAAGCCTTGGCATGCGTGCCGGCGGGGATTTGTTCATGGCCGAAGATGACCCGCAGGTCGTCAATGCAAAGCTGCCTTGGGATCCGATTGACCGCTTTTTATGGGCAAATTTGCCATATGCCGTCTATTGGGGGGATAGTCAGCGCTTTCGCCCCAAAGGCCATTTGACCGATTATTTCACCGACAATGCATTGGCCGCGATTGACGCCAATAAGAACCGCCCCTTCTTCATGTATCTTGCGTATAATGCGCCGCACACCCCGTTGCAGGCGCTGAAATCAGATTATGACGCCCTGCCGCAAATCACGGACCATACGCAGCGCGTCTATGGCGCGATGATGCGCCAACTCGACCGGCGGATTGGCGATATCCTGCAAAAATTGAAGGACACAGGGCTCGACAACAATACTTTGGTTATCTTTACCAGCGACAATGGCGGCGCGTGGTACACAGGTATAAAGGACCACAACACACCCTATCGTGGGTATAAAGGCACCTTTTTCGAAGGCGGCATCCGCGTGCCCATGCTGATGCGCTGGCCGGGCAAAATCGCGCCGGGGACGGTTCGCAACGATGTGGCGCAGCATCTGGATATGTTTGCAACGATTGCGGCGGCAACCGGCGCAAACCTGCCCACTGATCGCAAGATGGATAGCTTCAACCTGCTGGGCGCTGGGCCAAAACGCGAAATCACCTTTTGGCGTTCGGGCCATTACCGCGTTGTCCGCGCAGGGGACTGGAAATTGCAAATTTCCAAACGTCCCGAAAAGGCATGGCTGTTCAACCTCGCCACCGACCCGACCGAGCAAATCAATTTAGCCGCTAAAGACCCCGCGCGCGTGGCGGAACTGCGCAAGTTGATTGAAGCGCAAAATGCCGGACTTCCCCAACCGCTCTGGCCCGGCTTGCTCGAAGCCGCCATCCGCATCGATGTGCCGCTCAATGCGCAATGGAAGAAGGATCAGGAATATGTCTATTGGGCCAACTGATCGCGCAGGGATGCGAAGCCTTGGCCACAATATGGCCTAGGCGCAGTTGGGAGGGGGATCACCCGATTCAATTTTATCACGCAAAGCCGCAAAGGCGCCAAGAAGGGGTTTGTTGCGCCGTCTATTCTTTACCTACCCCGTCGTCCTGAAAACCCCGTCATCCCCGAAATAGGCGTTCATCCAACATCCTCGCCCCATCGCTCGTCACCCTGAACTTGTTTCAGGATAACATGCAGCCGTAGTTCGTTATCCTGGAGCCGTAGGCTGGCAGAGCCAAAACAAGTTCAGGATGACGAAAGAGTGGCGGGGTTCATGTTATTATGACGACAGGGGCTATTGTGCATGGCAACAGCCGAAAACCCCCCAACACCCCCATCAACACAGTCTCGACTTTGCCCCTACCCAACGGCTATGGCGTTGGCATGCGTCCGCACACCAAATCTGCAATTGTCCTTTTGTCCGGCGGTATTTTTGCCAACCGGCTGACGCGCGCGCGGCATGGGGTTACGGCGGATATGGAGGCCATATATGCCCGCTCTTGAGGCCGCAGATTATATTATCGTCGGCGCAGGGTCGGCTGGGTGCGTGTTGGCGGACCGGTTAAGCGCCGATGGCGCGCATAAGGTCGCGTTGCTGGAATATGGCGGCAGTGACCGCTCGGTCTTGATTCAGATGCCCGCCGCGCTTGCCTACCCCATGAACACCAAAAGGTGGAATTGGGGTTATGAAAGCGAGCCGGAGCCGCATTTGAACAACCGACGCCTGAACTGCCCGCGCGGCAAGGGGTTGGGGGGTTCCTCCTCGATTAACGGGCTTGTCTATGTGCGCGGCAATGCGCTCGATTTTGAACATTGGAAAGAAGAGGAAGGCGCAACTGGATGGGGCTATGCCGATGTGCTGCCTTATTTCAAACGCGCCGAAGGCCGGGCCGAAGGCGGGGATGCATATCGCGGCGGCGATGGTCCCTTATCGACCAATTATGGCCCGCTCGACAATCCGCTGCATCAGGCTTGGCTCGATTCAGCGCAGCAAGCGGGCTATAGCCTGACCGAGGATTATAATGGCTATGCCCAAGAAGGCTTTGGCCGGATGGACATGACGGTACGGGACGGCACGCGCTGTTCGGCGGCGAAGGCTTATTTATATGACGCGCGCAAACGACCCAATCTGAAAGTCATAGAAAAGGCGCTTGTCACCCGCATCCTGTTTGACGGCACGCGCGCCATTGGGGTGGAGTATGAACGCGCAGGCCAATTGCATCAGGTGCACGCGGCCCGCGAAGTCATCCTGTCGGGCGGTCCTATCAATTCGGTTCAGCTGCTGAAGCTTTCTGGCATTGGCCCCGCCGAAGAGTTAAAAGCGCATGGCATAGAAGTGCGCGCCGACCGGCCGGGTGTGGGCGCGAACTTGCAGGATCATCTGGAATTCTATTTCCAAATGGCCTGCACACAGCCAATCACTTTATACGGCAAGGCCAATCTTCTTGGTAAAGCGATGGTCGGTGCGCAATGGCTATTGGGTCGGTCGGGATTGGGGGCGTCAAACCAGTTTGAAAGCTGCGGCTTTATCCGCAGCCGCGCCGGTATCAAATATCCTGATATCCAATATCATTTCTTTCCCATGGCGATCAATTATGACGGGTCGTCGCTGGCATCCGAACATGGTTTTCAAGCCCATGTCGGCCCGATGCGGTCCAAAAGCCGTGGCACGGTCACGCTCAAAAGCGCAGACCCGCATGACAAGCCCAAAATCCTGTTCAATTATATGAGCCATCCCGATGATTGGACAGACATGCGGGCCTGCGTGCGGTTGACGCGGGAGATTTTTCAACAGCCCGCCTTTGCGCCATTTCGCGGACGTGAAATAAAACCCGGCGCGGACATTGTCACCGATGCGCAGATTGACGCCTTCATTGCCGAACATGTCGAAAGCGCGCTGCACCCCAGTTGCACATGCAAGATGGGCAGCCCGCGTGACCCAATGGCCGTGGTCGACCCCGAATTGCGTGTCATCGGTGTCCAAGGGCTGCGCGTTGTGGATAGCGGCGTGATGCCGACCATCACCACGGGCAATCTGAATGCGCCGACGATCATGATCGGGGAAAAGGCGGCCGATCATATCTTGGGCAAACCCATGCTCGCCCCGTCGAATGCGCCATTTTACGTCGCGCCAAATTGGGATATTGCGCAACGATGATAGAAACCATACTCGAACCTGCCCGCAATATTGATGTGATCCGCCACACCGACGTTCTCGTCGTGGGTTCGGGCCCCGGTGGCCTTGCCGCAGCTTTGGCATCGGCGCGCGCGGGCGTCGAGACAACCTTGCTCGAACGTTATGGCTGTTTTGGCGGCAATATCACGCAGGTCGGCGTGGAGGGCTTTGCATGGTATCGGCACCCTGCGACGATCGACAGCGAGGGCATCGGGCGCGAATTTGAAGACCGCGCGAAATTGATGGGCGCAGCCATGCCAGAGCCGCAATCGATCAGCCACAGTCTGGATGCCGAAGCGTTCAAATTTGTCGCAGATACGTTGGTTGAAGAAGCAGGCGTCATCCCCATGCTGCACCGATTATGTGTGGCCCCGATCATGGATGGCAACGTGATCCGCGGCGTGATTGTGGAGAGCAAGGCGGGCCGTGAAGCGATTCTTGCCAAACGTGTGATTGACGCAACAGGGGACGCCGACATTGCCCATAGGGCTGGCGCGCCAACGCATATGCACCCTGTCGACGAAATGATGTCAGTCTCAGTCATGTTTTCAATGTGCGGCGTGAACAAAACGCGGTTCATTGATGCGGTGAAGGCCGACCCGCAAACCTATGGCGATTGGGCTGTGGGCGGGGAATGGGAAGTGATCACCAGCGGCAAAGAGGATGCGATGTTCTCGCCCTTTTTACGCAAGCCGTTTCAAAAAGCGTTGGAGGCGGGCCTGATACCGGACAGCGTCAAGACGATGGCCGGCACTTGGGGCACAGTGTCGGATCAGGGGGATTTGACCTATCTCAACATGTGTCATTTATATCTGGACGGCACCGATCCCGATGCGCTGACACATGGCGAAATGGCAGGGCGTAAGCAGGCGATGCACGCCATATCAGCATTGCAGGCGTTCATGCCGGGTTGCGAGGACGCCAAGCTGCGAAACTTTGGCATGACGCTGGGTATTCGCGATACGCGCAAGATTGATGCGGTCTACAACATGACCGCCGACGATGTGATGGAACAAGGCCGTTTTGACGATAGCATCGGCATCTTTCCGGAATTTATCGATGGCTATGGCTATCTTATTTTGCCGACCACTGGCCGCTATTTCCAATTGCCTTATCGGTCGATGTTACCCAAAAATGTGCGGCATTTGATTACCACTGGCCGTGTAATTGGCGGCGATAAGGTCAGCCATGCTGCGGTCCGCAACATGATGTGTTGCGCGGTTGCGGGGCAAGGCGCAGGCGTTGCCGCCGCGTTGGCTGTCAAATCCGACCGCGACTTTTGCGCGGTCGACATCAGCGCCGTGCAACAAGAACTCCGCCGCCAAGGCGCGCGCATTTTCTAAGGCTTAGGGTTGGTTGGCGCAGTTAAGTCGTGACATCAGATTCCAGCGCCGCTTGGAGGCGTTTGCGGAACAGCAAAATGAGAATGCCGCCTGCCAGCGCGATGGCAGAATCCATGATCCAAAAAGTCGACGGGTGCATTTGGTCAAAATAGCTGCCTATCCATCCCGCCAACACATGGCCGATAAAGGGGGAAAGGAACGCAACGCCCATCAGGAAAGAGCCCATGCCCGCAGGCGCGGCCCTGCTGACGATGGCCAAAGTCGTTGGCCAATAATATATCCAAGCCAGCCCCATGATCAGCCAGCCGGCGATGGCCCATCCGGCGTCCACACTGTCCGGCGCGCTTTGTCCCCAATTACCATACGCGAAAAGAAGGGCGGCAAAGGCAATGATGGCGGACCCAATACCGACCTTGGTCACGCTGCTGGGTTCGCTGCCGCGCTTTGCCTGCCATGCCCAAAACATCACCAACGCAGGGGCCGCCAATATCGCGCCGATGGAATCCATCGATGCAAACCAAGTCGATGGCACCTCGCCCAGCGATGTCGCCAAATTCACATATTGATCGACCCACAAGATGCCGATGCTCCACACCATCGGATAGGCGATTTCCGCAGGTATCGTCAGCGCAATAACCAATAAGAGGACCGCTAAGCGTTTCTTCTCTTGGCGTGTTAATGGCGGATTGCTCTCGCGCTTGCGTGCCACCGGACGATCATCGGGCAAATGGCGCTGCCCCAAGACATAAGCGAGCAAGGCAATCAACATCAAGGCCGCGGCAACCGCAAACCCAGCATGCCAGCCATAGATGGCAGCAACCAATCCGGTGACGAGCGGCCCGCTCGCCGCGCCGATGCAAATACCTGTCGAGAAAATGGTAAAGCCGCGTGACCGCATGGATTCATCCGATTTGGGGTATAATGCGCCGACCTGCGCAGAAATATTCCCCTTCAAAAATCCCGACCCAAGGATCAGAAGCAAGAGCGCGAACAGAAAGCTGGCATAAAAGGACATCGCCAGATGCCCCGCGCTCATCAATATGACGCCGAGCATTACCGTGCGCTTTGCCCCCAATATCCGGTCGGCAACCCATCCCCCGACAATCGGGGTAAAATAGACAAGGCCGGCATACCAACCATAAATGATCGCCGAAAAAGCAACGTCGCTCATCGCTCCGCGAAATTCGAACATATTGCGCAGTGCGGCCAGCCCAATGACCTGCGCCGCATTTTCCGGCAGCAGCAGTTCTTTCACCATATACAGCGTGAGCAGCGCAGACATGCCGTAAAAGGAAAAACGTTCCCACATCTCGGTAAAGGATAAATAATATAAGCCTTTGGGGTGACCAGATGGCTGGCCAATTGCGGTTTGTTCGATCCTACCCACGCTTATTCCCCCCCAGATATGCACCGCGCCCCTAGCCGCGCCTGTATCTATGCCCGCTTAGAACAGAGGCGCAAGGGAATGATGAGGGAGGCGATCTTTGCGCGCGAAGCATCTACAAGACACTATCAAAAATATAGTTGTTTTCGGACATATTCTCCTCGGCGCGCCATTCCACGCCATTGCGCCACTGCGGAGGATCATATATGGACCAACTATACACGCTAATTTATAAAAATAGCGTTGATGGTCAAATGTTTGACGCTAAAGATAAAATAAGGGACAAAGCATAATCGCGGTCCAGGTCGTTAGTATCTTGAAATCAAATTCGGGCGTGAGAAAATTTGATGGACGTCAGCAACGCAAACAGTGACATGGCCATTGGCAATTTATCCAAGGGTTGCACCATTCTTATCGTTGACGATGATCCGGCCTGTCTTGATGAATATTGCGATGCGATAGAAAATTTGGGGTATAAAGTGATCCCCGCCAAAAGCGCACCCGACGCATTAAAGCAAATCGCGGAATCGCCCGAAATCGGTGTTGTGATAACGGACCTTGAAATGCCAGCCATGGATGGCATCTCTTTATTGTCGGAGATTTCCAACCGCTTCTCGCCACATCGACCGATTGTTACCTTAGCATTGACGGGGCATTCGAGTTTGCAGATCGCGACCAAGGCGATGCAGTAACAAGCGATAGATTTGCTCAGTAAGCCTGTGTCGATGGAACAATTGGCCGAAGCATTGCGCCGGGCATCCGTGCATTATTTTGCGACGGCTTATCGGTTCCAGATCACAGCCCTGACCAAACGGCTTGATCCGCCCGTCTTGCACGACCCCCTGGCAAAACAAGAGGGGACACCTACAGAAGAAGAGCTGCAGGCGTTCACGCGCATGCTGTTAAAATTCCAGCATAATAGATCAAAATTTTTCGACCCAGCAGTGCTTACGGGCCCGTCTTGGGAAATATTGCTGGATATTGGGGAAGCCACTTTGCGCGGAGAATCTGTGCCGGCTTCCAGCGCGTCGGCTTCTACACATGTTCCGCTCAGCACGGCGTTGCGTCATGTCAATAATCTTGTGGATGCCGGTCTCGTCCGGCGCTGGACTGACCCAACGGACAAGCGCCGCACATTGTTAGAGCTGGAGCCCATCGCCGCTACTGCGATGCAGCGTTATTTGGAAACAGCTTGGAAATTGCACCCGCAAAGCGAATAATCATTATCCTGCCCGCTAGGAAATGATGCCGCGTTAGCCGCCTTCGGCTGCCCCATTGTCGTCCACTTGCGTCTCCAAATTCTGCAAAAGTTCGGTGGCACGGACCACCTGCTCTTCGATACGCATCACCTTAGCGATCAGATATTCTGCCTCGTCGGTCGACGCGTTTTCCATTCGCGCACGGATATTTCCACATGACAGCCGGATGATGTTCAACGGCTGCATAATGTCATGCAAAATCTTGGCGTCCACATTCTGAAGTTTCTTCATATGGACATCATAAGGATTTGCGAAAATGTGTGAACTAAATTCATGCACGTCCCATTATGATAACAACAATCGCGGCATCCTATCGCGCACGATATCCGCATAGAAGTGCATCGCCCAGTTTGGGACCGATGGTTATGAGGCAATCGCCATATCTCGAAAATCGTCGGTCAACAATGTGCGCTGGATTTCGGCACTGGCTTCTTCCGTCAGCCTTAGGAAAATACGGCGCTGATCCACTGGGTCATATTCCCGCTCGATGATTTTACGCTCTGTCAAAACCGCAAGATGCCGCAGCGCGGTTGTCACCGGGGAAAAAGACGCATGGCATGCGCTGGAAACACTCGTCTGTAGTCCGGAATGCTGGCGTACAAACAAATCGAGCAATATGAACCAAGCAGGGTCAGCGAAAAGATTGGCAACCGACACCAATCGCGATCGCCGCTTGGTAATCTCGAGAAGGTCCGCTGCCTTTTTCACCGCAAGAGCATTAAGGGCATTGCCCGTGTCTGCTGTGCCGATATGTGCTGTGCCCGTACCTGCTATGCCCATGCCTGCTATGTTCGGCCGCACTTTAACGCCGTTGGCATCCGCCTCTACTGTACGCAGCATTGTTTCCAATTGCGCCCGCGTCAGCTTAATCGGAACGTCAAAGGTGTGCATGTGATCGGTCACATCGATATCGCTCTGTGAATCAAACATATTCCCCCAGCCGCACAGTTCGCAGAACACATTGGTGCATGCGTCGGCAATGACCGCCCATGTTTTGCGTTTATCCCAAAATGAAGGAAACTAAGCATCGATGCGACCCGATACTTATACCCCATATTCAATTTGTTACGCGGGGTGTGTGCAAATGCACGGCATATCGCCGCCGGAACGAGAGCAAATACTGCCAATATGGCAGTATTTTGGAAAACTTAGCTAAAACTGGGGCTTAGGCGCATATTGTAAAAAACAGTAAATTCTTACTGTCCTACAGTCGGTATCAGCCCGCGACGCTCTTTTGACCCCTATCTCCACCGGCTAAAGGCGTTTTTGCGCCGCAACCGCGGGCGCGTCAACGGCTTTTGATCACGCCTATCCGTGTCCGTAATCAAAAAATGTCCTGAAGCTTATTCACCCGAGCAGCAAAGGGGCAAGCTTTGCGCGTTGCCATGCCGCATCCCCAAATTGCGACGCATGAAAAATCGCCGCACGGCGATGAAGCCCCGCATCGCAATCATGGGTAAAGCCAAAACCACCGTGAAACTGAATCGCCCGGTCGGCGGCAAAGCTATATGTTGCATCCGCCGCCGCCTTGGCCATGCGCACGGCGATTTCGCCAACGCCTTGGTCGCTGAAACTGTTGGCGGCGCTGTATACATGCGACCGCGCCTTTTCATATTCGACATAAGCGTCGACAATCGGGTGCTTCAGCGCCTGATATTCGCCGATTAACTTTCCAAATTGCTTGCGCGTTTGCAGATAGCTGACGGTATAATCGATCACGCTTTGCGATCCGCCGCACATTTCCGCGCTTTGTAGGAGATTGGCGGCCTGTTCGATATGCGACAAGGTGGATGTTGCGCGCGCGACTTCGAGCAATGCGGCGCGCGATACGACCAAGCCGTCGAGCGACAGAGCAAAGCTGCGTTTGGTTTCATCGATAATCGCCTCACGGCGCAGGCGACCCGAGACGTCCTGCGCGGTCAGCAAAACCAGCGCTGGCTTGCCATCCAACATGACCGATGCAATGATGATATCGGCGGTCTGTGCCCATGCAACGAAAAGCTTTTCGCCAGACAGATGCAGCTTGTCACCCTCCAGCTTTGCCGTCGCTAGGATGTTCTGAAGGTCCCAGTCGCCATGTGCTTCGGACAAGGCCAGCGTGCCGATTGCGCCTTCGGCAAGCCGAGGCAGCCATGCAGACGTTTGTGCTTCAGTGCCGCCAAAGATGAGTGCTTGCGCCGCCAAGGTCGATGACACCAAAGGCGAGGCCATCAGGTGGCGGCCCATTTGTTCCACCACCGGCACAACCTCAGCCAGCGTCAGGCCGACGCCGCCATGTGCCTCGGGAATCGATATAGCGGTCCAGCCTAAGGCGGCCATTTCGGCCCAGACATCGGCGTCATAGCCCAAATCGCTGTCCATCAGCTTGCGGACGCGGTCGATGGGCGATTTATCGCGGCAAAAGCTCGTGGCTACATCCAAAAGCTCGATCTGTTCTTCGCTATATCCAAGCCCGGCCATTTGCATGTCATTCTCTCCTCACGCTTATGCTGCATCTATGGCGCGAGGCGAGGCACAAAATCAAGGCGATTTAACTGACCAGTTAACAGCGAGACTTATGCTTGCTCCAATATCTTCCGCCCCGGCCGCACTTTCATTTTATGACTTTGCTTGGTGGCGAGCGAAACATCCTTAACCGTCTGCATAAACACCCATTCATTGGTCGCCGCCTGCGGCGTGAGCGATAAATGCATATAGCCACGATTGGATGCATCGACCCAGCGCAGTTCCTGGGTATTGCCCTCAAGCAAGCCCCGCGCAATCATTGACGGGTCAACGCCTTGCGCTGCACTTTCTAAGCCGGGGGACGACACGCTGTGGCCGCCAAATTCAACGCCGGCTGGTTTACCGCCTTCGGGCAAGTCAAACGCCCAGCCATTGTGGCTGTCACCACTGACAACGACCAAATTTGCGTCCGCGCGCTGCGCTGCTGCCAAAAGCCGAGAACGCGCCGCTGGATATCCGCCCCAATTATCCAGATTATACGGCAAGCCCGCTTTGCCAGCGGCAATGCCTTGCCGCACATAATTGCGGGTGCGTTCGGGGGCATTTGCCGGGAACCAGTCCATCGCGTTCTGCGGTGTGGAATTATAGCCCATATTGGTACCCGAACCCAGCACCGCCCATGTGGAACTGCTGCGGCCAATCGCGCGTGATAGCCACGCCTCTTGTTCGCTACCCAGCATCGTCATGGACCGATCGCGCCATGCGCCGTCGCGATATTCAAAAAGCGCCTTTGCCGGATCCGCCGCCCGCATAAAGTCGCCATAAGCATAAGGCTTGGACCGCGCCACAGCGCGCGTATCTGTGCGGTAATAAGTCGCAAGATCGCCAATTGGATATTCTTTCCACGGCTGTTCACCGACGGGCAACCATTCGCGCCATACCTGCATCGCCGCGTTGCGCCGGGAATTCCAATCGCCTTCATCCACGCTGTGGTTCTGCGCGCCGCCTTCCCAACTGTCATTGGCGGTTTCATGGTCGTCGGTATTGGCAATCATCGGGAAGTTCGCATGCAACGCCTGCAACTGCGTGTCCGAACGATAGCTGGCATAGCGCAAACGATAATCCGCCAGCGTCAGGATTTCATCCGCCGGGAAAATGCGCGCGGCAAATTTTGCGCCGCCATCATAACCGCCACGGCCATATTCATAGATATAATCGCCCATGTGGAGCACCAGATCAATGTCGTCGCGTGCGGCGGCATGGCCATAAGCGTTGAATTCGCCGAAGCCCAAATTGGAACAGGAAAATATCGCGATATTGAATTTCGCCGCCTTGCCCACAGGCAGAGTCTTGGTGCGGCCAACAGGCGAGATGCTGCCATCGGGCGCGATGAAGCGGAACCAATGCCATTTGCCGGGCGCAAGATTATCGACGGTGATTTTGACCGTATGGTCGCGCCATGGCCCTGTTACCATTTCGCCGCCGCCCGCAATTTTGATAAAATCCTGCCGTTCGGAAATCTCGACGCGCACTTTGGATGCGCCGCCGGTAGGGTTCACATAACGTGTCCATAACAGCACCGAATCCGGCCCCGGCTCTCCGCTTGCGACATTATGCGTAAATCCGGTGAGGCCAAGAAGCGTCTGCGCCATCGCAGCGCCGCCCGGCAGCATCAGCCCGCCAAGACCAAATCCAGCGGTTGCCAACAGTTGGCGGCGATTGATTATAAATGACATTATCGGCTTCCCCTTTTGCGTTTCCAGCAATCCCTACGGCGCATCGTCACAACGTTTCATCTTTGGCGTTAATCGATTGCTGTTGCAACGCTGTGACAGGCCATCACAACTGTGTGCGTAGCGACCATAATTCGGGAAACGCGCGCTTACCGACCGTGCTGCTGAGATAAGTGACGCCGGACGTACCGCCCGTGCCCGTTTTTCCCCCGATGATGCGCTCGACAGTAAGGACATGCTTATGCCGCCACGTCGCCATCGCATCGTCAAGGTCGACCAGCTTCTCGGCAAGCTGATACAATTCCCAATATTGATCGGGGTTGCGGTAGACGTGCAGAAATGCCCCCTCCACTTCGGGAGAAAAGATATGCGGCGCGCTCCAATCGCGCGCAAGTAAAGCCGACGGCAGGTCAAATCCGGCGCGCGCCAATGCTGCAATCGCATCATCCCAAATGCTTGGGCTAACAAGCGCCTCGGTCATCGCCGCATGTGCGTGGGGCCGGTCCTCCTGATATTTCAGGAAAGCCCCTGCTTTCAACCCAAGCAGATATTCCACAGTCCGGAACTGGTCGGATTGAAAGCCAGAGCTTGGCCCAAGCACATGGCGAAAGCGGGTATATTCGGACGGGGTCATCGTCGACAACACGTCCCAGCTTAAAGTCATCACCGCCTGAATACGGCTTACCCGTGCAAGCGCTTTGTACGCCGGAACGAGCGCGTCATTGCGGATTTGCGCGCGGGCCAATTGAAGCTCGCGGATGATCTGCTTAAGCCATAATTCCTTGGTTTGGTGAATGATGATGAACAGCATCTCATCATCCAGATCGGATTGCGGGTGCTGGCAATCAAGCAAGTTGTCTAGCGCAAGATAGCGCGCATAGGTCATAATGGCGGCGTCGGCAGGTGCATCATTCATGCCGCGACTTTAATGTTTCAAATGAAACTATCCAGCCATTTTTCGGCCAAAGCCTCCGCCTCACTGACGCTAAAGGGCGCGTTGCCTAAGCTGAGTTCAAGCCATAGGCCATCGACCAAGGCGGTCAGCGCCACTGCCGCCAATCTGGCGTCCGCTGGAGCCTGTGGGCAGGCAAGGATGAGCCGTTCCATATCCTGCCGGTTTTCAGCGTAGATTTCGTCATGGATTTCGCCAATGGCCGGCACCGTGCGCGACAGGCTCCAAAACGCCAGCCATGTGGCCAGCAGCTCCGGATCCGCAATCGGCGCGCGGAAACTGGCGGTGACAAAGGCCAGCAACCGGCCGCGCGGGTTGTCGGCGGGAATAGCATCAACCGCAGCGTGCAACGCCGCCGCTACGCGGGCCCCCGTCGCGCGATAGGTTGCGGCCACCAACGCATCAATTCCGTCAAAATAATACCGCAGCAACCCGGCCGACACCCCCGCCTCCAGGCAAATGGCGCGCACTGACGTCCCATGTGCACCCCGCGTCGCGAGGCAACGCGCCGTGGCCGCAATTAATGCGTCGCGGCGTGTATCGGCGCTTTTTCGGGTGAAGACTTGTCGCGGTTGCATGCGGCTGTTATACACTTGTACAACAAGGGGAGCAAGATGTCCGAATCAGGCATTCAAACACCGCATGATCATTTGGAAGGTTGGAGCCTGCCGGCGTGGACCTATGATGATCCCGAATTCGCCGCGCTGGAGGTGGACCGCATCTTCCGGCCGTCTTGGCAAGTGGTGTGCCATGTCAGCGACGTCGCGCATGTGGGCGACTGGCACAGCCTCGATTATATCAATGAAAGCGTCATTGTCGTGCGCGGCGTGGACGACAATTTGCGCGCATTCACGAATGTCTGCCGCCACCGGGGCAGCCGCTTGGTCGATGGCTCGGCTGGCTGCGCCAAGAAACTGGTCTGCCCCTATCACGCATGGACCTATGACCTTGATGGCCGATTGACTGGCGTGCCCGACAGCGCCTCTTACCCGACGCTCGACAAGGATAAGGCGGGCCTTGTGCCCGTCGATATGGAAATCTGGCGTGGATTTATCTTCGTCCGTCTGGAAAGCGGCGGTCCTTCGGTTGCCGAAATGATGACCCCGTATGAAGCGCAAGTCGCGCCTTATTGTTTTGAAGAATTACGGGCGCTTGGCCGCGTCACCATGCGCCCGCGCGACGTGAACTGGAAAAATGTCGGCGACAATTATTCCGACGGCCTGCATATCCCCGTCGCGCATCCCGGCCTCACACGCCTGTTCGGCAAAAGCTATGGTGTTGAGGCAGAGCCGCATGTCGACCGCATGTGGGGCGACCTTGTCGACCGGCCATCGTCCAACTGGTCGGAACGCGCTTATCAAAACTTACTGCCGCCCGTACCCCATTTGCCCGCCGCCAATCAAAAACGCTGGCTCTATTTCAAGCTGTGGCCGTCGGTTGCCTTCGACATTTATCCCGACCAAGTCGATTTCATGCAATGGCTGCCCACAGGGCCCGATAGCTGCGTCATCCGTGAAATCAGCTATGTCCTTCCAGACGCCCCTGATTACGCATGGCGCCGTGAAATGCGCGCGGCGCGTTACCTGAACTGGCGGATCAACCGGCAAGTCAATGCAGAGGACACTGTCCTCATCACCCGCGTGCAGCAAGGCATGGCGAGCCGCAGTTTTTCCATGGGCCCGCTGTCCGACAAGGAAGTGTGCCTGAAAAGCTTCTGCCGCCAAATCCGCAACATCATTCCAGAGGCGCGCCTCGAACAACGCCCGGCATCGGGTTGGAGCAAAAGATGACCAAGAAATATGACGCCCTCATCATTGGTGCTGGCCATAACGGCCTTGTCTGCGCCTTTTACCTCGCGCGCGCTGGCCTGAAGGTTCGCATTGTCGAGCGCCGTGATGTCGTCGGCGGCGCGGCGGTGACCGAAGAGTTCCACCCCGGTTTCCGCAACTCGGTCGCCAGCTACACCGTCAGCCTGCTTCAGCCCAAGGTGATCGCTGACATGAAGCTGGTCGACCATGGCTATCGCGTCATTGAGCGGCCCATTTCCAATTTCCTGCCACAAGAAGATGGCGGTTATCTGAAACTCGGTGGCGGGCTGGAACGCACACAGGCAGAATTTGCCCGCTTTTCAAAGCATGATGCAGCGGTCTTGCCGCAATATTATGACATGTTGGAAGGTGTTGCGGACGTCCTGCGCGATCTTGCATTGCGTTCCCCACCCAATGTCGGTGATGGTCTAAAGACCCTCATCGATGCCGCCGTGCAGGGACGCGGGCTGATGAAGCTTAACCTGTCGCAGCAGCGTGATGTGTTGGAACTGTTCACCAAATCGGCGCGCAGCTTCCTCGACAGCTGGTTCGAAAGCGAAGCGGTAAAGGCTGCATTTGGTTTTGACGCTGTCGTCGGCAATTATGCCAGCCCCGACACGCCGGGCAGCGCTTATGTCTTGCTGCACCATGTCTTTGGCGAAGTGAATGGCAATAAGGGCGCGTGGGGCCACAGCATCGGCGGCATGGGCACGATCACGCAGATCATGGCCAAGGTGTGCCGCGATTTGGGCGTCGAAATCAGCCTCGAATCGCCTGTATCACGCGTCTTAGTGGACGGCGAAAAGGTCGCGGGCGTGCGCCTTGAAAGCGGTGCGGAAATCGTTGCCGACCGCGTGATTTCGAACGTCGGGCCAAAGCTGCTGTACGAACGCATGTTTGACGATGCCGACCTGAAACCCGAATTTAAACGCCGCGTGAAGGGCTTCAAAGCCGGTAGCGGCACATTCCGGATGAACGTCGCTTTGTCCGAACTGCCCAAATTCACCTGCTTGCCCGAAGCTGGCGAGCACCATCAATCGGGCATCATCATCGCGCCCACATTGGATTATATGGACCGCGCATTTTTGGATGCGAAACGCGATGGTTGGTCGCAAAAGCCTATCGTGGAAATCCTTATCCCCTCGACCGTCGATGACAGCCTTGCGCCCGCAGGACAGCATGTGGCGAGCCTGTTCTGCCAACAATTTGCGCCTGAACTGCCCAATAATGCCGATGGCACGCCACGCGACTGGGATGCCGAAGAAGGCCAGGCCGCCGACGATATCATCAGCACAGTTGAGGCTTATGCCCCTGGCTTCCGCGCGTCGGTTCTGGGCCGCCAAATCCTCAGCCCCAAGGGGCTAGAGCGGAAATTTGGGTTGGTCAGCGGCGACATCATGCATGGCAATATGAGCCTTGACCAATTATGGTCCGCGCGCCCGATCTTGGGCCATGGCGCGTATCGCGGGCCGTTAAAGGGCCTGTATATGTGCGGCGCGGGTAGCCATCCCGGCGGCGGCGTAACCGGTGCGCCCGGCCATAATTGCGCCGCAGAGGTGCTGGCCGACCGCAGTGTGTTCAAACGCATATTTGCCTGAGATTCAGGACGTATAATATTATCACGCAAAGGCGCAAAGATAAGGAAATGGAATGATCTCCTTCTTTGTGTCTTTGTGGCTTTGCGTGATAATATTATTTGGGACTTGCGTCATAACGCCACATCGACGCGGCCTTTGGAGCCGCAAGCGAATAAATGGGTCCTGACCCTGAGAACGTAAAAAATTATCACGCAAAGCCACAAAGGCGCAGAGATAAGGAAATGGAATGATCTCCTTCTTTGTGTCTTTGCGTGATAAAAATATTTGGGGCTTGCGTCATAACGCCACATCGACGCGACCCTTGGAGCCGCAAGCGAATAAATGGGTCCTGACCCTGAGAACGTATAATATTATCACGCAAAGCCGCAAAGGCGCAAAGATAAGGAAATGGAATGATCTCCTTCTTTGTGTCTTTGTGGCTTTGCGTGATAATATTATTTGGGGCTTGCGTCATAACGACACATCGACGCGGCCTTGCCCCAAAGCGGCACAAAAAAGCCGGATCTTTTCAGATCCGGCTTCCTCCCCCTGTCGCTTTTAGCGACAAACTATGTGTCGTATGTTTCGAAACGACCTATCGTTTTTTCTTTTTGCAAATTTTCTGCGTCAAGAAAAGCAAAAAAAATCGTTAGAAATCACGCGAGAATTTCACCCCGATGATGCGGGGTTTGACGAGCACATCGTAAAACGCGCCGCCCGTTGGTGTTGACGCCGTGACACCCGTTCCGCAGGTTGTTTCAATACATTGGACGCCGGTGTTCACCACGCCGCGTGTATCGAACAAGTTTGTGGCAAATGCCTCAATCTTCCATGCGTCACTTTTCACGCCAACGGAGATGTCAGCCGTGGTGTAAGCATCCAGATTGCCCTTGATGCTATTCTGCACGGGCCGCAAATCGCTTCGGCGGCTGCCGGTGTGATTGACCGCAAACTGCACATGACCATCCCAATCAGCGACCGGGAATTCGTAACGTGCAATCGCATTGCCCTTTAACTTGGCGGTCACAGGCAGACGCGATCCCGATGGCGCAAGCAATTCATTGCCCGCCGTCGTGCAATCAAAAGTTGCGTTGGCTACCTTACAGAAATCGCGTTGGCTTTTCGCATCATTATAGCTGAAACCCGTGTTGAGGCTGAAACCGCCCGTCCGGAAGCCAGCGTCCATTTCGACACCACGAATACGGGCAACACCGGCATTTCGGATTTCGGTCAGGCCGTTCGCACCCAAGAAAGAAAGCTGGATATTGTTCCAATCTTCTTGGAACACCGCGCCGTTCCAACGGAACGCACCGAAGGTGGTTTTCCAGCCCAATTCATAATTGTCGAGCTTGTCCGAACCATAAGGCGGCAAGGTGCCGCGACGGTTGATCCCGCCCGGACGGAAGCCGCGCGACCATGTGGTATAGACCAGAATATCGTCGGTGACTTTGTATGTTGCGTTCATCTTATGGATGAAACCCGTGTCCGACGTGGATTTGTCGACATTGGTGCAAGGGCTGCCATCAACAAGGATTGGCACAGGCGTTCCCGCCGGATTGGCGCGCCGCGTTGTACCATTGGTGTTAAGGCAGGCCGATTCGCCGGTCTTGCTCGAAAATCCAGCCGCATAGCCGAAAAAGCCCTGCAACGAGTTATCGAACTTATAATAACGCAAGCCGCCGGTGAGCGAGAGCTTCTCCGTCAAATCATAGGTCAATTCACCAAAAGCCGCATAATCGCGGTCAACCCGCTGTTGCTTGGTCAACCAGATATTGCTGTCGGTTCCCTTCACAGTGATGGAATCGGCAATTTTGTCGATGATGTAATTTTGTTCGATGTTATGCGATTGGCGTTGCGCAAATACACCGCCAATGAACCGCAAGGGCGCGTCCGCAGGGCTTGCAACCCGCAATTCGCCAAAGCTTTTCTTATAACGATCAACGCCTTGAATATATTGGTTCGGGTTCACAAGCGTCCCGGCATTGTCGTAGAAATAATTGCCGTAACCGGCCAATGCGTCATAAAAATACGCATAATCCGAATAATCCGACTGCGTTTCGGTCTTGCGGCGCAAATGACCGCCCGTCGCCGTCACATCCCAGTTACCGATTGTGCCTTCAATCGTCATTGCCGCCTGAATCCATTTATCACGGCTGCCTTCGGGATTATACTGAACGGTCTGCAGTTCGGCCTTGGTTTGCCCTGAACGTTCCTGCGAGAAGCTACCTTGCGTATTTTGAACCTGCCCCATCACTGTTGGCTTAATCGTCCAATTGTCATCAAGGTCGATGCCGAGTGCCAAACGCGCACCATAGGTTTCGGCGTCGTTATAGTTTTTCTCAACCAAGGCGGTGTTGCTCTGCTTGATGCCTGACGAGGCATAAGTCCGGCTGCCCGCAATATTGTCGATATAGCCGCCATCATCGCGATACCAGCCAACCAAACGCGCGGCCGCACCTTCCGCAATCGGCACGTTCACAAAGCCTTCGTAAATCGACCCCATGTCGCCATGCGCAACAGTGTTCAATTCAACGCCAGCGCTTCCGTAGAAACCCGATGGATCCGGCGCGTTTGTCACCAGCTTCAACGTGCCGGCCATAGAGCTTGCACCATATAATGTGCCCTGCGGTCCGGCGAGCGCCTCAACACGGGCAAGGTCATAAGCATGCAGATCCAGCGCGCCTTGAATGGTGGTGATCGGCATTTCGTCGAGATACGTACCAACCGTTGGCAGCGAAGCCGAGTGGTTCGCGTTTTCACCAGAGGCCACACCACGGAAATAGACCTGCGCGAAGCCGGGTCCGCCTTGCTGAATAGTGACCGATGGCAGGAATTTCACAACATCCTGCAATTCGCTGACCTGCAATTGGTCGAGCTTTTCATTACCAATGGCGTTGATCGCGATGGGCACGTCCTGCAAATTTTGTTCGCGCTTCTGCGCGGTGACGACGATGACATTGCTATCCGCGTCAGCGGCTTCCTGCGCCATTGCAGGCACGGCAACGCCAAAAGCAGTTGATGTCAGCAATGCGGCCATGGCCGTGCGGACCTTAGTCCGATGATTTAGTTTACGCACAATTACCCCCCTTTGGTGAATGTGATGCAATTAGGCTCCTAAACGCGCAGGCGCGCAATATATTTTCGCAATCTGTGGCATTTATTTGAAACTTTAGTACGCCTTGTTGCAATGCAGCAACTATGTTGTTGTTGCAGGATAGGTTTCCCAAAACGGCCCCAGCGCGCGTTTCAGTGGCTCCAGATGCGCCGCATAAGGCTTCCATTGATCGACGCCGTCACGATTGATCGGACGCCGCACCTGCTCGCTGGACGCCGTACGCACGGCGCGCGTGCTCTGATGGAAATTCAGACAATTGTCTTCAAACGGAACGCCCAGAAAATCCAATAGCCCGCGAATTTCCCGTTCTGGATTTTCCAGCAGTTCTTCGTGAATGACGCGATAGACATGACCCGGCTCACCCGTGTCAAAATGCGCCATCAACCGCACATAATCGGCATAATATTGCCCCATATGGGCAAGGTCGTAACTAAACGCCTGCCCCTTGGCGAAATGCTGCCGGTAATTGGAAAAGCAGCAATCGAGCGGATGCCGCCGCGCGTCGATGATTTTCGCATTCGGCAGGATCAGGCGAATGAACGCGATATAATTCCAGTTGTTGGGCAACTTGTCGATGAAGAAGGGTTTCGCGGTCTTACGCTGGATCCGAGTGCGTTCGATAAACTCCGCGCCCAGCCGTTCGGCGTCCTGCGCGCTGAAACCAGACAGCGCGTCAATCCAGTCCGACCCGCGCCCCTCGCGCAGCGCCATCGCCGGAATATCGGGCAATTCCATCGTGCCTTCCACCATCGAATGGCTGGCAAGAATTTGTTCAATCAACGTTGAACCCGCGCGCGGCATGCCAAGGATGAAAATCGGGTCGGGCGCATCATGCCCCTGCCCGGCGCGCGCGCGCCAAAATTCAGGCGTGCACAGCGTGATGATTTTATCGACCTGGTCGCTTATAGATTGTGGATCATAATGCAGCTCAGCACTGCGTAACGCATTGGCTTTTGCATAATGCGCGAATGCTGCGGCATGGTCAGCACGCTCCTCCATCGCCTTGCCCAGTGCAAAATGGAGATGATAGGCATCCTCTGTGCCAAGGCCGCCAGACGCCAAAGCCGCGTCCATTGCGGCAACATCATCGTCGGAGAAGCTTACCGTTTTTAAATTGGCGAGACTCCAATAGACTTCACCCAAAGTGGGTTCGACCGCCAAAGCGCGGCGATAGGCCGCAACGCTTTCATTCTGATTACCGACGGTCTTGAGCATATGGCCATAGCTCATCCATAATTTAGCATGGTCGGGAAAGCGCGTGGTCAATTCCTGATACAGGGCAATCGCCTCTTCATAGCCGCCAATCCGGCCAAGCGCCGCCGCTTTCAGATTTTGCTGAACGGGGTTGTCGCCCCCTTCCGCCAAAACGGCATTGAGATGTTCCAACGCCTCTGGAAAGCGGTTTTGTTTATACAGCACTGTTGCCAAATTGGCCCGTGCTGCGCCAAAATCGGGCGTCAATTCCAATGCGCGGCGCAGCAACGCCTCGCTGTCTTTCAACCGGCCAACGCGCGCGGCCAGTTCGGCCATCATGCGGATCGCCGCCACATCTGTTGGCGCATCGCGCAAATGGCCACGCAAAATCGGTTCTGCATCCTCCAACCGGTTTTCCAACAACGCCGCCGCCGCCGCCATGAGGTTGGGGTTGCGTAAGGCGGCTTCAATCGCCGGGCGAGCGGAGGGCTGGTTCATATCATTGGGTCTAAGCCAAATGGCCGCGATTTTGAAGCAGCCAAATCATCTTGCGTATCGATGTCGCGCAAACTGCCTGCGGGCGCGGCCAAGCTGCGCGCGCGCGCAAGGATTTGTCGCGCGCCTGCATCGCCTTGTGTTGCCAAGAGCAAAGGCCAAGTGGCGCGCGGGAAAATAGCGGGCGGCATGGCTTGATTTCCATCCAACGATGCCATGATGTCGCCATCGCACGCCGCGATCAGCGCGTGGATGTGCGATGCCGCAATGAATGGCATATCGGCCAGCGCAATTAGCAAGGCTTGCGCCTGCGTCTTTGCAGCCGCATCGACCGCGAGATGCAGCGAAGCGGACAGGCCAACTGCTGCGCGCGGGTTATCGACAATTCTATAGCCCAAATCTGCATAATGTGGCGATATGTCTGCCTTGGGCTGACACACCGCAAAATGCGCTGCGGCGTCCACGCCGGCCAAGGTCCGCCCGGCGCAGATGCCAAGCGGCGCGCCTCCCAAATCCGCCATTAACTTATCCGAACCAAAACGGCGGGCATTTCCGGCCGCAAGCAAGACAATTGCGACCTGCTTTGCCTCCATTAACGCAGGCCTAGATTGAATGCGCGGATCATCCCGCCTGCAATCGAGAGCGCAATTTCCGGCGCGCTGATCGCGTTGATCGCAACGCCCGCTGGCCCCTCTATCCGCGCGCATTGTTCCGCGCCGACACCCGCCGCAGACAGGCGCGACAGCCGCGCCTGATGCGACCGTGATGAGCCCAAAGCCGCCACATAAGCGGCAGGGCTCGCCAATGCAGATATCAAAGCGGGATCATCAATTTTGGGATCATGGCTCAAGGTCACAATCGCGCTGCGGCTATCGGGCGCGAAGGCCTTGACCGCTTCGTCGGGCCAACGGTCATCAAGGCGCACGCCGGGGAAACGATCCGCCGTCAAAAACCGTCCGCGCGGGTCGCATAAGGTGACATCAATGCCTTGCGATACCGCAATCGCCGATAATGCCGCCGCAATCTCGACCGCGCCGACAATCAACAGGCGGCGGGGGGGATGATAGACATTGATAAAGCCATCGGCCTGCGCGCCTTCCATTACCCCACTGCGGCCAGTGGCAAGGTTTGTCACAACGGATAATGTCGCTCCGCTGCTGCGCGCGCGCACGATGTCGGCAAATAGGCTTTCGGGGAATCCTTCATCCGACACCGGTTGCACCAGCACCTGAATATCGCCGCCGCAAGGCAGGCCAACGTCCCACGCCGCATCATCGGCAACGCCGTAACGCCGCAACACCGCTGGCGCGCCAGCCAACACCATCTGCGCGCGTTCCAGAACATCAGCCTCCACACAGCCGCCGGACACTGAACCCACAAACCGCCCGTCGGCATGGACCAGCATATGCGTGCCCGTTGGACAAGGCGCAGACTTCCACGTTTCAACTACCGTCGCAATCGCCATCGGCGCGCCAGCCCAATCACGCGCGGCGGCAAGGATGCGATCATGGTTGGCACTGCCTGTTTTCATGGCTACCCGCTAGCAAAGTGAAAGAAGCGTTGCTATATGAAACGCGATATAGGTCGGGAACTTCATCACATGGCAATCGAGACGTCAATCAACGGCAAAACAGTGGCATTGTCCGCTGAACCGGACACCCCATTATTATGGGTCATCCGTGAAGAACTTGGCCTGACGGGAACAAAATTTGGTTGCGGCGTTGCGGCCTGCGGGGCGTGCACCGTGCATGTCGATGGCGAGCCCACCCGATCGTGCAGCGTGCCGGTTAGCGACGTTGCAGGCAAATCAATCACCACGATTGAAGGGCTGAAATCCGCCGATGGCACGCTGCACGCGGTGCAAAAAGCGTGGATCGCGGCGCAAGTGCCCCAATGCGGCTATTGCCAGTCCGGACAAATCATGGCCGCAGTGGCACTGATCGAAAAAACCGGTCGGCCAAGCGATGCGCAAATTGACGCAGCGATGACCAACCTCTGCCGCTGCGGCACCTATCCGCGTATTCGCAAGGCCATTCGCGCCGCCACCGGACAGGCCGCCCAAGCTGTTGAGGGAGCCGTCTGATGACCGATACCCCAACGTCCGATATTGCACCAGAAGCCCCCATCAAGCGCAAAGGCGTGAAGCGCCGTGCCTTTTTAATCGGCGGTGTCGCCATCGTCGGCGCGGGCTTGTTTGGTATCTCAATTGCCGATCGCAATGCTGCTAAAGACGCCAAGGCGCGCATAACAGGCGAAGGCGAGCATAGTTTTGCGACATGGCTGAAAATCAGCGAAGATGACGTTATCACCATTTATTCGCCGCACACCGACATTGGTCAGGGGGCAAATACGGGTCTTGCGCAAATGCTCGCCGAAGAATTGGATGCGGCATGGGACCAAGTGCGCATCGTTTCTGCGCCTGCGGAACCGGCCTTTGCCAATGTCGGCTTGGGTCGCGGATTTCTGGCCGACATGACTGGGCAGCCAGCAATCGTCAACGGCATTCCGCAATCCTTTTTGTCGTTCATCGCGCGGCAAATGAACCTGCAGATTACCGGCGGTTCAACTGCCTTGCGCTTTACCGGCCAAATGACCTTTCAAAAGGTGGGCGCGGCCACGCGGCTTGCACTGATGGAAACCGCCGCCAAGCGGTTAAATGTGCCGGTCGGCGAGCTGACGACGCAGGACAGCCGCGTCATTCACGCCAAATCAAGCCAATCGTTGCGTTATGGTGAGCTTGCGGCGCAAGCAGCGACCTTATCGCTCGATAACGAACCGACGCTGAAAGACCCCGCCCAATATCGCCTGATGCGGCAATCGATGCAGCGCCTTGATATTCCCGCCAAGGTCGACGGCACTGCGCAATATGGCATGGATTTTGCGATCCCCGACATGCGTGTGGCAACGATTCAAGCCGCCCCCGTGCGCGGTGGGAAGCTGACGTCCGTCGACACTGCACCTGCATTGGCGATCAAGGGTGTGGAGAAGGTCATCAAGCTCGAAAATGCCGTCGCCGTCGTGGCCAAGGGCTATTGGCCAGCCATTTCCGGCCTGCGCGCTTTGGCACCCAGCTTTAGCGACGGTGGCCATGCCGACATTTCCACTGCATCTATTTTTAAAGCGCATGATGATATCATCGCCAAGGGAGAAGCCGATAGCGAAGCAGGCGAAGGTGATGTGCAAGCGGGGCTTGGCACCAAACCCATTCAAGCCAAATATCAGGTGCCGTTCCTCCACCATGCGATGATGGAACCCTTTGCCCTTACCGCCCATTTCAAGGACGGTAAGCTCGACATTTGGGGCGGGATGCAAGACCCGTTGGCAACCAAAATGCTGGCGGTCGAGGTTTCCGGCCTTGATGCAGATGACGTAACGTTCCACCCCATGATCATTGGCGGCAGCTTTGGCCGCCGCTTGCCCATGTATATGGAAATTGTGGACCAAGTGACACAGCTTGCCATGCAATTGCCCTATCCGGTCAAGCTGATCTGGAGCCGGGAGGAAGAAGTTGCCCAAGGCGCCTATCGCCCGCAAAGCTCGGCCTTGCTGTCGGCGGCATTGACGGACAAGAAACGCATTGCCGCTTACCGCAATGATTATGCCCAACCCGAAAGTTCGGAAAGCGAGACCGTATTTCCATACATCTTGCCCGCCGTGTCGCGTCGGCATTTTGCGCATGTGTCGAACCAGAATACGGGCGCATGGCGGTCGGTCAATTCCACACAGCACGGCTTTTACAATGAAAGCTTCATGGATGAACTGGCGCATGCCGCAGGTGAAGACCCCGTCATTTTCCGCCGCAACCATTTGAAAGCGGATTCACGGCATTTGCGCGTTTTGGATGAAGTCGCGGCGCGCAGTGAATGGAACACGCCCTTGCCCGCCGGACGCGGACGCGGCGTGGCTTTGGTCGAAAGCTTCAAAACCATCGTCGCAATGGTCGTTGAAGCCTCAGTTGGCGAAGACGGCATGCCCAAATTGCACAAGGTCACCACGGTCGTTGACGCGGGCAGCATCGTCAACCCCGACGCCGCCATGGCGCAGATTGAGGGCGGCACGATCATGGGCCTATCATCGGCCATTGGCGAGGCAATCACGCTGGAAAAAGGCGCGACGCAGCAAAGCAACCTAAGCGATTATCTGTTGCTGACCATGGCGCAGTCACCGTTGGTGCAGGATATCCATTTCCTGAACAGCGGCGCACCGATGGGCGGCATTGGTGAGCCCGGCGTTCCGCCTGCTGCACCTGCATTGGCCAACGCCTTGTTCGCGGCAACGGGCAAGCGCATCCGCAATCTGCCAATCATGACGCAGGCAAAGGGATAATTTTGCCGGACGCGAAATTACTCAAGCCCACAGATAATCTGGAGATTGCCGAAACGCTGGCGCGGGCGTTCCAGAATGAGTCCGGTTGGAGCTATGTCATCCCCGACGCCAAATTGCGCGCACGGCGGCTGACAGGGGCGTTCCATTTGTTCTTGCGCGACGAACATCGCAAAGGCGCCGTGTTCGGAACCGATGGCATAGAAGCGGTCACCTTATGGCGCGGCCCCGGCCAAGCGCGCGATACGCTCTTCGACACGGCGCGGCTGTTCATACCCTTTGTCCAGCAATTGCGTTTCTCGATTTTGCGCGGGCTTGAAATATCCCATTTGATCGAAAAACATTTGCCGCAAGAGCCCGTCTGGTATTTGCATTTTGCCGGTTGCGACCCCGATTATCAGGGCAAGGGATTTGGCGGTGCGGCGATCCGCGCAGGGCTAGACCGGGCCGATCAAGATGGCCTGCCTGCCTATCTGGAAACCGCCGATGAACATAATATCCCTTTGTACCAAAGCTTTGGCTTTGCCATCAAACATAGTTGGCAAGTCCCCGAAGGCCCCCAATTTTGGGGCATGCAGCGCCCCGGCAAAACCCGGCATTAATCGCCCCATCGCAAAAGCCCTTGCCCTGCATCAGAAATCAGCCTAACCCGTTGAAACGTATCAGGTCTGCGTGAGAGCGTGGATAATAGGGAAGCCGGCGGAAATCCGGCGCTGTTCCCGCAACTGTAACCGGCGAGCTTTTGCTCCAAATGCCACTGGGAAAACGGGTGACCGTGAAACTGGGAAGGCGGGGCAAACGCATTGACCCGGGAGCCAGGAGACCTGCCTGATTACGGTTTGTCCTTTGTGCTTGCGGGACACTGGCGCAATCGGGGTTTTCCTCCGCGTGACGACATTTGGTTGAACGTCATGCGAAGGAGATAAAGCCATGACCTTGTTAAAATATTCGGCAGCCGCATTTGCGATGCTGCCCGTAACCGCCTTTGCGCAAACCGCAGAGGAGGACATCATTGTGACCGCCAGCGGCTTTGAACAGCCGCGATCTGAAACCGGACAGGCAATCGACATTGTTGATCGCGACCGGCTTGACCAACTACAAAGCGCGACCATATCCGAGGCCTTACAAACTGTGCCGGGCGTCAGCATCGCCACGCGCGGCGGCCTTGGCAGCCAGAGCAGCGCCTTCATTCGCGGCGGAAACAGCGCGCAGACTTTAGTGCTGATCGACGGCGTGCGGATCAACGACCTGACCAGCCCAAATGGTGCATTCGACTTTGGTGGATTGATGACGGGCAATATCGGCCGCGTCGAAATCTTGCGTGGCCCAAATTCGGTCATCTGGGGCAGCCAAGCCATTGGCGGCGTCGTGAATATCCAATCGATTGCGCCCGTCAGCGGGTTTGAGGGCCGCATTGCGGGCGAATATGGGAGCCATGACACCAAAAGGCTGAACGCCAATATTGCGGGCAGCAATGGCCTATTGGAAGGCAGCATCGGCGGTTCCTTCGTCGACACCGACGGCATTTCTGCACTTGCAGGCGGCACCGAACGCGATGGTTATGATAATAAGTCCGGCAATGCGCGGCTAAAGGCGCGTGTCAGCGACAGTTTCACGCTTGATATCCGGTCTTATTACAACCGCGCAACGGTTGCCTATGACTCGGCCTTTGGCGGCGGGGCCAATGGCTTGCCCGTGTCACGCAACCGCCAATTTGTCGGCTATGTCGGGGCGAATATCGACGCGCTCGACGGCCGGATGCAGAACCGCATTGCCTATACCCGCACCGAGATAAAGCGCATTGGCACGGACCCAGTGGTGGGCAGTTACAATAATTTCAACCTGCGCGGGTCCATTGACCGGGCCGAACTGCATAGCGCGATTGACATGCACGATGCGCTGACCTTGGTTGCGGGCGCAGAATATGAACGCAGCTTCACCAGCACGTCGTTCGAAGGCGCTAAGCCCAATGTCGCCCGCAATGACGTGGTCAGCGGCTTTGGCCAGATGATATTGCGTCCGGTCACTGGCCTGACGGTCACCGCTGGCGTCCGCCATGATGTGTATGGCGATTATGGCGGACAGACGAGCTTTGGCGGCAACGCTGCCTTTACGCCCAATGCTGGCCGGACGATGTTCCGCGCGACTTATGGCGAAGGGTTTCGCGCACCGACACTGACCGAAGGTCAGCCACCTTATGGCAATCCGGACCTCAAGCCGGAAACCGCGCGTAATTTCGACCTTGGCGTTGAACAACAATTTCTGGACGGAAAGGTCCAAATTTTCACGACATATTTCAATCGCCGCAGCAATGACCTCATCGCTTTTTCGACGGTCAGTTTTACATCGGAGAATATCGACAAAGTGACGTCAAAAGGGGTTGAGGCCGGACTTAGCCTGAACCCCACCGACCGCATCGACATCCGTGCAAGCTATACTTTAGTGGACGCCATCAACCGCACCGCAGGGGCCAATTTTGGCAATCGCCAAGCCCTGCGCCCGCAGCATAGCATGAGCCTGACTGCCGATTGGCAGACGCCCTTTGGTTTGTCGGTGGGAAGCAGCTTGTTGCGCATTGGCGACAGCTTCGACAATGCCACAAATTCCGTCCGGCTTGATGGCTATACATTGGTCGGGCTTCGGGCATCGATGCCACTGAGCGATAGGTTGGAAGTGTATGGCCGCGTCGATAATCTGTTCGATGCCAATTACATAATGGTCGCGGGCTATAACAGCTTTGGTCGCCGTGCCACCTTTGGCGTGCGGGCAAAATTCTGATGCGCTTTGGCTGGTGCCTCCTTTCGGCTTTTGCCGTGGCGGGATGCGCCAGCCAACCGGTGATTGCGCCGCATGGCATCGTGTCCAACAATCCGTGCATTGATGCCGTGCTGGCGCAGATCGCTTTGCCCGGACAAATCAGCGCGGTCAGCATCTATTCGCATGAACCGGATAGCGCGTCCGCGCCACTGGCATGGGCGCGGCAATTGCCCGCCATTGGCATAAGCGCAGAGGAAATATTGTTGGCGCGGCCCAAGATGGTGCTCACCGGAAATCTTGCAAGCGGCGGCACTAACGCCTTTCTCGCGCGCGCCGGCATTAAAACCGTGGCATTGGGGGTCGCGCCGACGGTCGCCGACGAATTGCAACAGATCCGGACAATTGCCGCCGCAATTGACAGGGTGGATGCTGGAGAAAGGCTGATTTCCGACATTCAGCAATCTCTACCCAGCACCCCCATTTCCGGACCGCCTGTATCGGCGATTATCTGGCAAAGTGGCCGGTTTGTGGCGGGCAAAGGCACGTTGCAGGACGAATTATTAATGCGCCACGGCTTTCGCAACGCCAGCGCGCAATATGGCCTTTCATCATGGGGAATATTGCCGTTAGAGACCCTAATGCGCAACCCGCCACAAGTGATCTTCATGCCAACCCGCGAGCGCCGTTTCGATGCCCTGGAAATGAGCGCCCGGTCAAAACTGCTCGCCCATTTGGGTGATCGCACCCGCATTGTCGAATTTCCTGACCAATATTGCGGCGGGCCGACGATTATCAAAGCGTCATCGATATTGGCCAAAACACGCGCTATTTTCCATCAGGACAAACCATGAATAAGCGCGCCTTAACATCGCTTCTCCTGCTCCTCACGGTTGCGGCGTTCCTGCTGTCGCTCATGGCCGGAAAGGTCTGGATTTGGCCGAGTTCATGGGCGGCGGACAATGCTGATGGCTGGATTTTCTTGGAACTGCGTTTGCCCCGCGCGCTACTTGGCCTTTGCATTGGCGCGGTGCTCGGGCTTTCGGGCGCAGTCATGCAGGGCTATCTGCGCAATCCTTTAGCTGACCCGACCGTGCTGGGCGTTTCGGCGAGCGCAGCGTTGGGCGGCGTCGGTGCGATTTACCTTGGGCTCAACATGCTGCCCTTCGGCCTGTTCGCTTGTGCGATGCTGGGCGCTGGTGCGAGCATATTGTTGTTGCTCGCCATTTCACGAGGCGGCGGCCCCATGGGCTTCATCCTTGGCGGCATGGTGCTGTCGACTTTGGCGGGCGCGCTGACCGCCTTTGTTATCAGCATCGCGCCAAACCCCTTTGCCGCCAGTGAAATCATCAATTGGTTGATGGGCGCACTGACCGACCGATTGATGACGGATGTCTGGACCGCTTTGCCCTTCATGGCGCTGGGCGTGGCTATATTGCTCTCTACGGGCCGCGCACTAGATGCGCTGACCTTAGGCGAAAATGGCGCAAAAAGCCTTGGCATCAACCTATTCCGGCTGCAGTGGATCATTGTGCTGGGCGTTGGTCTTGCTGTTGGCGCGTCCGTCGCGGTGTCCGGTGTGGTCGGCTTTGTCGGGTTGATCGTCCCGCATCTTATCCGCGCCATTTATGGCGAGCAGCCATCGAAAATATTGCTGCCGTCGGCCTTGGGCGGCGCAATCCTTACGCTGACCGCCGATAGCCTTGTCCGGTTGGTTCCCGGCCCCAGCGAAGTGCGGCTGGGCATTGCAATGGCCGTGCTTGGTGCGCCGTTTTTCCTTCTTTTGCTGCTGCGCTATCGCAAGGGTGCGGCATGACCCTGACCGTCCGCAATCTTGGTTTTGCCCATGCAGATCGGCCCACGTTGGAAGGGATTGACGCGACATTTGAAAGCGGAAAGCTCACCGTCATTCTTGGCCCCAATGGCGCAGGGAAATCTACCTTGCTGGCATGCCTTGCGGGCCTTTTGGAACCGCAAACCGGCACCGCCAGCCTGCATGACACAGACATCACCCGCATGGCCCCGACCGACCGCGCCCGGCACATCGGGCTGTTGCCTCAAGGCGCAGAAACGCATTGGGCGATCTCGTCAAAGGCTTTGGTTGCACTTGGCCGCATTCCCCATATGCGCGGTGCAGGGACATCCGCAGACGACCGCAGGGCCATAGCCGCGGCGATGTCGGCGACCGCCACCGAAGACTTCGCGCATCGTCCGGTCACACAGCTATCCGGCGGCGAACGTGCCCGTGTTCTCCTTGCGCGGGTGCTGGCGGGGGAACCTTCATGGATATTGGCGGATGAACCGCTGGCCAATCTCGACCCCGGCTTTCAACTCGACAT
Source organism: Sphingorhabdus sp. (assembly GCF_044239665.1). Classification (GTDB taxonomy): domain Bacteria; phylum Pseudomonadota; class Alphaproteobacteria; order Sphingomonadales; family Sphingomonadaceae; genus Sphingorhabdus_B. Next base: position 41,169 of record NZ_JBIIBA010000013.1, read on the forward strand.
TTTGAACTTGCTGCAACAGCAGGCCGAAGCCGGAAAAGGGGTCGTCGCGGTGCTGCACGATTTGCACCATGCGGTGCGTTTTGCCGGTCATATACTGCTGCTGCACGAAGGTAGGCTATTCGCGCAAGGCAGCGTCGAAGATGTCATCACCGCCGCCAACCTCGCGCATGTTTACGGGATTGACGCGAATCTTTTCAAGGACGAGGAAGGGGCCGTCCAGTTGTTCATCAAAGGCAAGGTCAGAACATGAAATATGCCCTCCCCATTATCGCTCTCTTGCTCTCTGGCTGCGCCATGAGCGTTACGTCGACGTCCGATATGGCCCCAATTGCCCCACAAAGCGCGCAGGAGGCGCTGCGTCCTTATTACGCGACCCTAAACGCAAAGTTGCCCAAGGCTGCTTCTAACCCCGCTCTCGCGGCAGATACGGTCATCACGCGCTTCGCCTTTGGTAGTTGCATGAACGAAAATCGCGACATGAAATTCTGGGACGTCATCGCCGCGCAGAACCCGCAGGCTTTCCTGCTGATTGGTGACAATGTCTATGGCGATACAAGGCCCACCAATGGCGCGGATATCCCGACGCTGGCGGCAAGCTATAAAAAGCTGAATAGCCGCGTGGAATTTGACCGCTTCCGTCGCAGCGTGCCGATGATGACCGCATGGGACGATCATGATTATGGCGCCAACGACGCCGGCGGCGCTTTTGCGTTTAAGGAATGGGCGGAGAAAGCCTATGAAACTTATTGGGGATCCACAGATGAGGTAAAGTCGCGCCCGGGCGTGTATGAAAGCCGCATAGTCGGGCCAGAGGGCAAGCGCGTGCAGTTCATCATGCTCGATGGCCGCTTTTTCCGTTCTGATCTTGCGACCATGCCCTATCGCGACCCCGGCCCGACGCTGGGTTGGTACATTCCCAATATGGACCCCAAAGCGACGATATTGGGCCAAGCGCAATGGGAATGGTTGGCGCAGCAGCTCGAAAAACCAGCCGAACTGCGCTTCATCATTTCATCGACTCAGGTGATTACCGACGCGCATAATTTTGAAGGCTGGTCCAATTTTCCAAAGGAACGCGAACGCCTATATGCGTTGCTCGGTCAAAAGGGCGTGAACAACGCCATTTTCCTGACCGGCGACCGACATAGCGGCGGTTTCTATAAGACCAATGCACCCGGCCTTTCCAAGCCATTATGGGATTTCACATCCAGCTCGCTCAATTTCGCCTTTGGCAGAGGCGATGGCAGCGAGCGTGAACCCGACCCACGCCGCACGGGCGGGTTCTGGGGCATTCCCAACTTTGGTCAGGTGGACATTGATTGGGCGGCGAAGAAGGTGACAATGACTTTGCGCAAAGATGATGGCAGCGTCATTGAAACACAGATGGTTAACGCGATTGATTGATCGCTGAATAATCGACCTCTGCGACCTTTTCCATAACCGCTGTGCGAATGGCCTGCGCCGTCGCCAGCGGCAGGGCCACCATTTCCAGCGAGCCGCCTGCGATCCCGAATTTGAGCGAGGCCAGCCCGTAGCGCCGCGCCAATGGCCCTTGCGCAATCTCCACGCTTTGCACCTTCACTTGTGGTGCAAGCGTCCATTGCTGCTGCCACCAGCCGCGCCGAAGGTATAATTGCTGATCATCTAACCCGAAGCGGTATTTGCGCCAGTCACACCAAAACAGCAATGCGGCCATGACCAACAACAGCAATAGCAATAATGTCGGCGCGACGGGCGTATCTGCAAATATCACCAATGCCGCCATCGCGACCAATATCGGCGGTACAAGCAGAAACCAATGCATTATCCAGTGCAAAGCTGCGCCTGTGCGCAGGCGTTCATCACCATCCGGTGCCTCAATCCCCGCGGCCTTAGATATGCGCCACACCTCATCCAAAGTGGCCAATGGTGCGGCGACATAATTGCTTTCTTGCTTGCTATCTTGTGCCAGGCTGACGAATTTCAGGCTGTGCCAGCCGCGACGTTTGCGGATGGGGCCAGTTTGCACGACGGCCGCCTGCACCCGGTGCGTAGGCATGACGACATCGGTTAGGGTGAACAGACCGCGCTGCCGCCGAAACCCCTTTGCCGTCTGGGTTAAGCGAAACCCGTGTTCGCGCAAAAATGTCCGTACAACGCCGGTGGCAAAGCCAATGAAAATCAGACTGCTGAACGCACCAAAGGCCAGGATCAATTGCGCCAGTATGCCGACGCGATTGATCGTGTTGACGTTTACGCCGCTTTCTTGGGCCAAGCCCACCCAGCGTTTGAAATCCCAATAATCAAACGGCAGCAGAAAATCAAACTGCTGGGCAAGGCCGCCAACTGCCGCGAATATGATGAGGGAAAAGGAATAGAGGCCAAGGATGAAAACGCGTTTGCCATCCATCGCGAAGATCGTTTCTATATCTTCGGCCTCGACGGTCTGTGGAACATCCTGCGTCACCGTTACGCCTGCCTTGCGGGCGCGGATCAACGCGCGCAACCGGTTCGCCTCCTCCAAAGTGACGAAGCGCAACGTCGCGTCATCGCCATCGCCGCCGCCCGTTTCAAACTTGACCTCGCTGAGCCCCATGATGCGCGCCAGCAGCTTTTGCTCAATGCTCACATCCTGAATGCGGTCATAGGGAATGGATCGAGCCGTGCGGTTCAACAGGCCTTTTTCAATGCGGATATCATCTGCCCCCACATGATAGCGAAAACGCAGCCATATGAGCCAGCGGAAGAATAGACTAAGTATCAGCACCGCCGCGATGAGGATGGGCAGGAGCGCAGGGTTATCTGCTTTGCGTACACCAAAAACCGCAGCAAGCACAGGAAACAGCAATTGTGGTAGGCCTGTGACAAAACCCACGAACAGGCCGCTGATGTGCAACCGCGCGCCGTCCTGCCCTGTCCCGTCCATAGGGTCGTCTGTGGCTGGGTTCACAGCAGTTCTTGCCGAATGGTAGCGCGAATGGCCTCCCGCATGGCCAAGGCGTCGCCATGCGCCAAGCCCGGCAGCGTTACCTTGCTGTTGTAGTTACCCGCCGTGTGCACCGTCAGCTTGGCAAGGCCATAGCGCCTGTCAATGGGCCCTTGGTCCACATCAATATGCTGTATCCGCCCAAAAGGAACAATCGTGTCGCTGTAGAACATATATCCACGCACAACGCGCAGCCGGTCCGTTCCCATATCATAGCCCCAATGCCGATATTTGCGGGCTGGCAATGTGTATGCGACAAACGCATAGGCCAAAAGCACGGGCACGAGGAAGGTGCCGGAGGGAAGCAACTGTGCAGACTCCAACACCCCTGCCCCAACAACAAATGGCAGCAAGCCAAGGGCCGTGGCAATGCGGCTTGTCGTTATAAATGCAGGGTCAAGTGGCGTCAGTTCCGGCGGGGCATCATCGGTCATGTCGCTGATATGCGCACACTGTGTTGTGTTGGCAAGACGGTTTATCTGTCCTTCACCACGGCAGGCGGCATATAGCGGACCCGTGAGACAAAATGCTTCTCCCCTCCCGCAGGCGGGAGGGGTCGGGGGAGGGTAAAGGACGAAACTCGCTGCGCTCGCCCCTCCCCTAGCCCCTCCCGCAGGCGGGAGGGGAATTTCACGACCAAATTTTCGGGACAACACTATAAATCCTCCCCATCTTTAGTCGATGGGGAGGATATTCTCATCACCTAGCCAGTGCGGCGTTGGCTTCATCCACAAGCTTCGCGATGATATCGACTACGGGCCGCTCCACATGGACCATGCCCACCGACTGCCCAGCCATGACGGAACCATATTCGACATCGCCATCAATCACCGCGCGGCGCAGTGCCCCTGCCCAATATTTTTCGATCTCAAGCTGCGCCGTTTCCATGTCGATTTCACCGCGATCAAGCATGGCCGCGACTTCGACCTGTTTCTTGGTAAACTCTTCGGTACCTTTGTTCTTCAGCGCCCGTACGGGAATGACGGGCAAGCGCGGGTCAATTTGTACGCTGGCGATCGCATCGCGGGCATTGGCGCGCAGGAACGCAGCCTTAAAATTGGGATGCGCGATGCTTTCATGTGCGCACACAAAGCGCGTGCCCAATTGCACCCCTGCTGCCCCCATTTCCAGATAGCTTGCAATCGCGCCGCCACGGGCAATGCCGCCCGCGACGAAAATCGGCAGTTGCTCGCCAAGATCGGGCAAGATTTCCTGCGCCAATACGGATGTTGACACAGGCCCAATATGCCCGCCCGCCTCACTGCCCTCAATCACGAGCGCATCGACGCCGGAGCGCGCGAATTTCTTCGCCAGCGTTAACGCAGGGGCAAAGCAAATGACCTTCGCGCCAAAATCCTTAATGGCCTCAATACTGCCCTTGGGCGGCAGTCCCCCCGCCAGAACCACATGGCTCACCTGATGCCGCGCGCATAACGCAATCAGCTCCATAATCTGCGGATGCATGGTGATGAGGTTTACGCCAAAGGGCTTGGACGTCAGAGCCTTCGTCGCTGCAATCTCCGTATCGAGCAACGCGGGCGTCATAGCGCCACAGGCAATCACGCCAAAGCCACCCGCATTGGAGATGGCCGACACAAGATTGCGCTCCGACACCCAAGACATCGCCCCGCACATAATCGCGACGTCGCAGCCCAGAAAGTCGGTGCCGCGTTGCATGAGATGTTGGAGTTTAGTCATATGTTAGCACCAATTTTTGTTCACGCAGAGGCGCGGAGATCGCAGAGGAATAGAGTGAAAAAGCTTTTCAGTCCTCATGGTTATTGACGACGCGTTTAACGCCTTCTTTCAAAGTATCGCATCCGAAATTAACGAGCAAACCGACAGGCAATTTCATCAGCCGGAGATAGGTCAATAATTGCTTGGAATGGACTGGCTGCAGACGTTCGACAGATTTCAATTCGACAACCAAGCGCTGATCAACCAGCAGATCAATCTTAAATGCTGCCGGAAAGTGCAAGTCCTCATAGACCAATGCTAAAGCCTTTTGCTGTTCAACTTCATATCCAAGACGGCTCAGTTTGCTGGCCAAAATGGTTTCATATACAGATTCTAGAAGCCCAGGACCTAATTCACGATGAATAGCCATAGCTGCGCCAATAACGTCGCCGCTAATTTCATCAATTGGCTTCACTCAACGAACTCCGCGTTCTCTGCGCCTCTGCGTGCAAAATATCTTCACTCCGCATCCAAGCCATAAGCGGTATGCAACACGCGGACGGCAAGTTCTGTCTCATCCTCATCAATCAACACCGACACCTTGATTTCGGACGTTGAAATCGCCTGAATGTTGATCTTGCGGTCGGCAAGGCTCCTAAACATCGTTGAGGCAACACCGGCATGGCTTTTCATACCCACGCCCACCACCGAGATTTTCGCGACCTTAGTGTCGGGAATAAGCCGGTTATAGCCAATGTCGTCGCGGCGGTTTTCCAATATGTCAGTGCAGCGCGCAAGATCAGCTTGCGGGCAGGTAAAGGTCACGTCGGTTTCGCCCTTATCGCGGCCAACATTTTGAATGATCATATCGACGTTGATGTTGGCGTCGGCCAAGGGCGTGAAGATATTGGCCACCGCGCCCGGACGGTCGGGGACGCGGGTGAGCGTTATTTTCGCTTCATTTTTGTCATGCGCGATGCCGGTAATCAGTTGGCGTTCCACTTGGCTATTCTCCAATTCTGCGTCGGTCAGTATCATCGTACCGGGGATGCTGTCAGCATCAGGGGCGCTGTCATCAACGAAGGAGGACAACACTTGAACCCGCACGCCTTCCTTCATCGCAAGGCCAACCGAACGGGTTTGCAATACCTTTGAGCCAACCGAGGCCAGCTCAAGCATTTCTTCGTAGGTAACCGCTTTCAGCTTGCGCGCGCGCGCAACAATGCGCGGGTCAGTGGTGTAGACGCCGTCGACATCAGTATAAATATCGCAGCGGTCGGCCTTTACCGCGGCGGCAATCGCGACGGCCGATGTATCCGACCCGCCACGGCCCAAAGTGGTGACGCGATTATCATCGGTCAGCCCCTGAAACCCCGGAATGACCGCGATATTCCCTGCCTGCATCGACGCCAGTAAATCGTCGGTATCAATCGATCCGATACGTGCCTTGGCATGGGCATTGTCGGTATGAATAGGCATTTGCCATCCCAACCAACTGCGTGCTTCGCAACCCAGAGCTTGCAAGGTGATAGCCAGCAAGCCAGCGGTAATCTGCTCGCCCGCGGCCACAACCACATCATATTCGGCCGGATCGTAGAGCGCATTGGCCTCCCGACAGAAATTGACCAACCGATCCGTGTCACCGGCCATGGCGGACACGACGACAGCCACTTCGTCGCCACGTTCGGCCTGACGTTTGACCAATTGGGCAACGCGGCGGATGCGTTCGGTACCGGCCATCGACGTACCGCCAAATTTCATTACTATGCGCGCCATGAAAACCTTCAATAATTGCTATATTACAATCGCCGGTCCTGATAGGGACAGGATATGACAAACGCAAGCTTGCCCACGACAATTAACGCTGCGGAAGCCGCACATTTTGGTGCTCTCGCCGCTGAATGGTGGGACCCAAAGGGCAGCTCTGCGATGCTGCATAAGCTAAACCCCGTTCGGTTGCGCTTTATCCGGTCTGCTATCGACGCGCATTTTGGCGGCGATGGGAAGTCGCGACACCCATTGGCAGGCAAAATGGTGCTAGATGTTGGCTGCGGCGCGGGCCTTTTGTGCGAACCGCTGGCGCGGCTTGGCGGGAATGTTACGGGCGTTGATGCCGCGCCGGAGAATATTGCGGCGGCACAGGCGCATGCGGATTTGTCCGGCCTTGCCATAAACTACCGCGCTGGCGAAATCGCTGCGCAGGGCCTTGGGCAGTTTGACGTGGTGACCTGCATGGAGGTCATTGAACATGTTATGGACCCGGCGGCATTCATCCACGAATTGGTCCGCCACCTCCGGCCCGATGGGCTATTGCTGCTCTCGACACCCAACCGCACAGCAGCGTCGCGCCTTTTTCTGGTGGAGGCCGCAGAACGGCTTGGCCAGGTCCCCCGCGGCACCCATGATTGGGACAAGTTCCTAACACCTGAAGAACTGACCGCTTTGCTTGCAGATGCAGGGTTGGACGTGATTGACATGGAAGGCATCGCCTTTTCGCCGATGTCGGGGTTGCATTTGAGTGATAATATGGCGCTGAATTATATACTGCGTGCGCGGTTGCGGGGTGGATAACCCCACTTCGGCACCCTAAATGCACTCATTCGTAATCCTGCCCCCCTACTTCGTCATCCTGAACTTGTTTCAGGGTCCATCGCGTCCAATCACCAGCGGTTGCAGCTGATACATAGACCCTGAAACGAGTTCAGGGTGACGAAGTCTTAAGCATTCCCCGCATCTCTTACACCCCTCTGTCATCCTGCCCCCCCTACTTCGTCATCCTGAACTTGTTTCAGGATAACAAACAACCGCAGTGCGTTATCCCGAAACACGTTCGGGATGACGAGGGTTTAAAGTTCGGGATGACGAAGCCTTAAATGCGCACCGCCTTAAACGCGCACCGCATCTGCTAAACTCCGCCGTCACCCTGAACTTGTTTCAGGGTGACGCGTTTTTTTTCAACTGAACCGTCGTTCCAAACGCGCCTCAATCATATCCCGCATCGGCATATTGATCATCGGCAAGGTCGCTAAACCGCGTGATCTTGGCTTCGAATTTCATCCGCACACGTCCGGTCGAACCATGGCGTTGCTTGGAGATAATCAATTCTGCAATGCCGTGAATCCGCTCCATTTTTTCGTTCCAAGCCTCAAATGCAGGCGTGCCTTCATCAGGCTTTTTCATCAATTCATAATAATCTTCGCGGTAGACGAACCATACCATATCGGCATCCTGCTCAATAGAACCGGACTCGCGCAAATCGGACAGCATCGGCGTCTTGTCTTCGCGCTGTTCGACCGCACGACTAAGCTGCGACAGAGCAATAACAGGGATGCTTAATTCTTTTGCCAAGGTCTTCAGACCCCGGCTGATTTCCGAAATTTCGTTGACGCGGTTGTCGTTCGCGCGGCTTGAGCCTTGGAGGAGCTGCAAATAGTCAACAACGATCAGGCCGATTCCGTGCCGCCGCTGCAACCGCCGCGCACGGGTGCGCAATGCCGCAATGGTGAGCGCCGGCGTATCGTCAATGTAGAGCGGCAATTCCTGCAACTCGCGCGACGCGCGCGACAACTCGCGGAAGTCGTCACGGGAAATTTTACCCATGCGCAGCAATTCAGAACTAATGCCCGATTGCTCGGCCAAGATACGTGTCGCCAACTGGTCGGCGGACATTTCAAGGCTGAAAAAGGCGACTTTGGCACCCGACCCCTTGGACTCTTCGATGCCGTCTTCACGCTCGCGTATCCAGCGCCGTGCGGCATTGAACGCGATATTGGTGGCCAATGATGTCTTACCCATGCCGGGACGTCCGGCCAAAATCACCAGGTCGGAATTGTGCAAGCCGCCGCATTTGGTGTTGATGCTGTTAAGGCCAGTGGTGATACCCGAAAGGCTGCCACCTGAATTAAGCGCCTTCTCAACATTGCGAATGGCCTCGGTCGATGCGGCCAGAAAGCTCTTCATGGAGCCGGTTTCGCCTTCACCCTCGGCAACTTTGTAGAGCGCGCTTTCCGCAGCTTCAATCTGTCCCTTTGGATCTACGCTTTCACTCGTATCGAGCGCATTGTCGACCAGGGTCCGACCTACCGTCACAAGCTCCCGCAGCAAGGCCAGATCGTAAATCTGCTGCGCAAAGTCGCGCGCGCCAATCAAGCCTGCGCCATCGGCGGTGAGTTTGATCAGATAGCCTGGCCCGCCCAGTTCTCGCATCGATTCGTCGGCTTCAAAAAACGGCTTCAACGTGACTGGCGTAACCAGCATGTTGCGGTCAATCAGGCGCAAGATATGTTCATAAATCCGGCCGTGCAGGGGTTCAAAAAAATGATCCGGTTGCAGCTTGATCGAGACATCCTCAATCACGCGGTTATCAATGAGGATAGCGCCTAAAAAAGCCGCCTCCGCCTCAATATTGCGCGGTAAGCGTTGGGGTTCAGCTTCATTTGCTGCGGCAAGTCTGATAAGTTCGGCCATGGCTTCCTATCCTTTACCATATCCCGCTGCGCAAGGGGGCAAAAAAGAAGTGCGGGGATATGGCTGTGGACAATATTTTGCACAACGCATTTGCTTGTATCGCCTTAACCCCTTGCCCCAAAAATATCTGAAGCTAACACGGCTATATGGCGGACCCGCGCATCATCAAAGTTGAACTGGACGAAGCGACGATCCTGCGGCGTAATGCCGACATTGAACAGGAACGCCGCGTCGCCATTTTCGACCTGATTGAAGATAATTTCTTCAAACCGCTGCGCGATATGGGCGACGGCTATGCAGGCCCATATCATTTGAGCATCAGCGTCGCCGAAGGCCGCCTCATCCTCGATATCCGCCGTGAAGATGGGGTGCCGCGCGAAATACTGGTGTTGGGGCTTGGCCGATTTCGACGCATAGTGAAGGATTATTTCGCCATTTGCGACAGCTATTACCAAGCCATTCGCAAGGCCAGCGCGGCGGAAATTGAAACCATCGATATGGCACGACGCGGGGTACATGATGCGGCGGCGGAGCTTTTGATGGAACGGCTTGACGGCAAAGTGGAAGTGGATTTTGCCACCGCCCGCCGCCTGTTTACGTTAATCTGCGTGTTACATATCAAAGCATAGTGTCCAGCGCGCCATAACGCCTCTCGACTTTGCGAGGCCGGAGCGCCTATTAATGACGTCGAATCAAAGGGTTTAAACGGGGCTGCATGCTAAAGCGAAATCACAAATTGATCCGCTGGGGCGTGGTCCTGCTGGCTATAGCTTTTATGGGCTATGGGCTGTGGAATTTTGTCACCGGATGGGCCCCACCGCGCAATAGCTATCCCGTACAGGGCATCGTCGCGAACGCGAGCAACGGTCAACCCCGATGGTCGGAACTGGGCGCAACGGGCGTCGATTTCGCTTATATTACTGCCGTCGATGGCGCACGCGGCCGCGATGCACAGTTTCAGGCCAATCTGGCGGCGGTGCAGGAGGCAGGCATTCGCTTTGGCGCGCTGCATCATTATGACCTGTGCCGTTCGGCGTCCGAACAAGCGACGATGTTTATCACCAGCGTGCCGCGCAACGACCGAGCGCTGCCCCCTGCGGTGCAAATGGAGTTTTCCGAAGGCTGCAACAGCCGTCCGAACCGGGCCTTGATTTTGGCGGAATTGGCAACTTTCCTTAATCAGATTGAGGCGCATAGCGGCACCCCCGCAATCCTGTTACTCACGCCCGCATTCGAGAAGGAGTATCAAGTGGGTAAGTCAATTGATCGCAACATCTGGCTTGAGGGCAACGGCATTTCACCCGATTATTCCGCGCGCCCTTGGGTCATGTGGACCGCAAATAGCCAACGTCGTGTCAGCGGCATTGACGGCGCGGTACGCTGGGTCGTGGTGCGCAAATGAGCGCGGCGACAGCACGCTTGGTCCAAGCCGCAATCGACGCGGCCAAGACCGCTTATGCGCCTTATTCCAACTTTCATGTCGGCGCGGCGTTGCTGCTCGACAATGGAGAGATTGTGACCGGCAGCAACTTTGAAAATGCCAGCTATGGCATGACATTATGCGCCGAAACCGTGGCGATTTCTAAAGCCAATAGTGATGGCCAATTGCGCGCAATTCGTGAGATTGCGGTTGCAGGTGGCTTGGCCGGACATGTTGGAACCGGCGCAGACCCCATCACACCATGCGGGCGTTGTCGTCAGATTATCAAGGAAGTGGCGGACCTGACGGACACCGACATTCCGGTGCATTGCGCACATGCAACGGGCTATGCGACATATCCTTTGTCGGAATTGCTGCCGCACGGCTTTGGTCCAGCCAGCTTGAAGTAAGCCGCTTTTGGGGCGCGCAAGATACGCACAATTTTTTCGTGACCACCTCTTGCACGCGCATCGCAGTATGGCAAAAGCGGTTCGGTTAACAAGGAGTGATTATGTCCATATTGTCCGACATCTGGATCCGCGAACAAGCGCAAGCAACGGGCATGATTGAACCCTTTGTCGAGGCGCAGCGCCGCGATGGCTGCATCAGCTATGGCCTGTCCTCTTATGGCTATGACGCCCGCGTGGCCGATGAATTCAAGATTTTCACCAATGTTGATAGTTCCATTGTCGACCCCAAGGATTTTGACCCGAAAAGCTTCGTGGATCGTAAGACCGATGTCTGCATCATTCCGCCCAACAGCTTTGCCTTGGCCCGCACCGTCGAATATTTCCGCGTGCCGCGCGATGTGCTGGTCATCTGCCTTGGCAAGAGCACTTATGCCCGTTGCGGCATCATCGTCAACGTCACGCCATTGGAACCCGGTTGGGAAGGCCATGTGACGCTGGAGTTCAGCAACACCACACCTTTGCCCGCCAAAATCTACGCCAATGAAGGCGCGTGCCAGTTCCTGTTCCTAAAAGGCGAGCAGCCCTGCGAAACCAGCTATGCCGACCGTGCAGGCAAATATATGGGCCAGCGCGGCGTGACTTTGCCGAAATTGTGATTGGGGTTGGATGGTTGAAAATAGGTAGGAAACGGCCTGTCGAGTTTCGATAAACCAAAGACAATAGCTGACCTTTAAAAATTCACTCGTGCTGCGGAAGCCCGTCGGCAATTTCGTAATAGTCACCTTTTTCGCCGACGAAGATATGCATTTTAACTGTGGTGCCAGTTGGACGGTCAAACGCCCCCATCGCGACTGCAATCCAGTCACGATGCGAAGGCTCCCAAAAAAGCGAGGAGCCGCACTCGCCGCAAAAGCCACGGCGGATTTGCTGCGAGGATTGGAACCATTTGAGCGCGTCAGTGCCAGATAATGACAGTGCTGATTTTGGAACGTCTGTGGAAGCAAAGCAGTGCCCAGATTGCTTTCTACATTTACTGCAGTGGCAAATGTCCGGCTGCGGTAGATCGCCTTCTACGGTGAATGTTATGGCACCGCACATGCATGAACCAGAATGCATAAATTATGGCCTTTCCCACGTCCGTTCATACGGCTTTCAGGGACGGCGGACAAGGACCGCTATTGGTTCGGGAGGCGACTGTCTGCTTTTGGATCGACGAAGGAGCAAAGCGGAACTTCAGCAAACGACCGATTTGTGGTCATCAGTCCCCAATGTTCCGAAAACCGGCATGCTTGTTTTTAAATTGGGGTCTGTTTAGGGACTTATACCAACCTGCATTGATCACAACTCACTGGCCCATTTACGATGGCCGATGGTCATAATGCGCCAAGGCTGATCTATGAGTTTGTTCCACGCCTCGCAGCAGAGGTCGACGATATTGTCGTGGG
>NZ_JBIIBA010000014.1:0-52920 GCF_044239665.1 Sphingorhabdus sp.
GAGCGCGGTGTACGTTTTGGTCGCAAGCCAACGACAGAAGCGCAGATAGCAAAAATTCAATGGATGAAGCGAAATGGCTCATCAATCCGCGCTATCTGTAAAGAGGTGAAAGTCAGTCCGAATACGGTTTATGCGATGTTGCAATGAAACGGGATTCTGGATGGATATGTCTCAGACTATTTTCTGAGAATCATTCAGATTTAATCAGTCTCCTTGATTATGAGTTCTACGAACTCATGCGATTTCGGGTTTCTTCGTAACCCTCATCGCTTTGTTTTTTTATATTTGTTGGTTGGTACATTTCGTTAGATTGCTGCCACAGTGAGGCTTACGCTTCACTGTGGCTTTTGCACTTTTCGTTGAGTCGTTTAAGCCAATGATTGCACACAACCACGCAGTTCAAATGAACTGAATGGGAGATAGGGTTACGCTGTTACCTTTATGTGTGGTGAGTTGTTCGCAACGCAGCGTCTTGGGAACCAATCATTTACCCCTAAGACACATACAAGTTACCGCTTTCGCAGTCTCATCTTTCTTGATCCATCGCATAATATTTTTACAAGCCAGTTGCGACTTTGCTTGTTGTATTGCGTGTCTGTGGTCACGCTTACTGGGCTGCAAGTTCTGTTGGCGACAGCTAGGCTGGCAAACTCAATGCGACGATAATGCCCTATGATAGAACATAGAAACGTGAATAGGTTACAGACACGTTCTTTCTGCTCCACAGATAAATACTAGTCAGATTGCGCTTACATTCTGACGATATGAGTATTTATCACGGAGTAAGGAAAACTATGAAAAAAGACACGATTTTAGAAGTTTTTGGGTATCTTAAATCTAAGCAGATTGTTTCTGGCGAGAGCGAATTTTCTGAGCATTGGCTTGGTTGTTCAGAAGGCTACATGCGTAAATTACGACATAAGAAAACAGAACCAAGTTTGGGCACAATCGCAATATGTGCGAGTAGATTACAGAACGCTGCTGAGCAGTTGAGAACATTGCCGCGCTATCAGCCATTGGCAAAACAGCTTACATCAATGAGTATCAAATGTCGTTCGTTGGTTGATGCAGACAGCGTCGAGTTTGATCTGAGTAATTAAAACCAACTTGGAAAAAGGTTCCTTTTGCTGCACGGTTTGGATCTGTCACATCAAGACGGTTGGGTTTCTCATTGCACAAGTCAGACGAAGCACGGTTGGCAAAGCTTCACGATTTATTGGATCGATTGAGGCGTGGCGAAATCGTGCAAAATCGTCAGCTTCAGACTTGGCTTGGTGAGCAAGGTTATAAGGAATACGAGGATAGTTGGTCGAACACATTAGATCAGCGCAACTTGCTTAGTAGAAAATCTGGCGCAGTTATCGAGTATGAGGAGCTGCTGAAGAAGGCAATACTGCTCTACAATCGCGGTGAAACTGCAAGTCAGCGAGGAGTGCGATCAGCACGACAGCTACACGCAAAAGCACAAACGGCTTTCGAACGGGCACTGCTGTATCTTGAAGAGCAACTAAGCATCGATCCGTCGTTGCAAATCTGGCTCGACAGACAATGTGATTTCACTGCTAGTAACTACCCCAGTCTTGACCCATTTAGCGTTCCACGAGCTATTACTAGTCGCAGCTTAGACAATCAGAGCGGTCCAATTTCAGAAAAGATTGATAGCAAAAGACAGTGCAAAATTCGTGCGGTGGAAGCGGTGATTGAGCAAATTAAGTGTCCAGAAGAGCGTCTAACAAATGAAGACATAGCTGCGAAACTTCGAGCACTAACGGCAACGATGGGGAAAAGGGCGTGACTAAAGAACGGGAAAAACTAGGAAATGATCTTGCAATAGCTATCGCTCAATCGTCTGGGATTGGTGACAATCTCTTATGCATAGCTGAACATGTCGTCACTGAAATCGAGTATCGGCATGGTATCGATGACGATCTAGGAAACGTATATCACGACTTTAAGATAATTTCCGACGGTTTACTCATAAGAACGACAGATGGATACGACTACAAAGATGCTGATGCATTTATCCAAAACCGCATAAAAAGCAGAGACGTAAAGGCATCCGCTTGTCTAAAAAATGGAAGAGAACTCCAGATAGAATTTCTACTTACGTTTCTTTTCGGCGCCCATCTCGTCGATGAAGTCGAGATATATGTATGTATCAACAACAGAGACATTAGAGGGAATGATGTTACGTTAAGTGGGGAAATATACAGCGAGGATGTTTCTGAATCTGACCTGAAAGGCGCGTTATTGTGGCTAACGCTTCAGCGTTGATTGGCTAGATTTCGGTAGGAATATCAAAGCGAAGGATTCACATTGAGTTCTCGAAAAAGGAGAATGCAATGTCGCTAATATCATCGCTGAAGCTGATCGAGTTTCGACCAGAAACAGCACAAGGGCGCATCTTCGTGCGTCGTCGCAAACTGGCAGATAAGATCGATCAGCAGATCAAGCTTGCTACAGACCCAGCGTATGCACCAAGCAAGTTTGTTACTGTCACTGACGAAAGCGGCAATCAGCATCGTCGTGAAGTAGCAAAGCGCATCAAGCGATGGTGGGTCGTGAACGCTGACGATACAGTTCAACTAACAGTGCGTTATGGCAGCAAACCAATTGAGCTTGCGAAGGGCAAGAACGCTATTCAATGCGCTAATGCTTCAGAGGTCAGCACGGTTCTTTCAACGGTAAAGGAAGCTGTTTTGAACGGCGAACTTGATACTGTTTTGAACAGCGTCACTGGCGTTAGTTCGAAAGCGAAATAATCACGAGAAAGGCACTGGAAAGAGACGATTTGCGTAAGTATGATGTTTACACATTGTGCATCTACGACACGAGATTTCAATTACATACCTAAGTGATTGATTTAATGGAATAAATCTTAAATCGCATTAGTTACACAAAAATAAAAATTGGAGCTAACTAATTGATTTATATATGTTTTATAGCAGTGAATCGTTGAGTGGGAGTAGAATGCGTTACTAAGTAACTGATATTGTTTGTTTATTTAGTTACACAAAACATTCACGACGCACAAAAAATCGTTTGTTTCCAGTTCCAGCAAGCTTATTGTTGCACAGCTACTTACACATTCTTGTCACTACTCTAAATCGTAGGCGACATTGCTGTTTGGGTGCGCTTGAGGGGAAATAGACAATGTCACATCGAGTTAAGGCTGATGACGGTCGTATCTGGCTGTTTGATAAGGTGCTTATTGAGCAGCGAGGTGTTTACTGGCACTTCAGAATGTGGCTTGATGGTGAGAACAAATATGTTCGTGAGAGCTTAAAAACTCGCGATTTAGAGACAGCAAAAAAACGAGCAGAAGATCGTTACATCGAGCTTCGTTCAGATCAGAAGTCTGGCAAACGCTACTTCTCGATTACAGCAGAAGAAGGGGTGAATCTCTATCTCGCTGACAAACAAAAGCTGGTCGAACTCAAGACAATCACAAAGGGGCGTCACGGCACAATATCGACGCATCTTGGTCACTGGCTGGACTATATCAAGCGTGACACAAAGCTGAAGGAACTGGAGCGAAACGCTGCTGAAGGCTACTTCGCTTATCGTATCAAAAACGCAAAGCACGGCATCGCACATACAACGCTTGCAAACGAGCAAGGCACTATCAACGCAATGATGGCGTATCTTTTTCGTGCAAAACAGAGTGTCGTCGAAGCGTTCGATTTCCCCAAGCTTAGTAAGTATGAAATCGACAACGAAGCAATTCGACGAGCTACGCTTACTAACGACGAGTATAATGCATTGACCAAAGCAATGCGTTCATATGTCGCTCGTAAGGCAAACAAGCTCGACGATGATGAACATATGATGCGTGAGTTGGCGAGGCACTATGTTTTGATTGCAGCAAATGCGGGGCTGAGAACGGGTGAGCAGCAGCAACTTCGCTGGTGTGATGTGAAGATGAAAAAGCACGAGCTTGGCGCAGCGATGCAGACGAAGCTGCTTGCCGAAATCTATGTGCGCAAAGAGACGAGTAAGGTTCGTAAGGATCGTAAATTATACTGTCGTGGGGGTACTTACTTCGAACGCTGGAAAGAGCTTTCCAGGCATACGAGCAGCACTGATTTGATATTCAGTCTCGACGGCAAAACACGCATTTCGAATCGTGCAATTCTCTATCATTTCCATCGTATGGTGAAGCTTGCAGGCATTGTAGATCACGAAGCACGAGGTATCGTTCCATACAGCTTACGGCACTTTATGATCACGCAAAGGGTGCTGAGTGGTTTATCGTTTCAGCAAGTCGCAGAGATGTGTGGCACGAGCGACACTGAGATCAGAAAGACATACTATCACTTGATAGATGATCGTCGTTTGGCGAACGCTGTGGCTGACTTTAGGCGTGACAAAGATGGTCGAATAATTCCCATCTAACTTAAAACATTTAAGTTAGCTCCGCTCGAAGCTACGAAAGCGTTTCTGGATCAGGTACTTTTGGAGTGGCGGGGCATCTTCAGCAATGATAGCTCCACGCAAATCATCACATTAACAGCAGCGCATCATTCGTAAGTTAGGAAGTCTAATGTTCAAAGAAGCTACTTTAATTCTTGCTGCCATTAGTGCGCCTGCGCCTGTCTCGCCTGAGCTGACGGTCGCTGATGGTTGGCTTTCGTTGCTTGATGCTAACAGCTGGTCTGCAAGCTGGAATGATACTGGAAAACTGTTTCGTTCGCAGCTGACGCAGGAGCAGTGGGTAAAAACAGTTCAATCAGTTAGGGAGCCTTTAGGCACAGTTGTGTCGCGGGTCGTGAACGGTTCGAGTAAATCGAAATCACTGCCTGGTGCGCCTGATGGAGAGTATGAGATTTTACAGTATCGTACAGTTTTTTCGAAAAAGGCTGACACGATTGAAACAGTCATTCTTGCTCGTGAAGACGACAAATGGAAGATAGTCGGTTACTTCATCCGTTAGATTAGCAATCGAGTAAGCCTGCAGCTCCCGAGTGATAAATACACTTGAAAGCAGGGTGTATGGGATGAACGCACGAGAAGAATTGAAACGCTGGATTGCTATGGTGATCGAGCTATCATCAGAAGAAGAAAGCAAGACGATCAAGCAGGACATTGACCTGTTTCTGTCAGTCGCAGGGGAGTTGTCAGGGAAATTGGCTGATAGAAACACTGCGCTTGCGAAACAGTGTCGCTCAAGCAGCAAATCAAAGCCACCGAAGCCTGCTCCTCAGAAAGCCCAGAAGCAACCTAAGCCAGAGCCAAGCACTGCTGATACCCCACAATCCCAAAACGATTCAGAGGACCGTTCACAGGAGCGATCAGGACAATCGTCGCAGAAACAACAAGCACCGACATCTCCCACTCATCAGCAACGAGCATTGCGTGGGTATGTCTATGGGGCACAAAATGATGAGGTTGCATTTCGCAAAGCTGCGCAGGCTATAACACGATGAACGACAGGCTTATCCAAAGCCAGAAGCGGCTGCACGACAGTCTGTTTGAACTTTACATTGATGGTGGGTTGGAACTGTTTCAGGCTGGCACTCGTGGCTTAAAGCGTGAGTTAATTATAAGGCTTGAGACAAGCGCACTCACACCAGAGAAGGGTGAAATAATTCACTACTATGCAATCAATCGTTGGGATGAAAACGATGAGTTTGACGAGTGGGCAAAGCCGTCAATGGCTCTGTCAGCGGAAGCTGAGCGCATTTTAGGAGTGACGAATGAGCAGCTTGCTCATTGTCGTGCAAGTGATTATGCACTCGACGATTTTTTCCGTTTCCTGCAGTTCTGAGAAGATTGTGATCGTCACTGAGCGCCTCAAGTTACGCCTGCCAAAACTCTCCGATTTGGAAGACATTCACGAAATATTCTGTGACGATGAGGTAATGACTTACTGGTCAAATGGAGCTCATCAAAGCATATCTGAAACAAGAACTTGGCTTACGCCACTTCTTGATTACAATCCTGAAAGCCAATTTGACTTTTTCATTGATTTTCAAGGAAAAATAGTTGGTAAACTTGGTTTCTGAAAATTACCAGAAGTCGGTTTTATTCTTAATAGATCTTATTGGGGAATAGGTATTGCTTCAGAGGCAATGAGAGGACTAATAAGTTATGTCAGAGAATATAATATTTCTGATCATTTATTTGCTGATGTAGACCCACGCAATTTAAGATCCATCAATCTATTGAACAAGTTTGGTTTTGAAAATATTGGTTTTGAAAGACAGACATTTGAAACTCATATAGGCTGGTGCGATAGCATTTATTACAAGTTAGAGTTAAAAGACTGAATTGTTATTTGTGTTGTTCAAATCACATTAACAGCATTTGCCAATTGCTCATCACTGACCCAGCAATATCCAGCAGTAGTAGCAATGTTAGCGTGACCCATAGCTTGCTGAATTGTCGCCATCCCAATGCCAGCAGCGTTTAAGCGTGTAGCAAATGTCCTTCTGCCTGAATGACTGCTCGTTTTGATACCAGCGGCTGCGTAGATTGCTTTGAAGCGCAAGCTGAGACTGATGTTGCTAAAATGGTTGCCAGTCCGTGTTGAGCGAATGAATGCTTTGCTCTCATCAAGCTGGCTAATCTGAGCGAGATATTGATTTAGGATTTTGCGAAGTTCGTCTGAGATGAAAACCCTGCGTGAGCGATTGCCTTTCGTTTGATGTTTGCTGAGATTGATGACTTCTACTGCTCGTCTATCAATCCCGCGAACATCAGAAATCTTCAAAGCCGCAATCTCTCCAATGCGCATCCCAGCTAAGATACTAAGCGACAAAGCCGTTCTATCTCTGAGACCGTTATTCCCTGTGTCAGCGATACGCATCACTCGTTTGATTTCGTCTTTAGTCAGAACCTTTGCTTTTGCCATTTTGCTTGTCTCACATAAACTTTTCCGATGAGAGATTCTTAAATTAATCAGACATTTGATCCTACCGATTTCCTCCATCAGTCGTTTTGTTGTTTCCCAATGACCTATGTCGTTTTCACAAACTTTTGATTCTTTGTTAATGTCTTTGCATTTTGGGTATTATGAAGACTTGCGCTGAAATCACTCAGCACATTGCCTTGTCCATAAGACGCACGACTTCACCGCAGCATAGCTGTCCTGTTAGTTCGAGTTGCGCCTAATGTATCGCTGCTCAGCCCTTGCAAGATGCTGATCGAATGCGATCGAGGCATCGTTAATGTGCTGGAAGCGATCTGCTGCTGATCGTAGGTCGATCAACGCAGTGTCACGCATCTTGGGTTGATACTGATCGAGATGCGTCAGCTTCGCATTGAAGCCGTTCATCTCACCATCGTGATCTTCGTGAAGCAGATACCAGGAAGCTCGTTGCTTGCTGAAAACGGGCAGTATCTCGTTCTGCTCAGCTACCGCTGCGCCCGCACCCTCCATACCAGCCCAGAGCGCATTAAGCAGAACGCAGAACTCTCCCGTGTCACCCAGAGATCGAGCAAGGAAGTGCGAATGTATGTTGTCCCCGTTCCTGCCGCTGTGCGTGTAAACAAAACGCTGAACTCGATTCTGCCTACCCTTTGACTGCCCGTAACAGATACGATCCAACTTGCTCCAGAAGTGCGACCATTGTCGCTGTGCTTCTTCAATCCCAATTTTGTGTCCAACAGCGAAGTTCAGTGTCCCATAAACATTCCAATCATACGACGAAGCCCACTTCGCCCAGTTCAGTCTCACTAACGATTTTGCGACCATTCTCATTTCCCAGATAAATACAGTGAGCAAGTCACTTGCTACTGATGTGTATTTATCACTGGGAGATCGAAACGATGAGAAAAGATATTATTTATGAAGTGCTTGGGTTTCTAAAAGACAAAGGAATTGCTGCGACTGAAAGCGAGTTCAGCGAACATTGGTTAGGTTGTTCGGAAGGGTATTTGCGTAAGCTGCGTCATCAAAAAACAGAACCAAGTCTGGGCACGATAGCAATTTGTGCCAGTCGATTAATGTGCGCCGCTGAGCAGTTGAAAACATTGCCGCGTTATCAGCCATTAGCAAAACAGCTTACATCTATGAGTATCAGATGTCGTTCGTTGGTTGATGCTGACAGTGTTGAGTTCGATCTGGCTGGGTGAGTTTTCTGTTTTAGGAAAGCGGAACAGAAAGCTGAAATGACAAATGGTGCGCTGTCGGTTTTCCCGACAACGCATTGATTGTCGGGAAAACCGACAGCTTACTTTAAACTTTAAAGCTTGAGTTTTTGCGAGGCTACATTTCGGTAGGAATATCAAAATGAAGGATTCACATTGAGTTCTCGAAAAAGGAGAATGCAATGTCGCTAATATCATCGCTGAAGCTGATCGAGTTTCGACCAGAAACAGCACAAGGGCGCATCTTCGTGCGTCGTCGTAAACTGGCAGATAAGATCGATCAGCAGATCAAGCTTGCTACAGACCCAGCGTATGCACCAAGCAAGTTTGTTACTGTCACTGACGAAAGCGGCAATCAGCATCGTCGTGAGGTAGCGAAACGCATCAAGCGTTGGTGGGTCGTGAACGCTGACGATACAGTGCAACTAACA
This sequence comes from Sphingorhabdus sp., assembly GCF_044239665.1. Lineage (GTDB taxonomy): Bacteria > Pseudomonadota > Alphaproteobacteria > Sphingomonadales > Sphingomonadaceae > Sphingorhabdus_B. The sequence goes on from NZ_JBIIBA010000014.1 coordinate 8,523, forward strand.
GTGCGTTATGGCAGCAAACCAATCGAGCTTGCGAAGGGCAAGAACGCTATTCAATGCACTAATGCGTCAGAGGTCAGCACGGTTCTTTCAACGGTCAAGGAAGCTGTTTTGAACGGCGAACTTGATACTGCTTTGAGCAGTGTCACTGGCGTTGGTTCGAAAGCGAAATAATCACGAGAAAGGCACTGGAAAGAGACGGTTTGCGCAAGTATGATGTTTACACATTGTGCATCTACGACACGAGATTTCAATTACATACATAAGTAATTGATTTATTGGAATAAATCTTAAATCGCATTAGTTACACAAAACTAAAAATTGGAGTTAACTAATTGATTTATATATATTTCATAGCAGTGAATCGTTGAGTGGGAGTAGGCGTTCACCCGCAATGACCGCCGCGCTATCGCCTGCGCAGATTAGCGAGATCGTCGAAATGGCGCTGTCGGATCATATCAGCTTCACGCAGATTTCGGCGCAGCACGGGGTCACGCCTGACGAGATTAAAGTCATCATGCGCACCCAGTTAAAGCCCGGAAGCTATCGCGCATGGCGCAAGCGTGTGCGCGATTTCGGCGACCGGCGGGCGCATTATAAATGATATTCATGGCAGATAACGGACCCAGCATATGACCCTAACTCTCTACGGCATTCCCAATTGCGACACCGTCAAAAAAGCGCGGAAATATTTGGATGCGCGCGGCGTCAGCTTTGCCTTTCATGATTATAAAAAGGCAGGGGTGACGCAAGAACATCTGGCGCGCTGGGCCAGCCAAGTCGGCTGGGAAAAGCTGCTGAACAAGGCGGGCACGACGTTTAAGAAGCTGCCCGATGCGGATAAGGCCGACATAGATGCGACCAAGGCGATTGCGTTGATGGTTGCCAACCCGTCCATGATCAAACGGCCAGTGGTTGAAGGCGGCAAGGCTTTGCTCGTCGGGTTTAAGGAATCCGAATGGGATGCGCTTTTGTCGCAGAATTGAAATGTCGCGCAGGCATGACAGCAGGATGAAATTCTTACATATCCTCTTGATCGCCACCCTGTCATTGTCGCCCTTCTCCATTTCGGAAAGCCACGCCATGGAACAACCGCTTGAAGGCAAAGTCATCGTCATCGCCCATCGCGGCGCATCGGGCGAGCGGCCCGAGCATACGTTGGCAAGCTACCGCCTCGCGATTGAACAAGGCGCCGATTATATTGAGCCGGACTTGGTGCTCACCAAGGATGGCGTTCTGGTCGCGCGGCATGAGAATGAGATTTCGGAAACCACTAACGTCGCGGACAAGGCCGAATTTGCCGACCGCAAGATGACCAAGGTCATCGATGGCCAGAAAATGACAGGCTGGTTTACCGAAGACTTCGCCCTCGCCGAATTGAAGACCCTGCGCGCGAAAGAACGCCTACCGCAATTGCGCAAGGCAAATATGGCCTATGACGGGCAGTTTGAGATACCGACCTTTGACGAGATCCTCGCTTTGGCCAAAGAGGCAAGCAAGACGACGGGTCGGACGATAGGCGTCTATCCCGAAACCAAGCACCCAAGCTATTTCACCGCGATTGGTCTGCCGCATGAAGCGCCGTTGCTGGCCGCGCTGACCAAATATGGTCATGTCGACAAAAGCGCGCCGGTGTTCATCCAATCGTTCGAGGTCGAAAATCTGAAAGCCTTGCGGTCCAAAACGAAATTGCGCCTGATCCAGTTGATGGCGGACACAGGCAGCCCGCCCGACCGCAGCGATTTGACCTATGCCGCAATGGCAACGGCAGAGGGCCTAAAGGCCGTGGCGAGCTATGCCGATGGCATTGGCCCCAATAAGGCACTCATCATCCCGCGTACTTTGCTGGGCAATCTGGGCGATCCGACGACCCTTGTCGCGGACGCACATAAACTGGGTCTTGCGGTTCACCCGTGGACGTTTCGCCGCGAAAATTACTTCCTGCCCCTCGCGCAAAAATCCGGCGTTGATCCGCGTGGGACAGGTGACTTGAACGCAGAGATAAAAGCCTTCTTGGCTACCGGCGTCGACGGCATTTTCAGCGACAATGTGACCGAAGCGGTGGCGGCGCGCCAATAAGACGAAGACTCTATTTGCTTTTGCCCGCGGCGATTAGCGGCTAAGCCCCTGCGCTATGTCTACACATTCAAAAACGCTCACTTTCGATACATCCACCAGTCGCGCGAACCCGACGCCTTCGCCGATGAAGCGGCTGACCGTGCCGCGCATTCGGCAGCAAAAGGGTAAGGAACCGCTGGTGATGCTGACGGCCTATACCGTCCGCATGGCGCAGTTGATGGACCCGCATTGCGACATGCTGCTCGTCGGTGATTCGCTGGGGCAAGTGATTTACGGCCTGCCGCACACCGTGGCGGTGACGATGGAAATGATGGCGGCGCATGGCGCGGCGGTGGTGCGCGGCAGCTATCACGCCGCCGTCATCGTCGATATGCCCTTTGGCTCCTATGAAGCATCGCCCGAACAAGCATTTGTCAACGCATCGCGACTGTTGAAAGAGACCGGCGCGGCGGCGGTGAAGCTGGAAGGCGGCAAGGTGCTCGCGCCCACGGTGGAGTTCCTGACCTCACGCGGCATTCCGGTGATGGCGCATGTCGGATTAACGCCGCAGGCGGTGAACATTCTGGGCGGCTATGGCGTGCGCGGCAAAAGCCCAGAAGAAGCCAAGTCGATCGTCGATGATGCGATGTCCATGTCCGACGCCGGGGCATTTGCCATGGTGATTGAAGGCGTACTTGAACATATCGCCATTGAAATTACGCAAAAAGTTGCCTGCCCAACCATTGGCATTGGCGCGTCGGCGCAATGCGACGGGCAAGTGTTGGTTGCCGAAGACATGCTGGGCTTGTTCGACCGCGTTCCCAAATTCGTCAAGAAATTCGGTGATATGGGTGTCGGCGTTGAGGACGCTGTGCGCGCTTATGCCGCTGGCGTGCGTGACCGCAGCTTCCCCGGACCCGACCAGCTATATCAGCCTGTATAAAGCAGGCTGGCCTATCGGGCCAAGTCGGGCTAAGGACCGTGTTGACCAATTTTGACTAAACAAATTCGGAGGCCCTTTTGGCTTTGACACCGACTGAAAAGCCCGCGGATAAAGACCGGAGCGGTAGCGACGAGGCATTTTTGCGTGAGGTCGATGATGCCGTCCGCGCGAGTGACCTGAGCAGTTTTTGGACGCGTTATGGCCGCTGGCTTTTGGCGGCTGTGGTGGCCGGACTTTTGGCCTTTGCTGGCTGGATCATCTATCACAATCAAATGCAGGCCGCAGCAGATTTGCAAAGCGAAGAATTTGTCGACGCAATGGACAAGTTGCGCGCTGGGCAAGAAAAAGAGGCGCGCGCCAAATTGGCAGTGCTCGCCAAGGCCGATCAACCCGGATATCGCGCCATGGCGCAATTGGTGGAGGCAAATCTGCTCGGTGAAGATGGTGAGACCAAGAAGGCGATTGCTATCTATGCCAAGGTTGCAGGCGACGACAGCCTGCCACAGACATTCCGCGATCTGGCCCTGATCCGCCAAGTGAGCGCCGAGTTTGACGCCATCGCGCCGCAGCAAGTGATTGACCGATTGAAACCACTGGCGACCGCTGGCCACCCTTATTTCGGCAGCGCGGGCGAATTAACCGCCTTAGCCTATATGAAAATGGGTAAGGACAATTTGGCTGGCCCTATTTTTGCGCAGATCGCGAAACAAGAGGACGCGCCGCAGACCTTGCGCAGCCGTGCCCAGCAAATGGCAGGTGCGCTTGGTATCGATACCGTTCAGCTTGACGTAACCCGCAATGCGGCAGCGAAGGCTGGCGATAGCGCCGCCAAAGGAGAGTGACTTTGAAGACCATATCCAAATTGCTTCTGGCACTCGCCGTGACAACGTCGCTTGGTGGCTGCGCCGTCATTGACGGGGTGCGCGGTGATTCCGGTAAGAAGAATAACACGCCGACCGTCGGCGCACGCGTCAGCATTTTGGGCACAGAGCGTGATACCGAGGTCGATGCGTCCTTGGCCGATGTCGCCGTCACCCTGCCGCCAGCATTGGCGAATGAAGCATGGGCACAGCCCGGCGGCAATGCCGCGAAATCGCCCGGTCATGCGGCGCTTGGTCAAAATCTGAAACGCATTTGGACCGCAGATGTGACCGGTGCCAACCCACGTGCACGCTTGGCCGCGAGCCCAGTGATGAGCGATGGCCGCGTCTATGTCGTCGACACCACCGCGCGCGTTACGGCATTTGATGCGAACACCGGCGCACAAATCTGGACAAACGCGCTTGAGGTTGACAGCGACGGCAAGCCTTCGCGTTATGGCGGCGGCGTCAGCGCAACCAGCAGCAATGTTTTTGCGACCAATGGCGTCGGCGATGTCGCCGCGCTTGTGGCGGAAACTGGCGCGCTTGTGTGGAAAAAGCGTCCAGCCGGACCCTTGCGTGGTGCGCCGACATTGTCCAACGGTAACCTATATGTGATGACGCAGGACAACCAGATTTACGCGCTGCGCCAAAGCGATGGTGAGCCCCAATGGAAAGAGGCCGGGCCAGTTGCGGCATCGGGCATATTTGGCGTTGGCGCCCCTGCTGCGGCACAAGGCACCGTCATCGCTGGCTATTCCAGTGGTGAGCTTGCCGCCTATCGGTATGAAAATGGCCGCAGCCTGTGGAACGACACCTTGTCGCGTACCGCAATGTCGACATCGGTTTCGACGCTGACCGATATTGATGCCGACCCTGTCATCGACCGTGGCCGCGTCTTCGCTTTGGGTAAAGGCGGACGCATGGCGTCCTATGAACTGGTCACTGGCCAGCGCATTTGGGAAATCAACATTGCGGGTATTTCGACACCCGTGACGGCAGGTGAATGGGTGTTCGTCATGACCGACGAAGCCCGTTTATTGAGCGTTGCCCGTTCCAGCGGGAAAATCCGTTGGATTTCGAAGCTGCAGCGTTACGACAATGCAAAGAAGAAAAAGGGCCCGATTAGCTGGTATGGCCCTATTCTTGCCGGCGGTCGCTTGATCATTGCCAATTCGCGCGGTTCCATCTGGGCGGTTGCGCCAGAAGATGGCACAGCCACTGAAGTTGCCGACGTAAAATCTGATGTGTCGCTTGCGCCGATTGTCGCGAACAACATCTTATATATTCTGGATGATTCCGGCCGCATTTCCGCGTTCCGCGGCTAGGCCATAAAAGGAGAAGTAGCGGCATGTTGCCGACGGTAGCCATTATCGGTCGGCCCAATGTCGGCAAGTCCACTTTGTTCAACCGGCTGGTTGGCAAGAAACTCGCGCTTGTCGACGACACGCCGGGCGTCACCCGTGACCGGCGTGAAGGCGAAGGCCGCTTGTTCGACTTGGAATTCACCATTGTCGACACGGCGGGTTATGAGGATGAAGATCCCGACACCCTGCCCGGCAGAATGCGGATGCAAACAGAAGCCGCGATTGCCGGCGCACAAGTCGCCCTGTTCCTGATCGATGGCCGCGTGGGCGTGACCCCGCTTGACGAAGAAATCGCCCGCTGGCTGCGCAGCAGTGCAACGCCGGTCGTACTCGCGGTCAATAAGGCCGAGGGCAAGCAAGGCGATAATGGCATCTTAGAAAGCTACGCACTTGGCTTTGGCGACCCCATCGCCATTAGCGGCGAGCATGGCGAAGGCATGGCCGACCTGTTTCAATCCTTGCTGCCACATATTGACGGGGGTGCATTTGAAGTCCCTGATCCCGAGGCACCCGACGCGATATTGAAGCTGGCGATTGTCGGGCGGCCCAATGCCGGTAAGTCGACGTTGATCAACAAATTATTAGGCGAGAACCGCCTGATTACGGGCCCCGAAGCCGGAATTACCCGCGACAGTATTTCGGTCGACTGGATCTGGACAGACCCAAATCCCAAAGAAGGCGAGCCTGATGAAGAAGGCAATATTCCGCCATTGCTGACCGAACGCCGCGTGCGCTTGATTGACACCGCTGGCATGCGCAAGCGCGCCAAGGTGCAGGATAAGCTGGAAAAGCTATCTGTGGCCGATGCGCGCCATGCTATCGATTTTGCCGAAGTGGTTGTGTTGTTGCTGGATGCGACCAAGGGCTTGGAGGTGCAGGATCTGAAAATTGCAGACCATGTGATTCAAGAGGGCCGCGCGCTGATCATCGCGATCAACAAATGGGATGTGGCGGTTGATGGCAGCGGCCTGTTCAAGGGCATTCGCGCTGCGCTCGAAGAAGGCCTGTCGCAGTTAAAGGGCGTTCCGATGATCGCGGTGTCGGCATTGACCGGCAAGGGGCTAGACCAAATGATTTCCGCTGCGTTCGATGCGCGCGAAGCGTGGAACAAGCGCGTGCCAACGGGCATTCTCAACCGCTGGTTTGAAGCCGCGATTTCGGCAAACCCGCCACCTGCCCCTGGGGGCAAGCGAATAAAGCTGCGGTACATGACCCAAGCGCGGAACCGTCCGCCGACCTTTGTCATCTTTGGCAACCGAACAGACGAGTTGCCCGCCAGCTATGCGCGCTATTTGCTCAACGGTATCCGCCGCGATCTGGATTTTGGAGCCGTGCCTGTGCGTATTAACTTCCGTTCGTCGAAGAACCCGTTCGCCGACAATAGTTAGGGATTGCGGCTAAGGATGGCGGCTAAGGATTGCCCAGCGCAATATCAGTCCTCAATGGGTTTTGACTGCAGCTGGATGTAATTTTCTATCCCCATGCGCGCAATCAAGTCGAACTGTTTTTCCAGCATATCGACATGCTCTTCTTCGCTTTCCAATATGGATGCGAATAGGTCGCGGCTGACATAATCGCGGACGCTTTCGCTATGCGCAATTGCATCCTTCAGCAGCGGCAGCGCTTCATATTCGAGCTCAAGATCGGCTTTCAGGATTTCCTCAACTGTCTCGCCAATACGCAGACGACCAAGCAATTGGAAATTGGGTAGGCCATCCAGAAACAAGATACGCTCCGACAATTTGTCGGCATGCTTCATCTCGTCAATCGATTCATGCCGTTCAAAATGTGCCAAGCGCGACACGCCCCAATTGTCCAGCATGCGATAATGCAGCCAATATTGATTGACCGCAGTCAGTTCATTTTTGAGCGCCTCGTTCAAAAATTCGATGACTTTTGCATCACCCTTCATCGCCATGTCCTTTAGGTTAGTTGCGCATATACTAGCGCGTTAATGCATGACCGTGAAGGCGAAAAAATGGCGGAAAAGCTGATTTTTTCAACCCGCTATTGCTAAGCGGTTGCAGGTCCGGTGCTGATAATGTTTCGCGCGAACGACAGGCATTGGCCGCATTTTGGCTTACGCCCAAGGCGCGCATATACGTCATTCGGACGTTCCGAGGCACAACGCACCGCAGCGCGCAGGTCTTTTTCCTTGATAGCATTACAGATGCAAACGACCATGGATCAACTCCTATGGAATCGCCTTACCGTTAATGCGAACTGATTGCAATAGCATTAACGACGCATGGCCTGTACTTTTCCGCGCGCTAAGCTTCGCCACAGCCATTCCAACGGACCATATTGGAATGTCATCAGCCATGGCTTTGACCACAGCAGCATCACTGCCCACGCGCCCAGCACAAACAGCCATAATCCGGCGCGGCCAACATCGCCGTACAAGCCAAAGCCATAACCATAAAAAATGCTGGTCATAACAATGCTTGTGCCCAGATAGTTGCTGAACGCGGTGCGGCCCGCTGCGGCGACCCGCGTGAGCATCGGATGGTTGCGGTAATGACCGATGAGCAGAATCAAGAGCGCGGCATAGCCAATCGTCAGCATCAGACGCGGAATGCCGCCCCAGACGTACAGAACCGCAAGCGCGGTGATCCGGTCGAAATCAACGGCGACTATCCAAAGCGCCAGAGACAGGGTCAGCAGCAACCCAATCGGCACCAGCCGCAAGGCCCAACGCTTGTAAACGGCCAGTTCCCATTCCCCCGTTACGAAACCGCTTTTTTGCATCGCCATGCCGATCATCATCAGCGGCAATGTTTCGCCAATGGATTGCGGCACTAAGGTGAATGGCGTGCTCCACTCGCCAAACTTATCCCATGTAATCGCGGCATAGCTGCCCCTGTGTAGCGCGAGGTCAGGCGCAATGTTAAAAGCAAGGTCGCCACTCGCCATCAGCTCGCGAAACTGGCGGGCCGTGTCGGCGCTGGCGTCGGGCTGGGTTGCGACATATTGAAAGACCTGAAGCCCGCCAAATTGTAAGCCCCAGAACACCAGCCCAACCGCAAAAATGATTAAAGCGACCTTGATCAGCTTTACGGGCGCCCAATCGCGGAAACGAAAGGCGATCATGCCAATAATCGCATATAAAAACAGGATATCCCCGAACCAGATGAAGAAATAATGCGCAAGGCCGAATAGAGCGAGCCACGCCATGCGGCGATAATGCACTTGCGCGGCGCTCTGGACCTTTGCCTCGGCGCGGGCGATGATGAGCATCATGCTCGCGCCGAACAAAAGCGAGAATAGCCCGCGCATTTTGCCGTCAATGAAGATGAAGGAAAATGCCCATGCAATTTGGTCTGCCAACGTGTCGGTGCCATAAGCTGCAGGCGTAACATAAGCCCATTCTGGCATCGCAAAGCCGATGATGTTCATCGCCAAAATGCCCATCACCGCAAAGCCACGCATCGCGTCCAAGCTGATATGCCGTTGTTCCGTACCCTGCATGCCTTACCCCCTGTGTTACGACATTAATACAGCGATCCTGCATAAGCGTCCAGTGCGTTTAACTTTTCTTATTGACACTGATGTAGGTAGTTTTTACCTATATCCCATCATTTTTGGTGGATTCGTTATGACTGAACTGCACTTTTCGCACCCTGACCGCCCCTTTGCAAAAATGCAGCCGTTGAAGGCGTGGCGTCATTTTCGTAAGCTGATTGCCAACAAAGAAGACACAGAGCAGGTCTTTCACATCATTGCAGCCTTAAGCGGTAGCAAATTTAGAAAGATGGCGCGGAAATTTTGGGAAACACCCAAGGGCAGAGCGTTGCTCGAAAGCAATGAGCGCCTGATTGACATGCTCGATGATCATGACAGCATCAAGAAGCTTCCAGAAGGTACGGTTGGCCGTGCTTATGTGGATTTCATGGAGCGCGAAGGCCTTAGCGCTGCGGGTCTTGAGGCGGAATATGCCCAGTTCCAAACATCCTATCCCATGTTCGGCGATGTGGTTGAACGCTATGGTGACCGCTTGCGCGACACCCATGACATGCTGCACATCCTCACCGGCTATGGCCGCGATGCGCTGGGCGAACAATGCGTGCTTGGCTTTACCTATGCGCAAAATCACAATCTGGGCGTCGGCTTCATTGCCTATGCCGGCGGATTGGAACTGAAATATCGCGTGGCGAAAGCAGCGCCGATTATGAAGGCTGTCCACGAAGGCTATCGTATCGGCAAAGCGGCGAAGAACATCGTTCAGGAAGATATCGCAGCCTTGTTGCGCGAGCCTTTAGTCGATGCCCGTAAGCGCTTGGGGATTGCCGAACCAGTGACCTACAAAGCGGCCCATGCCGCGATGCGGTCGGAAGGTATTGACCCGTATAATTTGCTGGCTGCGACGGCTTAAACCTGAGACGCGCATTCCCGTTCGTCTCGATTGGAGAGGAGAGGCTCTTTAGCTTTCCATCCAGTCCTTGAAGAAGCTGTCATGCGCAGCGCGCAGTGTCGCAATCGGCACGTCAAAGCCCGGCCCTGCGACCGATGCGCCGCCAACCGTGCCTATCCGCGTCATCGGAATGCCTGCGGCCTGAATTTGGTCCGCAGCGGCTCTGGTCACAACATAACGCGCCTGATCCTCACCAAAAGCGGTGAAGGCGTCGCCGATTTCTTCGAGCGCACATCCCTTATTACTGGCCAACGCCATTTCGGTCAGCGCAACAAGCAATCCGCCATCGGCGACATCATGCACGGCGTTCACCTTGCCATCGTGAATGAGTTGGCGCACAAATTCGGCATGCGCCCGTTCCTGCGCCAAGTCGACAGGCGGCGGCGCCCCGTCTTCGCGGCCATGCAATTCGCGCAGCCATAAGGACTGGCCAAGATGCCCGTTGCTATCGCCGATCACAAAAATGCCGTCGCCTTCGTTCTTAAACGCGATTGTCGCCATCTTGCTGACATCTTCCATTATGCCAACGCCGCCAATGGCGGGCGTTGGTAAAATCGCGCTGCCGCCGCCTGTGGCCTTGCTTTCATTATATAAGGACACATTGCCGGACACGATCGGGTAATCGAGCGCGCGGCAAGCATCGCCCATGCCTTCGAGGCAACCCACAATCTGCGCCATGATTTCGGGGCGCTGCGGGTTGGCAAAGTTCAGGCAGTTGGTAATCGCCAGCGGCGTTGCGCCAACGGCGCTGATGTTGCGATAGGTTTCGGCCACCGCCTGCTTGCCACCTTCATACGGGTCGGCATAGCAATAACGCGGCGTGCAATCGGTGCTCATCGCCAGCGCGCGGTTGGTACCGTGGATGCGCACGACCGCTGCATCCCCGCCCGAAAGCTGCGCCGTGTCGCCGCCTACTTGGCTATCATATTGTTGCCATATCCATGCGCGGCTTGCGAGGTCAGGGCTAGCCATCAGCTTCAACAAATCCGCGCCGATGTCGTTACTCGCAGGAACGTCGCCCAGCGGCTGAACCTTGGCCCATGCCTTATAGTCTTCCTTCGACGCAGCGGGACGATCGTACAAAGGCGCGTCTTCGGCGAGCGGGCCGAGCGGGATATCGCAGACCACTTCGCCCTTCCACGTCAGCACCATATGGCCGGTGTCCGTGACTTTGCCGATGACCGCGAAATCCAGTTCCCATTTGTCAAAAATCGCCTTGGCAAATTCTTCACGGCCGGGCTTCAGCACCATGAGCATGCGCTCCTGGCTTTCGGACAGCATCATTTCATAAGGCGTCATGCCCTGCTCGCGGCACGGCACCTTGTCCATGTCGAGGAGGATGCCCGCTTTGCCATTGGTCGCCATTTCGACGCTGGAGCTGGTTAAGCCCGCCGCGCCCATGTCCTGAATCGCAACGATTGCGTCCGACGCCATCAGTTCAAGGCACGCCTCAATCAGCAGTTTTTCCGTGAACGGGTCGCCAACTTGAACCGTGGGGCGCTTCTCTTCAATATCTGCGCCGAAATCGGCAGACGCCATGGTCGCGCCATGAATGCCATCACGGCCCGTCTTTGAACCGACATAGACGATGGGATTACCAAGGCCCGTTGCGGCGGAATAAAAAATCTTATCTTGGTCTGCAACGCCAACGGTCATCGCGTTCACAAGGATATTGCCATCATAAGCCGGATGGAAATTGGTCTCACCGCCCACGGTCGGCACGCCAACGCAATTGCCATAGCCGCCAATGCCGGCAACAACGCCCTGCACCAGATGCTTCATCTTCGGATGGTCAGGCCGCCCGAAACGCAGCGCATTCATATTGGCCACGGGCCGTGCGCCCATGGTGAACACATCGCGCAATATGCCGCCCACGCCCGTTGCCGCGCCTTGATAGGGTTCGATATAAGATGGGTGATTATGCGATTCCATCTTGAAGATTGCGGCAAGCTTGGTGCCATTTGGACCGTCGCCAATGTCGATAACGCCCGCATTTTCGCCGGGGCCGCAAATGACCCAAGGGGCCTCAGTCGGCAATTTCTTCAAATGGATACGTGAGGATTTATAAGAGCAATGCTCCGACCACATCACCGAGAATATCCCAAGCTCTATCAAATTGGGTTCGCGCCCCATAGCGTGCAAGATGCGCGCATATTCTTCTTCGTTTAGACCATGGTCGGCGACAATTTGGGGCGTAATTTCGGACATGAGAGGGCTTTAGCGAGACCGCTTACGTTTATCCAGCCTGTTTGATTTTGATTACGTGCGAATTGCCCAATCCCATGCGCCACGCGCGCAGCCGAGAGGCCGGAAAGGGGCCAGCACAAAATAAATGGGCGCTGGCATCGCTACCAGCGCCCACTGCGTCTGACTTTCGAAGTCCATGGCCACAAGGGCCATTTTTTCTCCGTCTGACGTCCGGTTCCCCAACGTCACCCGAAGGTTTCCTTGGTTCACCTTGGTACCTTGGGTATCCTATCCGGCGTTGCGTCACTTGCGTGATGCCGCACTCGATATTCGTTTTCTTCGTACCCACCATCTTCACTGCATTTCCTGTCTTGCGACGGGTTGCCTGTGCATTTGGCGATCCTGCAGTCTGTCTCCTCCGCTCCGCCTGCCCGTTTCCGGTCTGGCTTTGCATCGAAGCGTTCCTGCCTGATGCCTTGAAGGTCTCATGACTTTCGAGTCGTTCAAAGCATGATTTGCGGAGTTATCCACAGCGCGCGCACTTTGTGGTGGACAAAATGGAGGATAAGTTTGGAGCCCAAAACGATACGGCCCCCACGCAGTGCATGGAGGCCGTAAAAATTGTCCGGGGGCGAGGGGGGAGAGGAGGGGAGAGCCGCCCGGTCAATAAGAGTTTCGACAATCGCTTGCCGTTGCAGATCAAATAGGGTCGCGATGAAAATGCTGCAATTGCGAAAACAATGGGGCCAGTTGCGTGTTTTGCAACTAGCCCTATTTCTGTTGGAAACGCGTTGATTTCGTTCCCAAATTATCACAAAAATTAGCAGTTAAGGCGCGATTCCATTGCCCGGCAGCGACGCATTTACGATACCGCCATCGCACGCAATGGTCTCACCCACGATATAATCGCCAGCCCGCGCCGCAAGGAAGATAGCCAGACCAGCCATATCCTCTGGCGTTCCGATTCGTGGGAACGGGATATTCTTGCCCACCGCTTCTGCATGGTCGCGGGCATCCTTATTCATGTCCGACTGAAATGCGCCCGGCGCAATGCCCGAAACCAAGATATTGTCTTTGACCAGTTCAGCCGCCAAGCGGCGAGTCAAATGGATCACGGCAGCTTTCGATGCCTGATAGCTGTAGGTCTGCCACGGGTTGATACGCAAGCCGTCGATAGACGCAATGTTGATGACCTTGCCTGGGCGGTCAAAGGTGGCGGCTGCTTTCAACTGCGGGTGCAAGGCTTGCGTCAAAAAGAATAAGGATTTGACGTTCAGATCCATCACACGGTCCCAGCCGCTTTCTGGAAACTGACCAAATTCCGCGCCCCATGCGGCCCCGGCATTATTGACCAAAATGTCCAACTTCTCCTCACGCGCCGCGATTTGTTCAGCGAGTGAGAGGCAGCCGTCTACGGTCGAAAGGTCGCAAGGCAGGCCGATGACCTGATCGCCGAATTCGGCGACGGTTTCCTCAATCTGACCGACCTTACGGGCGCTGATATACACGCGCGCTGCGCCAGCCTTGAGATAGCCTTCGACGATCATCTTGCCGATGCCGCGCGATCCGCCGGTGACTAAGGCTACGCGGCCCTTGAGGTTGAATAATGTGTTGATGTCCATGGGTCTCTCCTGACAGTTCCCCTCCCGCAGGCGGGAGGGGTTAGGGGTGGGGCTCGCCACAGGCGAGCGGGCTAAGAAGAAGGCGACAGCCCTCCCCAGGCCCCTCCCGCATGCGGGAGGGGAGAATGCTCAATAACCGTTCATCGTCGCCACGCGGTCTGCGTGGTAATAAGCGTCGCCGAAAAATTCGTTCAAGCTGCGGTCACGCTTCATATATAGGCCGATGTCATATTCGTCGGTCATGCCGATACCGCCATGCATTTGCACGCCTTCTCGCACCGAAAGATTGCAGGCAAGTCCGGCTTTCGCCTTGGCTGCCGCGACATATAGTTCGGCCTTAGCATGGCCTTCGTCCATTAAGGATTGCGCCTTCAGTACAATCGAACGCGCGCCTTCCATTTCGCCATATAAATGCGCGGCGCGGTGTTGAAGCGCCTGAAATTCGCCAATGACGCGGTCGAATTGCTTGCGCGTTTTGAGATATTCAAAGGTCATGTCCATCGCGCCTGTGCCCACGCCTACCATTTCAGCAGCAGCGCCCACCCGTCCGGCATCAAGCATCTTGGACAGCACCGCCCAACCGCCATCGACTTCGCCAATCACGGCGTCGGCATCCACCTGAACACCGTCAAGTTTTACATGCGCAGCAACGGCAGAATCAACAAGCCTTGCTGCCTCCATCGACAGGCCGGCGGCATCCTTGTCCACCGCGAACAAGGTCAGACCATCGGTTTCACCTGCCGCGCCAGCCGTGCGCGCCGCGACGATCAGCATGTCCGATGACGCGCCTTGCACGACAAATTGCTTTTGCCCCGTCAGCTTAAAGCCATTGCCGCTGCGTTCCGCAACGCAGGCGATTTTCTCCGGACGGTGCTTGACGCCTTCTTCAATCGCGATGCCGATCACGGTTTCGCCAGCCAATATGCCGGGGAACCAGCGGTCGCGCATCGCCTTATCCGCCAGCTTCAACGCCTCAACCGCCGCAACTGACGTGGTCAGGAAAGGCGATGGTGACAGGTTGCGGCCGATTTCTTCAAGGACAATGCCAGCCTCAATCTGGCCCATGCCCATGCCGCCATCGGCTTCGGGGATGAGGATGCCCGTAAAGCCCATTTCGGCAAATTGCTTCCACAAGCCATGGCTGAAACCGTCCTTGCAGCCCATGTCGCGAAACTTGCGGAAATGGGTGACGGGCGCTTCGCTCGCCATGAAATCCCGCGCGGTGTCGCGCAGCATATTCTGGTCGTCGTTTAAGGTCATTGCCATATTAAAGCCTCTCTAAATTTATCTCGTCATTCCCGCGCAGGCGAGAATCCAACTCCTGCGCCGTAGTTTTAGCTGTCAGGAGTGGGCCCCGCTTGCGCGGGGGTAACGGTCGTGTTTAACCGCCCGGCATCTCAAGGATGCGCTTAGACACGACGTTCAACATCACTTCGCTGGTGCCGCCCTCAATTGAGTTCGCCTTGGTCCGCAGCCAATTGCGTGCCTTTGACCCGCCATTGGCGCGTTCGCTTTCCCACTCAAGCGCTTGGCTGCCGCCAATCGACATCACCAGTTCATTGCGTTTCTTGTTCAATTCGGTGCCGACATATTTCATCAGGTTGGAATAAGCTGGGTGCGCCTTGCCCGTTTTCCATTCGTCCATGAAACGTTCGCCATGCGCACGGAAGGTCAGGTTATCAACATCGAACAAGGCCATTTGCGCGCGCAGCACAGGCTCTTGCGACAAGGTCGCCTTCATCGCCGCGCCGATCGAGGTCACGCCGCCATCGCCGCCCATGCCCGAGATCATTTCGCGTTCATGGCCCAACAGATATTTCGCCACATCCCAGCCGCGATTGATTTCGCCAACGATTTGATGCTTCGGCACAACAACATTGTCGAAAAATGTCTCGCAGAAAGGCGAATTGCCAGAGATCAGCTTGATCGGCTTGGTCGTAACACCCGGCGTTTCCATGTCGAACAACAAGAAGCTGATTCCTTGATATTTGTTCGTCTTGTCGGTGCGGACCAAACAGAAAATCCAATCAGCCTTGTCCGCATAAGAGGTCCAGATTTTCTGGCCATTGACGACCCAATGATCGCCTTTATCTTCGCCAAAGGTTTGCATCGACACAAGGTCACTGCCCGAGCCCGGTTCGGAATAGCCCTGACACCAACGGATTTCACCGCGGGCGATTTGGCCCATATAATGTACTTTTTGTTCTTCCGTGCCGAATTTCAGCAAGGCTGGTCCAAGCATCCAGATGCCGAAGCTGTTGAGCGGCGAGCGGCAACCCAGCTTTGCCATTTCCTGACGCAGTATTTTTGTTTCCTGCGGGGAAAGGCCAGCGCCGCCATAAGCCTTGGGCCAATCGGGCACGGTGTAGCCCTTGGCGACGCAAGCTTCGAGCCACAATTTTTGCGCTTCGGATTGGAACACGAAGTTGCGCCCACCCCAGCAGACGTCTTCGTCACCCTTGGCCGGTGTGCGCATTTCGGCGGGGCAGTTTTCCTCCAGCCAAGCGCGCGCCTCGGCGCGGAATGTTTCAAGGTCGGACATGACGATCTCCTGTTTAATTGCGTGATGAATTTTTGGGCGGTCACGCACCGAAACGCAAGTCTTTATCGGTGAGCGATGCATGCCGTAACGTCATTTGCATCTCGATTGACAGACGAGGTCGCGGCCCTAGCATATGCGCGGGATATAGGAGAGAAACATCGTGCGATTCGCCGGAAAACACGCCTTTTCGCATTTTGTGATTTAAGCCGACATGACATCAGTCGTAGCACTTCCCCGATCGTTAAAAGTCATGCACGGCCTTGGCTCAGTTGCTTATGGCGTCAAGGACAATGGCTTTTCCGTCTTCCTGTTGATTTTCTATAATCAGGTGTTGGGAATTGACGCCGGCATTGTTGGCACCGTCATCATGGCCGCACTGATATTCGATGCCTTTGTAGACCCGATCATTGGCGAATTGTCCGACCGCACGCAAAGCAAATGGGGCAGACGCCTGCCCTGGCTTTACGCTGCCGCTATTCCGCTTGGCCTTATATGGCTGTTGCTGTGGCACCCGCCTGAAATGGGCCAGACAGGCACGATCATCTGGCTGTTCTGCACGGCGGTCTTGGCGCGCACCTTAGTGGCGATGTGCGAAGTGCCGTCTATCGCCCTCGTGCCCGAGCTGACCGGCGATTATGACGAACGCACACGTTTGATGCGTTATCGGTTCCTTTTTGGCTGGGCAGGCGGCTTGCTGATGCTCATTTTCGCTTATGGCATTTTCTTCAACGGAGAAAAGGGTGTGAGCGACCCTGCGGGATATGACGCTTATTCGGTCTGGGGCGCGCTGATGATGAGCGGCGCGGTGTTGATCTCCGCGCTTGGCCAGCATCGGCATGTGGCCAAGCAATCCCCCCCAGCACCGCGCGGCGCTGGCTTTCGCCATGCTTTTGCCGAGGTGAAAGCGACATTGTCGAACCGCGCCTTTCTGTGGCTCGTGTTCGCCGCTTTGTTCGGGCTCATCAATCAAGGGATGACCTTTGCGCTCACCAATTATCAGCTCTCCTTTCTGTGGCAGCTGCAGCAGATGGAAATGCTTTATTATGCGCTGACCCTATTTTCGACGGTCGTCATTGCGTTCGTCATTGTCCCGCCTGTCTCCGCCCGAATGGGCAAGAAAAATGCGGCGATCCTGTTCGCGATTATCTCACTGACCTTCACCGGTTCATTATACGGTAGCTGGCTGCTTGACCTTGTGCCCGGCGCGCCGTCGGATCCTTCGATCCTGTTCATGTTTGCGTTAATGACCATCGCCAATAGCGCGGCGGTGAGTATGATGATGCTGACCTCCTCAATGATGGCCGATGTCGTGGAGGCATCGCAGCAGGAAACGGGCCGACGCTCCGAAGGGCTGTTTTTCGCAGGCTATTTCTTCATGCAGAAATGCGCGGTTGGCATCGGCACCTTTGCCGCCGGGATGATTCTGAGCTTTGCCAATTTCCCGCAAGATGCGAAGCCGGGCGAAGTTGATGTCGCCGTCCTCGACGGGCTGGCGTTATATTATATGGTCACGGTATTAGGCATTGGCATTATCGGCATCCTGATCCTGCGCCATTTCCCGATTTCGCGCGAAAGTCACAATGAACGCTTGCGCGCCTTGAACACGGCGACAGAGTCTGCCAGTTAACCAGTCAATTAAATTTGAAAGAGGAATGAGTCATGGATTTCGATCTCAACGACAAGCAAACATATTGGCGGGACCGTATCCGCGACCATAATGAACGCTTCTTGCGTCCACGCGTCGCCGATTATTATGCCGAGCAGGCCGTGGGCGACCGTTGGAAAGTGCTTCAAGTCGTTGAAGAGGAAAAGGCGCGCGCGAAGGCCGCTGGCCTTTGGAACCTGTTCATGCCGCCAACGTCGGGCCGCGTGCATGTCGACGACAGCGTGCATTTCGAAGGCCCCGGCCTCACCAACATGGAATATGCATTGTGCGCCGAAGAAATGGGCCGCATCGGCTTTGCATCTGAAGTCTATAACTGTTCGGCGCCAGACACCGGCAATATGGAGGTATTCCTGCGCTACGGCACAGCCGCACAAAAAGAAAAATGGATGATTCCTTTGATGAACGGCAAAATCCGTTCTGCCTTTTTGATGACGGAACCAGCCGTTGCGTCGTCGGATGCCACCAACATCGAAACATCGATCCGCCGCGAAGGCGACGAATATGTCCTCAACGGCGTGAAATGGTGGTCATCAGGCGCAGGCGATCCGCGCTGCAAAATCGCGATTGTCATGGGCAAGACCGATTTCGAAGCCAAGCGCCATGCGCAGCAGTCGATGGTCCTGATGGAACTCGATGCGCCAGGCGTGAACATCCTGCGCCATCTGCCTGTGTTCGGCTATGACGATGCTCCGCATGGTCATATGGAAATCGAATTGAAAGATGTCCGCATTCCGGCATCGAACATGTTGCTGGGCGAAGGTCGCGGGTTCGAGATCGCGCAAGGCCGCCTTGGACCAGGCCGCATCCACCATTGCATGCGCACCATTGGTACGGCGGAAGAAGCGCTGGAGAAAATGTGCAAGCGCCTGCAATCGCGCGTTGCCTTTGGCAAGACCGTTGCCGAACATAGCGTATGGGAAGAGCGCATTGCGCGTGCCCGTATCGACATTGAAATGACGCGCCTGCTTTGCCTGAAGGCAGCGGATATGATGGACAAGGTCGGCAACAAGGCAGCAGCAGCCGAAATCGCAATGATCAAGGTGCAGGCACCAAATATGGCTTTGAGCATCATCGACAATGCCATCCAAGCGCATGGCGGCGGCGGTGTGTCCGACGATTTCGGTCTCGCATCTGCTTGGGCGCATCAGCGTACCTTGCGTCTGGCCGATGGTCCCGACGAAGTGCATGCCCGCGCCATCGCGCGTATGGAATTGGGCAAGCATGGCGGCCGTGGCAAAGAAGGCATGTCCAGCGGCGATATGGGGGCAACACGGTGAAGGCTGCCGTTTTAATCGAAGCGGGCAAACCGCTTCAGATTGAGCAGATCCATATCTCCAATCCCGGGCCGCATGAGGTGCTGATCCGCACCGCGGCCTGCGGGCTATGCCATAGCGACCTGCACTTCATCGAGGGCACTTACCCCCATCCACTGCCCGCCATCCCCGGGCATGAGGCGGCGGGCATTGTGGAGGCTGTAGGCAGCGAAGTGCGCACCGTGAAGGTGGGTGACGCCGTTGTCACCTGCCTTTCGGCGTTTTGCGGCCATTGCGAATATTGCGTTACTGGACGCATGTCCTTGTGCCTTGGCGGCGACACGCGCCGCAAGGCGGGTGAGGCCCCGCGTCTGACGCGGCCGGATGGCAGCATTGTAAACCAGATGCTGAACCTGTCGGCTTATGCCGAAATGATGCTGGTGCACGAACATGCATGCGTCGCAATCCATCCCGACATGCCTTTGCCACAAGCGTCCGTTATCGGCTGCGCCGTGACTACTGGGGCGGGCACGATATTCAACGCGTGCAAGGTAACGCCGGGTGAAACTGTGGCCGTTATCGGCTGTGGCGGTGTTGGTCTTGCGACCATCAATGCTGCGAAAATTGCTGGCGCTGGCCGCATCATTGCCGCTGACCCCATGCCGGAAAAGCGTGCGCTTGCAATGCAGCTGGGTGCCACCGATGTCATCGATCCCATGGACGCCGATGCAGCCAAGCAAATTCAGGAATTGACCAAAGGCGGCGTCGATCATGCGATTGAGGCTGTAGGTCGTCCCGCATCGGGCGAGCTTGCGGTCAAGTCGCTGAAGCGCGGCGGAACGGCCACCATCTTGGGTATGATGCCGTTGCAGCATTCGGTTGGCCTTTCGGCAATGGACCTATTGTCAGGCAAAAAACTCCAAGGCGCGATCATGGGCGGAAACCGCTTCCCCGTTGATATTCCACGTCTGGTGGATTTCTACATGCGTGGGCTGCTTGATCTCGACACCATCATTTCGGAAACCATTCCGTTGGAGCGGATTAACGAAGGCTTTGACCAGATGAAGCGCGGTGACTCCGCCCGTTCGGTCATCGTTTTTGACCAATGAGCGCAGCCGCAACCCCGATTGACGCGCAAACCGCCTTTACCGGAACGGTTGCGCCAACCGGAGCTGACATCCTCGACGCCGATAAATTGGCGGCATGGATGTCGGAAAATGTCGAAGGCTTTAAAGGCCCGGTCGAGATTCTGAAATTCGCAGGTGGGCAGTCAAACCCGACTTACCGGTTGAACGCGAAAAGCGGTTCCTACGTCCTACGCCGCAAGCCATTTGGTGCTCTGCTACCCAGCGCGCACGCCGTTGACCGTGAATATAAGGTGATTGCGGGCCTGTATCCCACGGGCTTTCCAGTCGCCAAGCCATTTGGCCTGTGTGCCGATGACAGTGTCGCTGGTTCGATGTTCTACATCATGGATATGGTCGAAGGACGCACTATCTGGGACGGTTCCATGCCGGGGTCAAACCCGCCTGAGCGCCGCGCCACTTATGAGGCGATGATTGATACCCTCGCGGCCTTGCACAATGTGGATGTTGAAAGCGCTGGCCTGTCCGATTTTGGTAAGCCCGGCAATTATTTCGGGCGGCAGGTGGAACGCTGGACGAAGCAATATCGGTTCGCCGAAACCGAAGTCATGCCCGAAATGGAGCGGCTGATCGCATGGCTGCCCAAGACGCTGCCCGAACAAACGCGCACTAGCGTGGTGCATGGTGATTATCGCATCGACAATATGATCTTCGATGCCAAAGAGGCGAAGGTCGTTGCGGTTCTGGATTGGGAATTGTCGACCTTGGGCGATCCGCTAGCTGATTTTACCTATGTCGCAATGGCATGGGTGACGCAAAATGAAGGCCGGTCGGGCATTATGGATTTGGACCGCGCTGCACTTGGCATTCCCGAACTCGACGCGATGGTGGAGCGTTATTGCGCCGCCACGGGCCGCGACGGCGTGCCCGATATGAACTGGTATTTTGCCTATAATTTCTTCCGTCTCGCTGGGATTGTTCAAGGTATCAAAAAACGCGTCATCGATGGCACCGCAAGTTCGTCCCATGCGCAAGCCATGGCCGAACGCGTGTTCCCGCTGGCCGATTCCGCCTGGAAATTCGCCGAAAAAGCCGGGGCGTAAAAATAAGTTCCTCCCCATCGACTTGCGATGGGGAGGGGGACCATCCGCAGGATGGTGGAGGGGAATGAAACGTCGCCGCCCCTCCGTCATCCAAAGCTGCCGCTTTGGCTGCCACCTCCCCATCGCAAGTCGATAGGGAGGAATGAGTGAGAGGAATGCAAATGTCATTATTCGATATGACCGGTAAGGTCGCCATCATCACAGGTTCGTCGCGTGGCATTGGCCAAGCGATTGCCGAAGAAATGGCCGGGCAAGGCGCAAAGGTTGCGATTTCCAGTCGAAATATCGAGGATTGCGAAGCAGTGGCCGCTGGCATCAATGCCAAGCATCCGGGCGCTGCGATTGCCGTGGCCTCAACCCTCTCGTCCAAAGGGTCCTTGCAAAACCTTGTCGACGAAACCCGCAAGGCATTTGGCAAAGTCGACGTTCTGGTCTGCAATGCGGCGTCGAACCCGCATTATGGCCCCATGGCGACGATCACGGACGAACAACTGCGCAAGGCGCTTGATCACAATATCGTGTCGCAACATTGGCTGATCCAGATGGTCGTGCCCGAAATGATCGAACGCAAATCGGGCTCTATCGTGATCGTGTCATCCATTGCCGGCTTGCGCGGCTCGCCGATCTTGGGCGCGTATGCGATCACCAAGGCGGCGGATATCCAGATGACCAAAAACCTCGCCCGCGAATATGGCCCGTATAATGTGCGGATCAATTCGATCGCGCCGGGACTGGTGAAAACCGATTTTGCCAAGGCCCTATGGGAGAACCCCGAAAATCTGAAGGCGTCTACCTCTGGCGCGGCATTGGGCCGCATCGGCGAGCCGCGCGAGATCGCCGGCGCTGCGGTGTATTTGGCATCCGACGCATCAAGCTTTATGACAGGGCAGACAATTGTCGTTGATGGAGGCGTCGTCGTATGAGTGGAGCATTAGCAGGCAAAGTCGCCATCATCACGGGCGCGGGTTCGGGCATTGGCCGGGCCTCCGCCATCCGCTTTGCGGCCGAGGGTGCGAAGGTCGTTTTGGGCGACATGGCGGCTTCCGTCCATGACACCGCTGCGATGATCGGCGATGCGGCGACCGCCGTGCAAATGGACGCAGGCGATGAGGCGGATGTCACAGCTTTAGTCGCCAAGGCCATCGCGCTGCACGGACATCTCGACATCGCCTTTGCCAATGCGGGCATTTCCGGCGGCATGGAGGGTATTTTCGACAATACGGTCGAGAACTTCACCAGCGTTCTGCGCGTCAACCTGATTGGTCCGTGGCTGATGGTTAAGCATGCCGGAAAGGTCATGGCCGATGCAGGCAATGGCGGGTCGATCATCTTGACAGCAAGCGTCGCGGGCATTCGTTCGGGCGCAGGCGGACCACCTTATTCGGCGTCGAAGGCTGGCGTCATCAATCTGGCGCAGGTCAGCGCGCAGCAATTGTCGGGCACCAATGTCCGCTGCAACGCGATTTGCCCGGGCCTCACTGAAACCGGCATGACGAAGCCGACTTTCGATTATGCCCGCGAAAAGGGCGTGACCGAAAAAATCGGCCGCCTAAACCCCTTGCGCAGAGGTGCGCAGCCAGAGGAGCTTGCTAATGTCGCCTTGTTCCTTGCCAGCGACCAAGCCTCTTATGTCAACGGCCAAGCCATTGCCGTGGACGGCGGGCTTTCCAGTTCGCACCCCGTAACGCGCCAATTAACAGGACAAACCGCCGTATGAGCGCCGAAGATTTAGGTTTCGTGCCCGACCGCCTCGCGCGGATTCCTGCCTTTATTCAGGCCAATTATCTCGACAATGGCAAATTGCCCTTTGCGTCCGTGCTGGTAGGGCGCGGTGACGATATCGCGTTGCAATGGAGCTCGGGCGTTGCCGAAGATGCCATTTTCCGCATCGCATCGATGACCAAGCCAATCACTTCGGTCGCGTTCATGCAATTGGTGGAACAGGGGAAGGTCGCGCTGACCGATCCGGTCAGCAAATATATCCCCGAATTTGCAAAATTGGGCGTGTTTGTGGGCGGTGGCGGCAATGTGCCATTTATGACGCGCGCGCCATCCACGCTTATGCGGGTGGTTGACTTGCTGCGGCATACGGCCGGATTCACCTATAGCTTTCAGGAACAGGGCAATGTCGATGCGGCCTATCGCAAGACCGATGTTGAAAGCTGGAGCAAAAATACATCGCAAAGCGTGATTGACACGCTCGCGCAAATCCCGCTGGAATTCGACCCGGGCACGCAGTGGAATTATTCGGTTGCCACCGACATCGTCGGCATATTGGTTGAACGGATCAGCGGACTATCCCTGCCTGAATATTTCCAAACGCATATTTTTGCGCCTTTGGGCATGACCGATACATTTTTTCAAGTGCCCGCCAATAAGGCAGCGCGGATCCCCGAAGGCTTTGGCTTTGACCCCGAAGCGAAAATGAAGCTGATCGACAAGGCCGGGGCCGAGAGCATGTGGGCCAAAGGCTGGTCATTTAACTCCGGCGGCGGCGGCCTGGCGTCGAGCGTTGCGGATTATCATCGGTTCTGCCGGATGCTGCTGAACGGGGGTGCGCTTGACGGCGCACAAATCTTGAGCCCCAAGACAATAGAATTGATGACCGCCAATCATATTCCCGGCGGTCAAGACCTGACGCAAATGTCGAAATCTTTGTTCAGTGAGGCCGAAATGGCCGGCATTGGCTTTGGCCTTGGCTTTGCCACAACCATCGACAGCGCCGCGACACTTGCGCCTTGTTCCAACGGCGATTTTTATTGGGGCGGCATGTATTCCACAGCGTTTTTCGTCGATCCGGTTGAAGACATCATCATGATTTTCATGACGCAGTTGCTGCCTTCAACCACCTACCCCGTGCGCCGCGAGATCAAGACGATGATCTATTCCGCGCTAGCGGCTTAGACTAACTGTTCCGTTTATATACTACGTCATGCTGAACTTGGTTCAGCATCCATCGTGCCACGCGGGCCGAAGGGTTTAGAGGCGAAATGGACCCTGAAACAAGTTCAGGGTGACGGGTATAAGTGAAGAGACGTTTCACCCCCGTCATCCTGAACTTGTTTCAGGATAACGAACCACCGCCTGTTATCCTGAAACAAGTTCAGGATGACGACGCATTGGGTTTGCGAAAGAAGCCTTGCCCCTTCCCTAAACCGTCGCAATCTCCACCTGATTGACAGGCTCGGGCTTTGCCCTTGCCGCGATCAGGCTTCCGGCCACGATCAAGGCGGTGCCCAAAAGCACAGAC
Organism: Sphingorhabdus sp.; assembly: GCF_044239665.1. GTDB lineage: Bacteria > Pseudomonadota > Alphaproteobacteria > Sphingomonadales > Sphingomonadaceae > Sphingorhabdus_B. The sequence continues at coordinate 32,867 of NZ_JBIIBA010000014.1, forward strand.
AAGGTCACTGGCTCGGCAAAGAACAGCCAGCCGAAAAACGCCGCCCAGACAAAGCCAGTATATTCGACCGGAATCAAAATCTGCGCCTCGGCGCGGGCATAGGCCCAACTCAGCAGCAACAATGAAATAATCGCCAGCGCCGCAGCGCCGCTGATCATGGGCGCATCCGACATCGCTATCGGCTGCAAAAAATATGGCGCAAAAAGGCCAAGCGTTAACGCGACAAACAGATTCTGGAAAAAGGCGATTTCAATGGGCCCTGCCACTTGCGCCTGCCGCCGGGCGAGGATCAGATTATACGCAAACACCACAGCCGAACCCAACACCGCCGCAGCGCCCCAGAGATGGCCGCTGGTATAGTCTCCGCTCAACCGGCCAGCCATGATGATCAATACCCCGCCAAGCCCCGCCAGCGAAGCCCAGATGGCAGAGCGGCCTATCGTCTCGCCCAGCATAACAGCGGCAAGATAGAGCGCGATGACAGGCGCGATGAAGCTCAACCCAATGGCCTCAGCCAGCGGCAATTGCGTCAATGACCAGAAAAAGCTGACCGCCATCACCGACACGATTATGCTGCGCCATATATGCATTTTAAGGATATCGACTGACGGCCATTTCTGCCGCGTCCCAAAAAATAACAGCCCCATGAATAATGTGCCAAGGCAGTGGCGCCACATCACCGCATTATAAGCGCCCAGCGACAAAGCGATGTCTTTCATCACCGCATCCATCAACGAAAATGTGGCAATGCCTGCCGCTGCCACCATGAACGGGACAAGCGGGCGCGGATGCAGTTCAGCCATGTTTACAAGCTATGCGTGGCAAGGGTTTTGAGCGTCGCGCCGTCCACGCGATAGACGGTCCATTCGTCCATGGGCACGGCCCCCAGCGCCTTGTAGAAATCAATGGCTGGCGTGTTCCAATCCAACACCGACCATTCCAGCCGCGCGCAATCGCGTTCCACCGCAAGCGCCGCAAGCCTGCCCAGCAAAGCCTTACCCAGCCCCGAACCACGCGCCGCCGGCCGGACAAACAAATCCTCCAGATAGATTCCGGGTCGGCCTTCGAAGGTCGAAAAATTGTGGAAGAACAATGCAAAACCCTGCGGCGCTCCGTCAATCTCGCCAATCAAAACCTCGGCATAAGGCCGCGGCCCAAACAGCTTTTGCGCCATCACTGCTTCATCAAAACGCACGGCATGGGCCAGCTTTTCATATTCCGCAAGGTCGCGGATAAATTGCCCGATGAGAGATATGTCGGTTGGCGTTGCCGCCCGTATCGAGAGGCTCAAGCCGCTTTCCCGTGCAGCGTATCCATGCTGACGCTGGTGCCCGCGTCAATCTCTGCGGCTTTGGCTTCGACCAGACGCACGATGTGGCTGATCATGTCGTCATCCTCGACATGATGGTCGGTGACGCCCGACAGATAGACCATATGCTTGCCATTGCCGCCGCCAGTTATACCGATGTCGGTCTCGCGCGCTTCGCCGGGGCCATTGACGACGCAACCGAGAACCGAGAGCGACATGGGTGTTTTGATATGGCCAAGCGCATCTTCCAGCTTTTGCACCGTGCGGATAACGTCAAAGCCCTGCCGCGCGCAGCTTGGGCAGCTGACGACGCGCACGCCGCGGGTGCGCAGGCCAAGTGCTTTCAGAATTTCATAGCCGACGCGCACTTCTTCTTCGGGTTCGGCAGACAGGCTGACGCGGATTGTATCGCCAATCCCGGCCCACAATAAATTGCCCATGCCGATGGAGGATTTTACAGTTCCGCCAATAAGGCCCCCCGCTTCGGTAATGCCCAGATGCAAGGGGCAGTCGACGGCGTCGGCCAAGCCCATATAAGCGGCAACCGCCAGAAAAACGTCCGATGCCTTCACCGCAACTTTAAATTCGTGGAAATCATGGTCCTGCAGCAACTTGATATGGTCAAGCGCGCTTTCAATCAGCGCCTCCGGGCAAGGCTCGCCATATTTTTCCAGCAGGTCTTTTTCCAAGCTTCCGGCATTCACGCCGATCCGGATCGCGCAGCCATTGGCTTTGGCGGCGTTGACAACTTCCTTCACGCGCGCCGATGAACCGATATTGCCGGGGTTGATACGCAAGCACGCCGCGCCCGCGTCCGCCGCCTCCAACGCGCGTTTGTAATGAAAATGAATGTCGGCGACGATCGGCACATTGGCCGCACGGACAATCTGTTTCAGCGCCGCCGTGCTTTCCACATCGGGGCAGGAAACGCGGATGATATCGACGCCTGCATCCTCACACCGGCGGATTTGGTCAATCGTCGCAGCCGCATCGCTGGTGAGCGTGTTGGTCATGGTTTGCACCGAAATCGGCGCATTTCCACCAACAGGGACGTTACCGACCATGATCTGGCGGGACTGACGACGCGCGATATCGCGCCAAGGGCGAATAGAAGACATAAAGGGGATATAGGCGGCCAGAACGGCCAAGGCAATCAGGCTTAATCCAGCCCGCCGTGCCATTCTAAAGCTTGTGCGGCGGCAATTCTCCCGACATCCGCCAGCACCGCCTGATCCTGATCGCGGGTTTGGAGATATTTGCCGTCAGATTCATAATAAGCCGTGACGATGACGGGCATACGCGCAGGCGGCCAGAAGATAGCGACATCGTTGGTCTTATTGTTATAGTTGGGGCTGTTTGCGCTGCCGGTCTTATCACCGCTGCCCCAAGATGCCGGCAGTCCCGCGCGAATCCGTTTGCCGCCCGTGGTGGTGTCAACCATCCATTGAATGAGCAGTGCGCGTGACGCCGGCGACAATATCCGGTCGGTCGTCAACAACCACGCCATAGTCTGGGCAAATGCGCGCGGTGTTGTCGTGTCGCGTTCCTCCCCCGGCGGGACATTGTTCATTTCGGTTTCATAACGATCAAGCCGCGTGACATCATCACCCCAGCTTCTCAACAAAGCCGTGACCGCAGCCGGTCCACCCATATGGCGAATGAGCAGATTTGCAGCGACATTGTCACTGGTCTTTTGCGTTGCTTCGGCAAGTTCAATGATGCGCATCGCGCCTTTGGTAAGATTGGGTCCAGTGACGGGCGCGTGCGGCACCATGTCGGCTTCGGTGTAGCGCAGTGCGGCGGACGGGTTCAGCCTGCCCTTATCGGCCAGATGCAAGACCGCGCCCGCGAGTGCCAGCTTGAATGTCGAGCACATGCCGAACAACTCGCCATAATGATGCCCAGTCATTCGCCCAGACGCGGTGTCGAGTACACATGCCCCAAGCCGTCCGCCAACGCGCGCCTCCAGCGCCGCCAACGCAGCATTGGCGGAAACGGACGGGAGCACTTGCCGCGGCCCAGCGCAACCGGCGATCGTCAACGCCGCAGCACCTGCCATGAGCCCACGTCTATCAATATCCATCACCCGCCTCCCAATGTTTTGGCTAGTGGCACCAAATCGCAATGCATGCGCCTACTGCTTTGATTTACGCATGAATACAAACTAAGGCGCACTTATGAAACGCTTCCTTATTTCGATCGCCCTTTTGTTCGCACCGTTGGCACCTGCCCAGGCTTATTGGGAATATGGCCATGAGACGGTGGCGCACATTGCCCAGGCCAATATGTCGCCCAAGGCGCGCGCGCATATGCAGCGCCTATTGCGTGCGGCACCGATGCTTGGAACCCCGAAATGCGCCATGCGCAATATTGCAGATGTCAGCGTTTGGGCGGATTGCATCAAGGGCGACCGGGTTCGCTGGGGCTATACCAACAGCTGGCATTACCAAAATGTCGACATCTGCAAGCCGTTCGACCTGAAAAGCGCCTGCGCCGATGGTAATTGCGTTTCTGCGCAGATTGACCGCAACTTTGCACTGCTATCGAACAAAAATTTGCCCGCACATGTCCGGTTGGAGGCGCTTGCATTTCTGGTGCATTTTGTCGGCGACATCCACCAACCATTGCACGCCGGTGACCGCGCGGACCGTGGCGGCAATGACCTAAAAACCACTTATGGTGTGATGCCTGGATATAATCTGCATTCGGTGTGGGACGGGCTTTTGGCCGACCGCGCACTGTCCGCCGCGCCCTTCATAGTCCGCCTATTTTCGCCAGCCGAAAAAGCAGCGGTCGTGCAAGGCAATGTGCGTCTGTGGAGTGAAGAGAATTGGGCGGTCTCGCGCGACATCGCGTATCCGCGCGCGATGGATGGCGACCCTTGTGGCGCAAAGCCAACCTCTCCTGTTGTCATTGACGAAGCCGATGTAGCGGCCTCGCGCGCAGCATTGCGCCAACAGGTGGAACGTGGCGGCATCCGTTTAGCGCGGTTGTTGGACGAGGCTTTAGGCTAAGCGCCCCAACCTCCGCGCCATTTCCACCCGCCTTCTGTGCGTTTGCGGACGATGGCGACGAAAATGCCGGTGACACATAGCATGAGCGCGACAATAGCAATCGTTGGCATGGCGCCATGACCGTCCGCGAATAGTCCTAAGCCCACCATCGCCAAAAGATAGGCCGCTAATGTCACCCAGCCCTGCCACCTGAACGGCAGTCCTGCACCGTAACCGAATTTCTTCGCCCGGAACCAAGGCTCTTTACCCGAAAATAAAGCTAGCATCTCAATTCTCCTTTGCCGGACGTCCGCGTTTCGGCGTTGCGCTGACTCCGACCTTCACGCCGCGCTTGGCCAATGCGGCTTCCAACAATAGCTCAATTTTTGCAATATAGCTTCGAAAATCAAAAAAGGGGCTACGCAGATTGTCGCCTGCGCAGCCCCTGTTTTATAATATCGCAGCGGCTTATTCGCCGGTCGGAAATCCGCGTTTTTTCATGATATATTTAACGTCGGGGTCACGACCACGAAATGCGCGATAGGCTTCGATCCGGTCGGTTTCATTACCAGTCGCCATCAGCATGGAGCGGAAACGCTCTGCCGTTTCCTTGTCCCAGACATCGCCCTTTTCAGTGAAGGCGGCCCAAGTGTCGGCATCCATCGTTTCGGACCAAAGATAGCTGTAATAGCCGGCCGAATAGCTGTCGCTGGAAAACAGGTGGTTAAACTGCGGCAGACGATGCCGCATGACCATTTCCTTTGGCATGCCAATTTCCGCAAGCGTATCGCGTTCAAAGGCGGCGGGATCCGCCACAGGCTGGCTTCGGTTATGCAATTTCATGTCCAATATCGCACTCGACAGATATTCAACCGTGGAAAAACCTTGGTTGAACGTGTCGCTTGCTCGGATTTTCTCCACCAAAGCGGCTGGAATGGGTTCTCCGGTCTTATAATGCTTGGCATAAGTGTTGAGAATATACGGCGTCAGCAGCCAATTTTCGTTCACTTGGCTGGGATATTCGACAAAATCGCGCGGTGTCCCGCCAAGGCTTGGCCAGGTGATGTCATAGTTCAGATAATGGATCGCATGACCAAATTCGTGGAACAAGGTAGAAGCGTCATCGATGCTGATCAACGTTGGCACGCCATCGGCGCCGGGCACGAAGTTGTTGTTGTTCGACGCCAGCACAATATTGTTCTTACCGCCCAATATATGCTGGCTGCGATAGGTGGTCATCCACGCGCCTGAACGCTTGCCTGCGCGTGCGAAGTTGTCGAGGTAAAACAGGCCCACGACCTTGCCATCGCGCCTGACCTCAAATGTCCGTACTTTGGGTTCAAAGACCGGAACCGTGCCGGTATTTTCGGTGAAGCTCATGCCGTATAATTTGCCTGCGGCATCAAACATCGCGGCCACCATATTATCCAATTGGAAATAGGGCTTTACCGCCTCCTGATCGAGGTCATATTTCGCCTTGCGCACTTTCTCGGCATAGAAACGATAATCCCATGGCGCGATCGTGATGTTGTCTGCATTGGCAATCGCCTGCATGTCCGCCACCTCTTCACGCACGCGCGCGGCAGCGGCCGGCCAAACCTTCATCATCAGGTCCATTGCCTTATTCGGGTCCTGCGCCATGGTATCGGCCATCCGGTAATGCGCATGGGTGGCAAAGCCCAAAATTTCGGCGCGCTGCTGACGCAGTTTCAGGATTTCGGCGATGGTTGCGTTGGTGTCATTGGCATTTTGATTATCACCGCGCTTGGTAAAGGCCTGCCAGACTTTTTCGCGCAAATCGCGGCGGGTCGAATTTTCAAGGAATGGCTGTACCGCTGAACGGGTGTTGACGACAGCCCATCCGCTTTGGCCCTTCGCCTTGGCCGCGGCTTGCAACGACGCGACAAAAGTTTCTGGTAGGCCAGCTAAATCGGCCTCCTGCGTGATCAGAATGAAGGTTTCCTCATCGGCAAGCACCTTGTCGGAAAAAGCGGAAAACTTCTTCGATAGGTCGGTCTCAATACGGATGACTTGCGCTTTCTGTGCCGCATCCAACATCGCGCCATTGCGGACCAAGCCGTCATAGCTACGCTCCAACAGCCGCATCTGCTTGGCATCGAGGCCCAGATTCGCGCGTTGGTCATATAAATATTTCACGCGCTGAAAATACCGCGCGTCCAGCGCCAATTCGGAGAAGAACGCACTTAGCTTTGGTTCCCACTCGGCCTGAATTTTGCGCACTTCGGGGGTAGACAGATTCGACGAATAGACGCCCCAAATCGAGAATAAGCGGCCGATCTTTTCACCGGACAGCTCGCTGGCGGTGATTGTATTGTCAAAGGTGATGGCTCCAGGCTGTGCAAGCATGGCTTCAAATTCAGCCTTTGACGCCGCCATAGCGGCTTGGAATGCAGGCGGAAATTGCGAGACCTTCACCTGATCCCATGGTGGCACACCATCATAAGGCCCCGTCCATTCCTGCAGCAATGCCGGTTCATTCGCAGCTTGGCTGGCATTCATTTTTTGTGTTTGTGCAACCGCTGTCATTGATACTCCTGACAATATAAGCGCCGCTGCGCTCATCATGATGTGATGTTTTCTCACCTAATTATGCTCCTTTGGGTCATGCCGCAGCGATGCTGGCGCTTCATGCACAAGGGGATAGCGCATCGTGCAGCGTAAGCAAACCTCCTGTCCGCCAAAACTGTTTCCTCCATTATGGAGGCAATATGGAGATAAGTTTTACAAATGAACCGTCGTTTTTTTCGTGCGTTCACAAAAGCATAATCTTATCAGACAGTTGTTTGAACAACATGCAAGACCTCTCACCTCCTAGCGGCACGGGCCAAAACGGACGCATTGCGATGATCGCCGGGGGTTCATATGAACGAGATACCAAGCTTGCATCGCTGGCAACATTGGCCGGTTGTACGCCGTTACCAATGGAAGATACGCAGCCTGCGGATTTTCTGCTGATCGACCTTTCCTCCGAAACGGACATACTCAGCGATACCATATCGCGGCTAACGCATTATCTGCAAACACATCACAGCACTGCATTGATCTGGTCCAAGATGGAGACGCTGGAATTAGTTTATGCGGCGTTTCCGCACGGCCAATGTCACTTTCTGGTCAATGCAGATGATGTCGAAGCAATGCCTATTTTAGTGGGCGCATTTGGACGGATCAGAATGGATCGACTGCAGGAGAGAGACCAAGAGGTAGAGTTCAGATCGCTGCACCGGATCAGCGACGAGTTGGCCGAATTCGCCCGAACGTTGGCGCGGATGGCTGATCCAGAGCCGAAGGATAAGATAAGGGATAAATCAACTGGCTTTAGGGCAGCGCCTTTGGGGGGCTTTCAAGAATTCCCGGGCGAGAATTCGGTCGCTAACGATGCCACGCCAAAGCTAAGTCTGCGCGAAATAATCAAGCTGCGCCGGTTACGCGAACAGTTTTTCCCGCCCGACCTATTCGCGGATCCGAGTTGGGATATCCTGCTTGACCTTAAGGCAGCAGCACAAGAGGGGCAGCGCGTATCCGTATCCAGCCTGTGTATCGCCGCTGCGGTCCCGTCGACGACGGCCTTAAGATGGATTTCTGCAATGACCGAAAGCAGCATGCTCTTGCGGCGGCAAGACCCAGCCGACGCACGGCGCGTGTTTATTGAGCTTTCCCCCGAAACTTCTGCAAAAATGGACGATTTTATGGTCGCAGTCAGCACACGTTTTGCGCCAATCATTTAGGGTCAGGACCACTTAAATCCGCCTTCGCGGTTTGAGGCCATATTGTTCAGTACAAGCTTGCCAAGGTGGCAATGGACAATATGGGACACATCCGAAGGACGCCAAAATGGCGTCGATCTCAAAGCAAAATGCCCTTGCAGGCAGAATGACTGCCTGCGGCGGACATTTTCCTTCGATATCTTTGCCATTTTGACGCCGCGATGGTGGATTTAAGTGGTCCTGACCCTAAATGGCCTTGCCAAATGTGTTTCGCTTTGGCAAAGGCCCGTCTCCCGAGAGGGGCGCTTAGCTCAGTTGGTAGAGCATCTCGTTTACACCGAGAGGGTCAGCGGTTCGAGCCCGTTAGCGCCCACCATATTTCTCAATGGCTTACGGGGTTTTCCGGCTGGTTTGTTATCTACATTAATTCTCATGGTAGCACCATGGAAGCACGGTAAATCAAATTAGGGGAGCCTCGGGGAGTGCTGCTTCCTGATTCTCACTAAAGTTTCTCCGATTTTCCTCCATAACCCGATCATGGCCTAAGCCAAATCACCTCATTTAGTGGTGAAGCTAGGTGACAATTCTCTCGTATCACGTGCCATCCCCACTTCCCCTAAAGCTCGCACACCCTACATTGGGCGCTCATGACCATCGATTCTGACCTACCCACTGCTGCTATCGACCACGTCAGTTCGATGCTGATGTTGGGCGACGACCAGACGAAGGTTAGGGGAGTGCCTGTCACTGAAGAGCTCTACGACCTTATCCTGTTCACCGCCATTCGTTTGTTCGACCCATCATTTCCGAACTCTATGCTCTGAAGCATGGCGATGTGACAATTGCTGATGATCCAAAACGCCTATTGCTGACCATTCGCAACGGAAAGACCGGCCATAGAATTGCCAACTCGATGCCGGGTGCCGTGCCCGTGATGAAGCGTATCATGGCACGTAACCCTTCTGCCAAGCCTTCTGATTACCGTTTCTTGCCCGAATATCAGAACCGTGAGACGGCCTCGAAGATCATTCAGCGGCAGTTCCGGGAGGTGCTGAAAACAGCTGGGGTTCAGCACGATCCCGCTTCAGGGATCAAATACACGATCTACTCTCTAAGGCACACGGCAATCTGTATGCGGTTGATCCTGTCACACGGTGAGGTCAACATCTTCAACCTGGCTAAAAACGCTGGAACGTCTGTTGAGCAAATCGAGCGTCTTTTATGCACGGCGGCTTCCTCTCAGCCGTGAAATGGCAATCAATCTCCAGAAGTTTGGTGGACAGCCCTGAACGCAACTTAACCAGTGCCACTTTAATCGAGAGGTGCCGACGATGAACACATCAACAAGGAGATGTGATCATGGAATTGAAGTTCGTTGCTACCAAAAAGCCAACGGCCGTTCATGCTGTAACGCAGCGTCGTCAGCGACTTATCCGCCGTATTGATCAGCAGATTAGTCTGATCAAATCCGCAACAGAAGGCATGCTATCTCGTACGTCCTGGGCATGGATGGATGAAAATGGGGCCTACTTCCTACCCATCAAATATGGACGCAACTCCATAGAACTACAGAAAGGCATGTTTGCCATCCAAGGCGATTTTGATGCTCAGTTGCAGAAGGCATCAACAGAAATTCGCAGCAAGTTCAGCAAAAAATGAGGCAATGACGCCGGATTGTTGACCACTCATTGGGCCGATCACGCACCCGAAGGCAAAATCAAGCCTGATGATCTTGCTGAGGTTGCAACTAGCGTCTTACTCGACGGTTTTCGACGGAGCGGGTGTTAGCGTTACTCGTCGAAGTTGACGACGATGTCGTCGCTTGCTGGAATTGCCTGACAGGTAAGGATATAGCCTTTAGCAACATCGTCGTCAGACAGACCGTAGCGCGCAGCCATTTTGACTTTTCCGGAAACAAGCTTTGCGCGGCAAGTAGCGCAAACGCCAGCCTTGCAGGCATAGGGTGCGGGCAGACCTCTCGCCCTGGCGCTGTCCAGAATGTTACCGGCAACAGCATCAAATTCGACCATGCGGGTGCGGCCGTCGAAGGTAACACGCATCCGTGTGCCTGCAGCCTCTTTGCTTTGCGCAACCAGTACTGCAGTTTCGCTAGACGACGGGCGGCCAGCAGTGAAGCGCTCGGTCAGTATGCGGTCGGCTGCAACATTGCGGGCAAGCAGCGCAGCTTGTGCAGCATCCATCATCGGGCCTGGGCCGCAAACGCAAAAGGCACGGACACTTGCCAGTTCCGGAATGCTATCCAGCAAGTCATCGCACTTGGCGCGATCCAAGATGCCGTTAAACAGCTCTATATCATCGAGCTCGTCGGACAGAACGTTGAGTAGCGTAAGCCGGTTCATATATCTATTCTTGAGATTCTGGAGCTCCTCCAGAAAGATCATCGAGCCAGTGTCGCGGTTTCCGTAGATAAGCGTAACGCGGCTGTGTCCTTCGACAAGAAGCGCTGTTTTCAACAATGACAGCACAGGGGTTATTCCTGATCCGCCCGCGAAAAAAACATAATGCGCAGCACCATTGGACGCAAACTCGAGAGTGAAGGCGCCGTGAGGCGGCATTACATCGATGCTGTGGTCCGCTTTGAGATTTTGGTTCGCCCAGTTCGAGAACCGTCCTCCGGGAATCGCTTTGATTGCGATACGCAGCTGCCCTTCCGACGGTGCCGCGCAAATTGAATAATTGCGACGGACTTCCTCACCCTCAATAAATGTCCGAAGGGTCAGGTGTTGTCCTGGTTGGAAGGTAAACGCAGTTTTGTCTGCTTCTTTAAGATCGAAGCAGACCGAAATGGCCTCGGGTGTCTCACGAACGACATCGGCAATTTTAAGTTTATGAAAGGCTGATGACATAAAACCTCAGTGGCATTTGAAACGGTCGAAAGGCTCCAGGCATTGCCGGCATCGCCAGAGTGCCTTGCACGGGGTCGAGCCGAAACGGCTTAATTCTTCGGTATTGTTGCTGCCGCATTGTGGGCAAGATGCATAGGTGCCCCGATCAGGTGGCGCGATGCCATAGGCATTCAGTTTGTCGCGTCCTTCCAAAGTGATCCATTCGGTCGTCCAGGGCGGCGAGAGGCGCGTTTCGACTCGCACGTCCTGATAGCCTGCCGCATCCAGTGCTTTGCGGATATCAGCCTCAATCACATGTGTTGCAGGACAACCCGAATAGGTCGGTGTGACTGCGACATGCCCGACGCCCACTTCGCGGACTATGCCCAAATCCACGATAGAAACGACTGGGATTTCAGGGTCAGCCACCTGTGCCAGAATGGCGCGGATTGAGGCGAGGTCATGTGTCACCCTGCTACCATTGCGCGTCGGGATAAGCGCGCGGCAGATATTGCATTGTGCAGAGCAAATGCCCTAGATGTTCGCTATGGTACCCGCGCCGCCCGCTGGCAAAATTGCGAGGCAGCGGGGATACATCGAGGCCCGCCTCGGCGAATACTTCAGCTATCTTGGTCATAAAATCGGTTTCGAAACTCGCCGGATCTGGCGCAATTTCCTTTGCGATCAATTCATTGTCGATTTCGTCCGTGACCAACAATTCCGGAACAAGCCGCCACATCCACTCGACTCCGGCTTTAAGGCGGCGACTGCTTTCATCGGTGCCACCTCCGAGCCTGATCATCCAGTCCGCCGATATGTCAGCGTGATAGCTGATCTCCTTGACCGCTTTTGCTGCGATGGCAGCAACAGTCGGGTCTTTGGAAAAGGCCAGCCGGTCGAAAAGCATCTTCTGCCAAGTCGAATAGAGGAACTGGCGAACGATCGTCTGTGCAAAATCGCCATTGGGCTGCTCGACCAAAAGGCAGTTGCGAAACTCTGCCGCATCGCGGTGAAAGGCAAGCGCATCGGCATTGTGAACATCGGTATTTAGCGATGCAGCGTAATCTAGGAAAAGAGTTGCCTGTCCCAATAGATCGAGCCCTAGATTGGCGAGTGAGAGGTCAACTTCAATGGTTGGCGCGTGACCGCACCATTCAGACAGCCGCTGCGACAGAATGAGGCTGTCATCTCCGCGGCGCAGCAGATAATCATATAACGCGCGCTCCATCACATATGCTCTACTTCGGTAGGCAATGTGTAAAAGGTCGGGTGACGATAGATCTTGTCCTGTGCTGGTTCGAACAACGCGCCACTATCAGCCGGATCGGAAGCAATAATATCATTGCTTTGTATGACCCATAGGCTGACACCCTCCATTCGTCTTGTATAAGTGTCGCGCGCATGACGCATAGCCATTTCGCTGTCGGGCGCATGAACCGATCCCGCATGTCGGTGCGAAAGCCCACCTCGCACGCGAATGAATACTTCCCACAAGGGCCAGTCGGATGACATGTTCATGCTGCCTTTTTGCTGGACTGTTTGGCGGCATAAGAATCCGCCGCATCCCGCACCCAGGCTCCCTCATCCCATGCCTTGCGGCGAGCACTGATCCGTTCGAGCGCGCAAGGCCCCTCGCCGCGCACGACTGCATTGAATTCCTCCCAGTCAATCGCGCCGAAATCATGCCCCCCCTTTGCGTCGTTCCATTTCAAGTCGGGGTCAGGTAGCGTTAGGCCAAGCAACGCTGCTTGTGGAACCGTCGCATCAATAAATTTCTGCCGGATCTCATCGTTCGTTTCGCGCTTAATTCGCCAGCGCATCGATTGTGCCGAATTGGGCGAGTTATCGTCGGGTGGGCCGAACATCATCAGGCTTGGCCACCACCAGCGATTGAGTGCGTCCTGTGCCATGGCCTTTTGCTCAGCTGTGCCTTTCGCCATGTGGAGCATGATATCGAAGCCTTGGCGCTGATGGAAACTCTCTTCTTTACAGATACGTACCATTGCACGCGCATAAGGGCCATAGGAGGTGCGCTGCAGCGGCACCTGATTCATAATTGCCGCACCATCTACAAGCCATCCGATTGCCCCAATATCGGCCCAATTCAGCGTCGGATAATTGAAAATAGTCGAATATTTCGCACGGCCGCCGTGTAGCGCATCAATCATTTCGGCACGGCTGGTGCCAAGCGTTTCGGCTGCAGCATAAAGATAGAGACCATGCCCGCCCTCGTCTTGAATCTTTGCGAACAGGATCGCCTTTCGTCGAAGCGAGGGTGCGCGGGTCAGCCAGTTACTCTCAGGCAGCATTCCGACAATCTCGCTATGCGCGTGCTGCGAAATCTGCCGCACTAATGTCTTGCGGTACGCCTCCGGCATCCAGTCTTTAGGCTCGATATACTCGTCGCCTGCAACCCGAGCATCGAAGGCGACTGTCTGCTCGGCGGCCTCGGTGGAAACGGGCAATATGCGGGGGCTTTTCTGCAATTCCGTAGTGTACATAACCTGCTCCGATATTCTCTAAATAGCATTAACCGAATAATCGGTCAATTAATTACTCAAGCGCGCTCTATAACAATGGCGATGCCTTGCCCTACGCCGATGCACATAGTGGCGAGTGCTTTTGAAAGTTGCCGCTGATGCAGTTCTTCTATAGCAGTAAGTATTAGCCGTGTCCCCGACATGCCGAGCGGATGTCCAAGCGCGATGGCGCCACCATTAGGGTTAACATGCTCTGCCACATCCGGTAGCCCCAGCTCGCGTAGCACCGCGATCCCTTGTGCGGCAAACGCCTCATTCAATTCCACAATGTCCATATCCGAGATGCCAAGATCCAGCCGGTGCAACAGTTTGCGAGTGGCAGGAGCCGGCCCAATACCCATGATTCGTGGTGGCACGCCAGCAACCGCGCCCCCCAAAACCCGCGCCCTCGGGGTCAAGCCGTGTTTTTTGATTGCCGCTTCGCTGGCAATTATAAGCGCTGCTGCCCCGTCGTTGACACCGCTTGCATTACCAGCGGTTATCGTTCCTTCGGGGCGAACGATAGGTTGCAGCTTGCCTAATGCTTCAAGCGTTGTTGGACGAGGGTGTTCGTCCTTGTCGATGAAAATGGCATCGCCCTTCATTTGTGTGACTTTCACCGGAACGATCTCTCGCGCCAGGCGGCCATTGGCTTGCGCTGCAGCGGCGCGGTCTTGGCTCGCCATGGCGAAAAGATCCTGATCTGCACGGCTGACGCGGAAATCTTCGGCTACGTTCTCCGCAGTCTCTGGCATAGAATCAATTCCGTATAGCGCAGCGATCACGGGGTTGACGAAGCGCCAGCCGATTGTTGTGTCGAACATCTGTCCACTGCGGTCATAGGCATTGTTTGCCTTGGGTATTACGAAAGGCGCGCGGCTCATGCTCTCAACCCCGCCGGCTATCACCAGATCGGCTGCTCCTGCCATCACCCGTTGCGCTGCCATCGTAACTGTGTCCATTCCAGACCCGCACAGTCGGTTGATCGTTGTCCCGCCAGCCGAAACCGGCAACCCGGCAAGCAACAATGACATTCGTGCGATATTACGATTATCCTCACCTGCCTGGTTAGCACAACCATAAAGGACATCGTCGAGCGCCTCCCAGTCCACACCTTTGTTACGCTCCATGAGGGCTGTAAGCGGAACCGCGCCCAGATCGTCTGTCCGGACCGAAGCAAGTGCTCCGCCGTAGCGTCCTATGGGTGTTCGGACAGCATCGCAAATATAGGCATGGTTCATATCTTTCGTTTCCTTCCAGCGTCGAACCTGCTCACATAATGATTGACCGACCATACGGTCAAGTATAGAAACGATCCGGGGATTTCGAGGATCGAAAATGCAATGAATTATAAGACGATAGTTCTGTCCGTCGAATCGGACGTCGCACGCATTACGTTCAACAGACCGGACAGGCTGAATAGCTTTACCGTCGAGATGCATGAAGAAGTGCGCGACGCATTGACTAGAATTGTCGATCAGGGGGCGCGATGCCTAATATTGACAGGTGCAGGGCGCGGGTTTTGTGCCGGACAGGATTTATCCGACCGTGCCGTGTCGCCCGCTGGTGGCAAGACAGATTTAGGAGATTCGGTTGAGCGTTTCTACAATCCGCTGATCCGAACATTGACGGCGCTGGAAATGCCCGTGATCGCAGCTGTAAACGGTGTTGCTGCGGGCGCAGGAGCGAACATTGCACTTGCGTGCGATGTTGTGATCGCCGCGCGTTCGGCTAAGTTCATTCAGTCTTTTGCCGCGATCGGGCTCATTCCGGACTCGGGAGGGACCTGGATTTTACCTCGCTTGATCGGTCTCTCTCGAGCGATGGGACTGGCTTTGACCGGTGAACCTCTTAGTGCCGAGCGAGCGGAGCAGTGGGGATTAATCTGGCAATGTGTTGATGACGACGTGCTAGTCGGAACAGTCGATGCGCTTGCCACCAAATTTGCATCCGGGCCGACATTGGGGTTGGCGTTCACGAAAAAGCGTTTGCGGGAAGCGATGCTGAATTCGCTCGATCATGAGCTGGATGCGGAACGCGATGCGATGCGCACGCTGGGCTTCAGTGAAGATTATGCAGAGGGGGTTGCCGCTTTTGCGGAAAAGCGTCCCCCGGCATTCAAAGGCAGGTAAGAAAGGAATGATGAAGTGGTCGTTCGCACAGTAGAAAGTTTCGCCGAAGGCAAATGGTTTAGAAGTACAAGGCTTTCACCCATCGAGAGCGCGATCAATGGCGAGATTGTCGCCGAAACTGGAAGCGACGGCCTCGATTTCGGCGCTATGGTTTCGTACGCGCGCAATTCGGGCGGCTCGGCGCTCCGCGCTATGACCTTTCACCAGCGAGCTAATCTCGTCAAGGCGCTTGGGCAGGCGATTGGCGAACACAAGGAAAAACTCTATGAAATGTCATTCGACACGGGAGCAACTCGGGCCGACAGTTGGATAGATATCGAGGGCGGGGCGGGGACATTGTTCTCCGCATCGAACAAGGCAAAGCGCGAGCTGCCGAATTCGAATATAATAATCGATGGAGAGTTTGAGCCGTTGAGTAAGTCCGGAAGCTTTGCCGGATTGCATATTTATAGTTCAAAACAGGGCGTCGCTGTTCACATCAATGCCTACAATTTTCCTATATGGGGAATGCTTGAGAAGATCGGGCCCTCCCTTATTGCTGGGCTACCGGTCATTGTTAAACCTGCGCAGCAAACGGGCTATATTGCCGAGGCCGCAGTGAGGATTATGCTGGCAACGGGTTTACTGCCTGATGGCGCACTACAACTGATTTCAGGATCAACGGGTGATTTGCTCGACCATCTGACCGGACAGGATTCGGTCGCGTTTACCGGTTCGGCCGCCACCTCGGAAAAGCTACAACAACATCCAGCTATCGCGCGCGAGGCAGTGCTGTTTAACGCCGAGCGGGATAGCTTGAACGCCAGTATACTCGGACCGGATGCAATGGGAGGGACGCCAGAATTCGACCTGTTTGTCAAGGAAGTCGCTAAGGAAATGACGGTAAAGGCTGGACAAAAATGTACGGCTATCCGCCGCGCGCTTGTTCCTGCAGATCGTATGGACGAGGTGCAGGATGCTCTTTCACGGCGACTTGCAGCGACCATCGTCGGCGACCCTCGCCGCGACGATGTACGCATGGGCGCGCTCGTCAGCCGGGGTCAGCGCGCCGACGTTTTAGGAAAAGTCGCGCTCCAAGCCAAAGTTGCCGATATTGTCTTTGGTTCGCTCGACGAGGCCAACTTTAAGGGGGACGGGCTAGACAAGGGTGCATTTCTTTCGCCCTTGCTACTTCGCGCCGATGATCCTTGGAAGGCAAGCGCGATCCATGAAATGGAGGCGTTTGGACCGGTAGCGACGCTAATGCCTTACAAGGATGTCGACGATGCTATCGCGCTTGCCAACTTTGGACAGGGCTCGCTTGCCCTGTCTGTGGTCAGCCATGATAATGATGTTGTTCGGCAGATTGTTTCGGGAGCGGGGTCGTTCCACGGCCGTATGGTTTTCATAAATCGCGACTGCGCGAAGGAATCGACCGGCCATGGCACGCCGCTTCCTGTCTTAGTCCATGGCGGACCAGGACGTGCAGGCGGTGGCGAAGAGCAGGGCGGCGTGCGAGCGGTCAAGCATGCAATGCAGCGTTCTGCGCTACAGGGTACGCCCGACATGCTTGCGGCGATTATTGGCGAGTATCTGCCTGGGACTACGCAAACCACAGGCGACGTCCACCCTTTCCGCAAGAAAATGAGCGAACTTGAAATCGGCTATACGTTCAATAGCGCCTGGCGTACGGTAACACTGGAGGACATTGAGCATTTCGCGCATTTCACGGGCGATACATTTTACGCGCATATGGACGAGGTCGCTGCTGCTGCTAGCCCGATTTTCGGCGGCCGCGTCGCGCATGGCTATCTGATCCTGTCCTTTGCAGCTGGTCTGTTTGTTGATCCAGCACCTGGTCCCGTGCTCGCAAATTTCGGACTGGAGCGGCTTCGTTTCGTGAAGCCGCTCAAACCGGGTGACAGCATGAAAGTTGCACTGACGGCAAAGTCAAAATCGCTGCGCAATGCTGAAATGGGAGAAGTGCGCTGGTCGGTGCTGGTCACCAATCAGGGCGACGATGTGGTTGCAACCTATGATTTGCTGACCATGAACACGCCATAGTATGAGAACGCTACCTACCTGTCTTGACGGCACTGAGCTTGACGGTTCTGCACTCAAGATATTACAGTTGGACCGCCTGCGGACCTCGATCGCCCATGCCTATGCTGGTAACCCCGCATATAGGACGAAGCTCGATAAAGCTGGCGTCCATCCTAACGACATTGCTACGCTCGACGATCTCGCAACCTTTCCTTTTACTACAAAGGCCGACTTGCGCGACAATTACCCTTTCGGTTTCTTCGCTGTGCCCGCGGAGCAGATTGCCAGGCTCCATGCGTCTTCGGGAACCACCGGGAAGCCCTGCGTGGCTGGCTACACGCGCGATGATATTTCGACTTGGGCGCAGCTTGTTGCGCGTTCGATATATGTGGCAGGTGGAAGGCCTGGAATGAAGGTCCACGTCGCTTACGGCTATGGACTGTTCACAGGCGGTTTGGGTGCACATTATGGTGCGGAAGAACTGGGCTGCACCGTGATTCCGATGTCGGGCGGCCAAACCGAAAAACAAGTGCAACTCATCACCGATTTCGCTCCCGAAATAATCATGGTCACGCCAAGCTATATGCTGGCCCTGGCCGACGGATTGCGTGCGGCAGGTATCGACCCTGCATCGACATCTCTGCGCATTGGAATTTTTGGTGCAGAGCCGTGGACCGAAGCGATGCGCTCTGAAATCGAGGCGATTTTCAATATCACGGCGGTGGATATTTACGGCCTGTCCGAAGTGATAGGGCCGGGTGTCGCGCAGGAATACGCCGATAGCCAGGATGGGCTCACGATCTGGGAAGATCATTTCTACCCAGAGATCGTCAATCCCGAGACCGGCAAAGTACTGACTGACGGTGAAGAGGGCGAGCTGGTTTTGACATCGCTGACGAAACAGGCGATGCCGATCATCCGCTATCGCACGCGTGACCTGACGCGCTTGCTACCCAGCACCCACGGCGCGATGCGCAGAATGGCGAGGATTGCTGGACGGTCTGATGATATGATGATCGTTCGTGGCGTCAACGTGTTTCCTAGCCAGATCGAAGAACAGATACTCAAATGCGTCGCATTGACCGGACATTATGAAATCGAATTGACGCGTCCGAACCGCCTCGACGAGGTTTTGATCAAAGTCGAATCTCGGGGCTATCTGAGCCGGGGCGAAGGCGAAGCCATTGGCGCAGAACTCGCGAATATATTGAAAACAACCGTCGGGATAACAACAGCCGTCGAGGTCGTTGGTCCCGAAACAATAGCTCGGTCGACAGGAAAAGCCGTTCACGTATTTGACCGGCGATAGCAAAAGGAAATAATCGAAATGACTGTAAAACTGATCGCAATATATCGCAAACCCGAAGACGAAGCGGCGTTCAATATGCATTATGAAAATGTGCATTCGCCACTCGTCAAAGAAGTGCCTGGCCTTAAGTCGCTCACGGTCAACCGGGTTGAAAAGCACCTCTTCGGCGCAGACCAACCCTTTATGATTGTCGAAATGGCGTTTGCCGACCAGGCCGCCTTCGATCTCGCCATGTCTTCGGAGGAAAATAAGGCGACAGGTAAAGACGTCATGGCTTTTGCGAAAGACATTGTCAGCCTGATGGTCGCGAAGTGCTGACATTGACCGATTTTAAAATATCTCGTCTCGCCCACAGCGCGGTCGACGCCGAGCTTGCCCCCGATCACCGTCGAGCACCCCCAGGTAATGATGTTGAGAAAGGTAAAACTGGTCTGCCAAAACTAGTTTGTCCGCGGTCAAGCAGCTCGACAACGAAAATATCTTTGCGGCCGAACTTCGTCAGCCAAGCAGACGCAACGCGAAGGCCCACAAGAGCTGCCAGCCGCCGTTGTTTGTCCTCCGCTGACGATTTGAAGGTTTTTGACTCCCGTGATGACCGGGATGCCTGCCACTATTGCAGTAGTGACCTCTCCTGCCGAAACTGTAACGCTATTTTTATATGCGAAAAAACATTTCAGGGTCATTGTCGAGTGTATTGTGAATGTCTTTGTTGATGTTGTCACGAGCTTGAAGGAAGAGAAGAACGCTCTGCTTAAGCAGCTGTGAGCCCAATCGAACCGAATATCCCCCTGTTTGACCATTCCAAGCGCCGGGACGGCACGTTCGAAAGCGCTGATTTCACGTTCTACAAAGAGTGTGATCGAGGGCGGTAACGAGGCAGGGCTCGTTGTAGGCGAGCGCCGTGTTGGTCGTTTAATGCGGATCAACGGGAGCGCAGGTAACTTATGATCCGGGGGATCATAAAGCCAAGCCCAGTTCGCACTCGCAAGCACAAGGTCACCACCAACAGTAATCATCGTCTTGGCATTGCGGCGAACTGGCTTGACGGTGATTTTGTTGCCGCTGCTCCCAGCCAAAAATGGGCAGGCGACATCACCTATATATGGACTGCCGAGGGTTGGCTCTACCTCGCTGTTGTTCTTGATCTACACAGCCGCCGTGTCGTTGGCTGGGCGGTCAGCGACAGAATGACCCGAAGG
>NZ_JBIIBA010000054.1:0-4075 GCF_044239665.1 Sphingorhabdus sp.
GTCATCATCGTCGGCGCGTTAATCGCCGCAGCAGCAGGGGGATCACCGACCGCTAAGTGGCTTGGTTTGATCGCCGTGGCATTGGCCAGCGTCAATATCTTCGGCGGCTTTGCGGTAACGGCCCGCATGCTGGCCATGTATAAGAAAAAGGAGCGTTAAGTTGGAACATGTTGCTCCTCCCGCTTGGGTCATGCTCGCTTATTTGATTTCGGGTGTGTTTTTCATACTGGCATTACGCGGACTGTCTTCGCCTGCCACATCGCAACAGGGTAACCGCTTTGGCATGGCCGGTATGTTGATTGCGGTCGTCACGACCTTAGTTACGCATGACGTTGCCTCACTGCCTGAGATATTGGGCGCTATCGCCATTGGCGGCGGCATTGGCTGGGTTACGGCACGCAAGATTGCCATGACCGACATGCCGCAGCTTGTCGCTGCATTCCACTCTTTGGTGGGTATGGCCGCCGTTTTGGTCGCAGCCGCAGCGTTTCTTAACCCCGGTGCCTTTGGCATCGTCGGTGAAGACGGCCAGATCAACCCCGTCAGTCGGGTTGAAATGGGCTTGGGCATCGCGATTGGCGCGATCACCTTTTCAGGTTCCGTCATCGCTTTCTTAAAGCTGGCGGGCAAAATGTCGGGCGCGCCCATACTTTTGCCATTGCGCCATGTCATTAACTTGGGCACTTTGGCGGCAATCCTTGGTCTTATCGGCTACTTCACCGTTGACCAAAGCCCGTGGATTTTCTGGACCATTACCGCGCTGGCTTTCCTCATTGGCTTTTTGTTGATCATTCCCATCGGCGGTGCGGACATGCCCGTCGTGGTGTCGATGCTGAACAGCTATTCCGGTTGGGCCGCTGCCGCCATGGGCTTCACGCTGCATAACACGGCGATGATCATCACCGGCGCATTGGTGGGCTCGTCGGGAGCGATCCTGTCCTACATCATGTGCAAGGCCATGAACCGCAGCTTCATTAGCGTTATCGCTGGCGGCTTTGGTGCGGAGGCTGCTGTCTCCAGCGGCGAAGCCAAGGAGCAGCGTCCATGGAAGCGCGGCTCTGCCGAAGATGCGGCCTATATGATGCAACAGGCCGAAAGCGTTATCATCGTGCCCGGTTACGGCATGGCGGTTGCGCAGGCGCAGCATATCTTGCGCGAAATGGCAGATGTTCTGAAGAAACAGGGCGTAAGCGTAAAATACGCCATCCACCCTGTCGCCGGACGTATGCCCGGCCATATGAACGTTCTGTTGGCTGAGGCATCAGTGCCTTATGACGAAGTGTTCGAGCTTGAGGATATCAACAGCGAATTTGCGCAAGCCGATGTCGCGTTTATCATTGGTGCCAATGACGTGGTGAACCCTGCGGCGAAAACCGACAAGACTTCGCCCATTTATGGCATGCCCGTGTTCGATGTAGACAAGGCAAAGACCGTGTTCTTCGTCAAACGTTCCATGGGCGGTGTTGGCTATGCGGGCGTCGACAATGACGTGTTTTACATGGATCAAACGATGATGCTTCTCGCCGATGCGAAGAAGATGTGTGAGGACATCGTCAAGGCATTGCAGCACTAAGCCAGAATGAACCACGCGTCGCTCCAGCAGAAGCTGGGGCGGCATGGCTTGCGGTATGAATGACAGGCCTGATGGTGCCCAGCCTTTGCTGGGACGACGGCTGTTGGGGGAAGTTGAACATGCGTAAACTCGGACTGATCGGTGGTTTAAGCTGGTATTCCACCGAGCTATATTACGCGCGTATCAATACACAGGTCCTGCGCCGCACCAATGGTACATGCAATGCGCCGTTGCTGATCGAGAGCCTCAATTTCTGCGACGTTGGCAAGGCCAGTACGCCGCAAGACTGGGCACATGTTGCAGAAGTGCTGATCGCGTCTGCGCGCCGTCTGGAACAAGCTGGCGCCACCGCCTTGCTCATTTGCGCCAATAGCATGCATAAAGTGTTTGATGAGGTGGCCGGGTCTGTAGCGATCCCGCTTATCCACATTGCCGACGCGGTTGGTGCGAAAATGCAGGCCGATGCCGTTGCGTCTGCCGCGTTGCTGGGCACCGCAAATGTCATGACCGAAAACTGGTATCGTCAGCGCCTAGTGAAGCATGGTGTTTCCTTGTTGCCCGCCGAAATGGATGATGTGAAAGATCTAGAACGCATCATCTACGATGAACTGATGCGCGGCGTGGTGAAGCGCGATTCCGAACGGACGTTGAAAACCATCATCACCGAAATTGATCAAGAAGGCATCAAAGCGGTTGTACTGGGTTGCACCGAATTAAGCATGTTGGTCGACACCAAAGCCAATGTCCTGCCTATTTATGATAGTACCGAAATTCATGCTGACGCAGGCGTCGACTGGATTCTGGGGGATGCAAACTAAGCCGTGAACGCATAAAACGCACCTTCGCGGCGTCAAAATGGCAGAGATTTGGAAGGAAAGGGGCCGCCGCAGGCAGTCATTCTGCCTGAAAGATCTACTGACGCATGAGCCGCTTCAATTGATACTGGTCGCCATTCCACCCTTCAAAAACCGCATTAATACCCGGATGGTTAATTGGACCTTGCTGATGGTCGGCAAGTAAATTCTGTTGGCTCACATAAGCGATATAGCTGCTCTCTGCATTTTCGGCGAACAGATGGTAAAATGGTTGGTCTTTTGACGGCCGTACCTGCTCCGGTATCGATTGATACCATTCCTCGCTATTGGCAAAAACAGGGTCAATGTCGAACACAACGCCTCGAAAATCAAATATGCGGTGGCGTACGACATCACCGATGGAAAACGCCGTTTCCACAATCTCTGGAGGGAGTGTTTGTTCATTCATAGCTTCATTATCATATCTTCTGGCGTACAAATCAACCTTGTGGCTTGGCAAAGCGAAAAACTTCAGTTAATGGCCCCGCTCTGTCATATGGATGCGCCGTTTTTACGGCAATGACCAGTCCCTATGAATTGCGGAGAGATGGCTGAGTGGTCGAAAGCACCGCACTCGAAATGCGGCGTGCCGGTGACGGTACCTAGGGTTCGAATCCCTATCTCTCCGCCAATTTTCTGTTTGTAGGCAACTCTGTTTATTCACTTTGTAGCTTGAATTCCCTAGTTTTCTGGGGAATTATGTCTCCAGCCGTGTTTGGCTGCTTTTGTGAATTCTCCCAAAGCAACCATGAATGTGGTGGAACAAATGGTGGAACACATAATGGGGCTTACGGCACTTGAAATCAAAAACGCTAAATTGGGGGTGCATTCTGACGGCAATGGTCTGTACCTCTCCGTAAAGTCAGGTGGTACTAAAAGCTGGGTTTTCCGATATCAGCTTAATGGAAAGCGCAGAGAAATGGGACTTGGTTCACTTAACGTGCTCGAACCCGTCAATGCTAGGGCAGAGGCAGCACAACTTAAGGCAAAGATTGCTAGCGGCATCGATCCGCTCGATGAGCGAAGAGCAGCAAAAGAAGCTCTGCACGCGTTTCGAAAACAAACGCTGCTAGCTAGCAAGCGAACGGAGACGACCTTTCGTAAAGCAGCGGAGCACTTCATTGAGAGCCGAGCCCCTAGTTGGAAAAACGCCAAGCACGCCCAGCAGTGGGCCAACACACTCGCTACCTATGCTTACCCCGTAATAGGCGAGATACCAGTTTCAGATGTAGCAGCAGAGCATTTGGTTGATATTCTCCGGCCCATATGGAGCACGAAGAGCGAGACAGCCAGCCGCGTGAGAATGCGGATTGAAGCTGTGCTTAATGCTGCCAAGTTGATGGGATGGCGTGTTGGCGATAATCCAGCCGTTTACAAGGGTGGTTTGGAGGCAGTTCTGCCCTCCATAAGTAAGGTGCGTCTTGTTCGACACCACCCAGCCATGCCTTTCGAAGATACTCCTGCTTTTTTTCGTGATCTCGAAAAACGAGATGGCATGGGATGCAGTGCGCTGCAATTTTGCATTTTGAATAGCCCCTAGATTTCTGGACGCCTTCTTCCCTAAATTTGAGGTAAGGAGACGAAGATGAGCAAGGTAAATTTCAGCGATGAGTTCAAGCGGGATGCGGTGGCCCAGATCACGGAGCGC
>NZ_JBIIBA010000055.1:0-3981 GCF_044239665.1 Sphingorhabdus sp.
CCAAGATTGTCGACATGTATATGACCGGCAAGATCGAGATTGACCCCATGATCACCCATGTCATGGGTCTGGAAGAGATCAACAAAGCGTTCGAATTAATGCATGCGGGAACAAGCATCCGCAGCGTAGTGGTTTTCTAAATGGCGTCCATCGCTGACATTTTGGCCGAACATAAGGGCAGAGAAGGTCCGCTCCTGCCCATCTTGCACGATGTGCAAAAGCTGTTCGGCTATATCAGCGAGGATGCAATGCGCGAAATTGCCAGCGCCCTAAACCTGACCCGCGCCGAAGTTTATGGCGTCGTCAGCTTCTATCATGATTTCCGCAAAGAAGCAGAAGCCCGGCCCGTTTTGAAATTGTGCCGGGCCGAAGCCTGCAAAGCACGGGGCGTAGAGGCATTGGTCCCCATCGCCGATAGCCAAAGCCGCATAAAAGTGGAGGCGATTTATTGCCTTGGATTATGCGCGGTTGGTCCATCTGCAATGGTTGGCGACACAGTCCATGCCCGTTTGGACAGTGCTAAGTTCAAAACATTATTGGAGGCCATGTGACCGTCCGGATATCTGACGATGCGGTGGCGATCGCTTGCGGCGCGGACGCGGTTGCGGCTGCGTTCATGGCAGCGGGCGTTGCCGTCGAGCGCGTTTCTAGCTGGGGTATGCAATGGCTGGAACCATTGGTGGATATCGATGGCGTCGGTTATGGTCCGGTGTCAGCCGATCAGGTTGCGGATATAATCAACGGTAAAGCTTCGTCCTTGGGTCGCATTGAGGACCATCCTTTTATCGCGCAGCAAACCCGCCTTACTTTTTCGCGCGCGGGCAAAACCCGCCCGCTTTCATTGGACGATTATTACGCATCGCAAGGTTGGCTTGGCCTTGCAAAAGCGCGTGAAATGGGTGCCCAAGCGACCATCGATACGGTTATGGCGTCGGGGCTTCGCGGTCGCGGCGGCGCAGGTTTCCCTGCAGGCATAAAATGGCAAACCGTCGCGCGTGCGGATGCGGACCAAAAATACATCGTCTGTAATGCCGACGAAGGCGATAGCGCGACTTTTGCCGACCGTATGGTGATGGAGGGCGATCCCTTCATGCTGATTGAGGGCATGGCGATTGCCGGCTTCGCGGTCGGGGCAAGCAAGGGCTATGTGTATATCCGCTCCGAATATCCGCATGCCATCGCCAAGATGGAAGCGGCTATCAAGTTTTCGGCCCATTTAATTGCGCCATTTGTCGTCGAAGTCCGCGTCGGCGCAGGCGCCTATGTCTGTGGCGAGGAAACATCGCTGCTCAACAGCCTTGAGGGCAAAAGAGGCGAAGTACGGGCCAAGCCGCCACTGCCCGCGTTGGAAGGGCTGTTTGGTAAACCCACCATCGTTAACAATGTGCTGACGCTTGCCGCTGTGCCATGGATATTGACGCATGGCGGGGACGCTTATGCCGCATATGGTGCGGGCCGATCCAAAGGCACGATGCCCATCCAGATTGCAGGCAACGTAAAGCATGGCGGCCTTTACGAAGTCGCCTTTGGCATCACGCTGGGCGAATTGGTCAATGATATTGGCGGCGGCACAGCGAGTGGCCGTCCGGTGCGCTGTGTGCAAGTTGGCGGACCATTGGGCGCTTATTTGCCGCCTGCGCAATTTCATCTCCCGCTCGATTATGAGGCCTTTGCAGCTGCAGACGCGCTGGTTGGCCATGCGGGCATCACTGTGTTCGACGACACGGTCGACATGGCGCAAATGGCGCGCTTTGCGATGGAATTTTGTGCCATTGAAAGCTGCGGAAAATGTACGCCTTGCCGCTTGGGCAGCACACGCGGTGTCGAGACGATTGACCAGATTATTGCAGGTAAAAATGTTGAGGCGAATCTCGCGCTGATTGCTGACCTGTCCGAAACCATGAAATTTGGGTCGCTCTGCGCTTTGGGTGGCTTCACCCCTTATCCGGTCATGAGCGCTATCAAGCATTTTCCGGAGGATTTCCGTTGAAAAGGCTGGGCGCCATCATTGCCGGAGGCAAGGCAACCCGCTTTGGCAGTGACAAGGCTGCTGCGGTATTGAACGGTCGCCCGTTGATCGAACATGTGGCCGATGGGCTGCGCGAACAGGTTGATAAGCTCATTGTCGTCGGGCGTGCATGGCCGGGAATGGATTGGGTTGAAGACACCCCCTTTGCCGATATGGGGCCATTGGGTGGCCTGAATGCTGCTTTTCAATATGCGCTGCAAAACGGCTTTGACGAAATACTGACTGCGGGTTGCGACGTCGTCCCTGTACCGGAATTGCCGCGCAATATGGCCGATGGACGTGCCGTCTATATCGGCGGGCATTATCTGTTCGGCGTGTGGCCTGTTGCGCTTGCGCCTCTTCTTGACAGACATTTGCGCGATCACGACGATCTTTCGATGCGACGCTGGATCACATTTAGTGGCGCGCAGGCCGTCGCATCCTCAGATGCTTTTCACAATTTGAACACGCCTTTGGAACTTGCGCAATATGCTGCGCAACAATCGCAAATAAGTATAAGGTAGGTAGAGACATGACATACCAGCCGCAAAAAGATTTCGGAACGCCGGAAAGTCGCTCGGACGAGGCGGTGTCGCTGACCATTGACGGGCGTGATGTCACTGTCCCTGCTGGCACCAGCGTCATGCGCGCAGCGGCCGAACAAGGCACCTCCATACCCAAATTATGCGCAACCGACAGCGTCAAAAGCTATGGCTCATGCCGCCTGTGCCTCGTTGAAATTGACGGCCGCAGGGGCACGCCCGCCAGCTGCACAACACCGGTTGAACCGGGCATGGTTGTGCGCACGCAGACCCCGCAACTGGCGAAATTGCGCAAGGGCGTGATGGAGCTATATATTTCCGACCATCCGCTCGATTGCCTGACATGCGCCGCCAATGGCGATTGCGAATTGCAGGATCAGGCAGGGGCCGTTGGCTTGCGCGATGTGCGTTATGATGTGCAGGAGACGCATCTGGGGCAAGAAAAAGATCACTCCAACCCTTATTTCGATTTCGATCCCAGTAAGTGCATTGCCTGCTCGCGTTGCATCCGCGCCTGTGACGAAGTGCAAGGTACGCTTGCACTCACCATGGAAGGCAGAGGATGGGATTCAAAGATATCCGCAGGGTTTGCCAGCGACAATTTCATGGGTTCAGAATGCGTTTCATGTGGTGCCTGTGTGCAAGCCTGCCCCACGGCGACGTTGGTCGAGAAAAAAGTTGTCGAGGTCGGCACACCCGAACGTAGTGTTGTTACGACCTGCGCTTATTGCGGTGTCGGCTGCACCTTCCGCGCCGAAATGCGCGGTGAGCAATTGGTCCGCATGGTTCCGTATAAAGACGGCAAAGCCAATCGCGGCCATAGCTGTGTCAAGGGCCGCTTTGCCTGGGGTTATGCCCAGCATCAGGAACGCATCCTGAAGCCTATGATCCGCAAGTCGATCAGTGACCCGTGGCGCGAGGTCGAATGGGACGAGGCCTTTGCCTATACCGCGTCCGAATTGAAGCGGATTAGCGATACTTATGGCCGCAATGCCCTTGGCGGCATCACGTCAAGCCGCTGCACCAATGAAGAAACCTTCCTTGTGCAAAAACTTGTGCGCGCTGGCTTTGGCAATAACAACGTCGATACTTGCGCGCGCGTCTGTCATTCACCAACCGGATATGGCCTGAAAACCACTTTTGGTACCAGCGCCGGAACGCAGGATTTCGATAGCGTCGAAGACAGCGATGTCATCTTGATCATTGGTGCAAACCCCACCGACGGTCACCCCGTTTTCGCCAGCCGAATGAAACGCCGTTTGCGTGGACAAGACGGCCGCCCCGGCGCGAAGCTGATCGTCATTGATCCACGCCGCACCGATATTGTCCGTTCGCCGCATATTGAGGCGCAGCATCATTTGCCCTTACGCCCCGGCACCAATGTTGCCGTGCTGACCGCGATGGCGCATGTGATCGTGACCGAGGGGCTGG
>NZ_JBIIBA010000015.1:0-48222 GCF_044239665.1 Sphingorhabdus sp.
TATTGGCAGGCCCAGGGGGATCGCAGCCTTATTATAAGGGATTGCTCGACCAATTGGGGGTAAAGGCCAATATCTATCGCGTGGGCACGTTCAAAAGCGCCGTCGAACCCTTTATGCGGTCTGACCAGTCGCCTGAATCGAAAATGGCGATCAAGGGCGTGTATGATGAGGTGTGGGGCCAATGGAAAGCCGACGTCGCCAAAGCTCGTCCTCAAGCGCAATTGGATCAACTGCTGACCAATCCTGCTAATGCGGTTGAAGGGGCAAAGGGCGACCTTGGCCAGTTGGCGCTATCGACAAAATTGGTCGACAAATTGGGCGATAAAATTGCCTTCGGAAAATTCATCGCCAGTAAAGTGGGCGCGGATGAAAAGAAAACGACCGGCGGCTTTGCCCATACACATATGGACGCGCTGCTAGCCAGTTATGGCGCGCCATCGGCTGGAGAGCAGATTGGCGTTGTGATGGTCGCGGGAACCATCGTCGATGGTGAGGGCGACCCCGGTTCAGCTGCTGGCGATACCATCAGCAAGTTGATTTATGAGGCGCTTGATACCAAGGATTTGAAGGCACTTGTCGTGCGCGTGGATTCGCCCGGTGGCTCAGTGATGGCGTCGGAAAAAATCCGCCTCGCGATTGCCGCGGCTAAGGCCAAGGATATTCCGGTAATCGTGTCCATGGCCAATCTGGCGGCCAGCGGTGGCTATTGGGTTTCGTTGCCCGCCGATGTGATATTTGCGGACCCTTCAACGATCACGGGCTCTATCGGTATTTTTGGGGTCATCCCAAGCGCCGAGGCGGGCCTTGCGAAAATCGGTGTGAATGCCGACGGGGTCAAGACGACGCCTTTGTCAGGTGAGCCTGATGTCCTAAATGGCTTCAGCCCCGAATTTGACCGCGTGGCACAAAGCGCGATTGAAAATGGCTATCGCCAGTTTCTGACCCGTGTTGCCACAGCGCGCAAAAAGACACCGGAGCAGGTGGACGCCGTGGCACAAGGTCGTGTGTGGGCCGGTGGCACAGCGCGTCAGCTTGGCTTGGTTGATCGGTCAGGCAATATGAATGATGCTCTGGCGGAGGCGGCAAAGCGGGCGGGGTTAAAGCCGGATGGTTGGCATGCGGTGTATATCGAACCGCCCACCAGCTTTACCGATACGCTGCTTCAGGGCTTGATGCCGAAGCAGGCACAAGCAAACGCACCGATGGATATATTTGCCCATGCCGCATGGCAGCAAAGTCTGTTCATGCAACGCGTCGCAACTGACCTCGACATGCTGACGGGCGTGAAGGGCGTTCAGGCGAGATGTTTGGAATGCGGGGACTTCGCTTCGCCTGCGCCTGTCGCAGCGGACAAAAATTGGCTATCGATGCTACTAAAGGCCTTCAGCTAAATCCGCGGTGAGGGTTAGGGTCAGCTGGCCCTAAGCCTTCACCGCGCAGATTAGTCCAGAGGACGTTGTGACACCCAATATTTCAGGGTCTTGCAGCGCACGGGTGCGCCGCAAAAATTCCTCCACGGTCACCTTACGCATATCTTGCCCGCGCAGTTTCTTCAGACCGTTCAACTTGTTCAGCTGAATAAGCGAAAGCCGGTCGACCATCCGGTCGGCCATGCACGCGGCAATCGGTTTCGATAGCCCCGCATTCATCAAGGCCGTGCGGACGCGGGTTTCGGGGGTTGCGCAGGCCGAAAGCGTCAGTAACGCTATGCCGACCAACGCAATCCGTTTCATACACCTTGTTCCTTCGCACGTTCAACGCATTCTATAATGATGCGTTTTGCGTCCGTTTCATCACCCCAGCCATTCAGCTTGGCCCATTTCCCAGGCTCCAGGTCTTTGTAATGGGTGAAGAAATGCTCGATCTGTTGCAGGACAATAGGCGGCATATCCTTGTAGGTCACGACGTCGGAATAATAAGGGAAGGTTTCGTTGACTGGAACGCATAGCAATTTTTCGTCGCCGCCCTTGTCGTCTTCCATCATTAACACCCCAATCGGGCGGCATTTAACAACCGCGCCTGCAATGATGGGGGAGCGGGCTACGACCAGCGCATCCAAAGGATCTCCATCTTCGCCTAAAGTGTGCGGTACAAAGCCATAATTGGCTGGATAGCGCATGGGCGTGTGCAGGAAGCGGTCGACGAATAAAGCGCCTGATGCCTTGTCGAATTCATATTTAACGGGCTCGCCGCCAATGGGCACTTCGATCAGGACGTTGAGGTTTTCGGGTACATTGTCGCCCGCAGGGATGAGGTCAATACGCATGGGAGAATGCTTTCACGTTATTATTGCTTGTTCCGTCGCGGGCTGAGCAGATGATCCATCGCCGTCTTGCCTTGGCCTGTGACTTCGAGGTGCGGATAGCGTAAACCGCCCGAATAGGCGATGTCTATTTGTTCAAAACGTTTGTTGCGCTCGACGATGAGCCGGATTGGGGTTTTTCCGTCCTTTGCTGCCTTAATTGCGGTGGCCAGACCGTCTTTTGAATACGCATAGCCATTAACCGCAATGATTTTGGTACCATTGACGATATTCGCCTTAAACGCAGGGCTCTCCCATAAAACCGAGGTAACACTGGCATCCTTGTTCAAGCTTATCCCCAGCGAGTGGGTAAGGTTGAAGTTATTGCCCTCTTTCATCAACTCCTTGTCGAATATATTGGGCTCCTCTTTCCAAACGAGCTTATATCCGCCCTTTTCGATGCCCGCCAGCGGCGCGGGTTGGCCTGGCTGGCGCAATTTCGTGTCGAGGAACTTGGCCCAGTCATAAGGCTGCACGGCATTCAAGGTGCGCACGATCGCGTCAAAATCATAGGTCAGCACGCCCCAATCGGCATCACGCACCCCGAAAAAGGCTTTGGCAAAATCATCCAGCGATTTGGTTCCTTTGGACAATGTGCGGATAGTCATGTCGGCGTCGAGCCAGATAAGCGAGCTTTCGTTATAATAATCTTCGCCACGCGCTTGGCTGGCAAAGGGTTTTGGCTTGCGGGCGCCGAAGATCGGATCGTGCGTTGTGTCTTCAACCGAACGCCAAATACGGCCCGGCTGTTCCGCATAAAATCCGGCATATTTGGCCCATTCTGCAAGGACCATTTCCTTGGACTGAAGTCCTGCGCGGGCCCCAAGCACCAAGTCCCAAAAACTCGTCTGACCCTCATATACCCAAAGCAAGTTGTCGCGCATGGGCGTGGCATAATCGGGTGTCCACATTGTTGCAGGGCGGCGGAACTTGCCATTCCAACTATGTACGAATTCGTGCGGCAAAAGACCGCGTTCGGACATATTATCATCCCATTCAGTGAAATAATCGGTTTCGCGCGTATTTTCCGAACTGCGGTGATGTTCAAGGCCAATACCGCCCAGCTCTTCGGTCAGGCCAAGCAGAAATTCATATCGGTCAAAATGCTTTGACCCGAATAACAATAAAGATTCATCAACCAAGGCGCGGTGCGCCGCAATCTGCTCTGGCTTTGCCGCGAGATACTTCGCGTCATCTGCCCAGACGTTCAGCGTGACATTATGCCCCAGATCCCATTTTTTATAATGCGGGCCAGCGAACATCGAGCTGTCGACCAAGGTTTCGAAGCTGGTGATGCCATAATCAATGCGGTTGCCCGTTATCTTGGCGCCATCAAGCGCGGCAACGCCCGTCCACCCCTCCGGCAGGGTGATTGATGGTTGCACCTGAATGGCGCGGGTAAAATGTCCTGCGGGATATAAGGCGACCTGTTCCCATTGCACGTTCATCATATTGGGCGTGACAACGATCCGGCCTTCGCTTTCGCGGATGGGTGATGTGAATTGAAATTCAACGTCAACCGAGGTGGTTCCTTGCGACACATCGACGTGAAATGCATATACCTGCACCGGATCGCGCGTCCAACGCAGCGTCTTGCCGCCAGAGCGGATCATGAGGCCCGTCATTTCGGACAAGGCACCGCGCGGCCCGTGCTTGCCGGGTAGCCATTGTGGATAGAGTAAGATGAGCGGTTTGCCCGTTTCCACATTTATGGTTTGCTGCACGCGGAAAATGGCGCGATCAATGTCAGTTGCGTCCACCTGCAATATCATTGGCGCTGGCAATGGGCGGTCCTGCGGCTCGGGAATCGTTGAGACAATCGGAACGGGCTGCGGCGCGCTATTTTGCGCGGATGCTGCCGAAATGAGGCTGGCGGAAAGGGCGAATGCGGCAAGTGTGCGCGAAAATATGTATGGATTCATAACGCTAACTTTGGCGAACGCGCCGCGTTGCGTCCAGCCCTATTCCACTCACAGCAATTAGCCGCTAGGGCGCTTTATTATGGCAAAGATACAGACACCCCAAGCCGTGCGCGGCACACAAGACATGTTCGGTGAGACCGAGGAACGCTTCGCTTATGTGGTCGCGACCTTTGAACGCGTGCGCAGGCTGTATGGATTTAAGGGCCTGCAACTGCCCGTCATGGAACCAACAGCCGTGTTTTCGCGTAGCTTGGGTGAGGCGACCGATGTCGTATCGAAAGAAATGTATACGTTTGAAGACCGCGGCGGCGATTCCATCACGCTTCGGCCCGAATTCACGGCGGGGATTGCACGTGCCTATCTGACCAATGGCTGGAAACAATTTGCACCGATGAAGCTGTCGGTGCATGGGCCATTGTTCCGCTACGAACGCCCGCAAAAGGGCCGCTATCGGCAATTTCACCAAATCGATGCCGAAATCATTGGCGCGGCAGAGCCAGCCGCGGATGTCGAATTGCTCGTCATGGCGGACCAGTTGTTGAAGGAATTGGGCATCAATGACGGCGTAACGTTGCAGTTGAATACGCTGGGTGACACGCCCAGCCGCGACGCATGGCGTGCCGCGTTGGTTGGCTATTTCAACGACCATAAGGGCGCATTGTCCGAAGACAGCCTAGCGCGGCTGGAGAAAAACCCTTTGCGTATCTTGGACAGTAAAGACCCCAAGGACCGACCAGTTGCCGATGCCGCCCCCGTCATTGACGATTATCTATCGGGCGAAGCGCAGGATTTCTTCGGCGCCGTCACAGCGGGCCTTGATGCCGCTGGTGTGGCATGGACCCGCAACGCGGCGTTGGTGCGCGGCCTCGATTATTACCGCCACACCGCGTTTGAATTTGTGACCGACCGGTTGGGTGCGCAGGGCACTGTGCTGGGCGGCGGGCGTTATGATGGCTTGATTGAGAATCTCGGTGGCCCTGCGACGCCAGCGGTCGGCTGGGCTGCGGGGATTGAGCGGTTGGCGATGTTGGTGGACTTCAACAATGAGCGCGAATTTACGATCGCGGTGGTTCCTAACAGTGAGATGGTTGAAACAGATGCAATCCGAATTGCGCAATTGCTTAGGAAAGCCAACATACGGTGCCTAACAAGTTTTCGCGGTAATCTCAAAAAACGTTCAGAAGCTCTGAAAAAGCAAGGCGTGGATGCTGTTTTCATAATCAGAAGCCGCGACGATCCGATGGGTTGGCATCATTTATCGCACGTCGAAGGCGGCCACGGATTAGGCCTTCAGAAAGAAATCGAACGTCGTGTTAAAGATGCAATGGGGGACGAGTATGGAAGCGCGTTCTCCTTCTCTGGTTGGAACCATAATGACTAACCAAATCCGTCACCCTGAACTTGTTTCAGGGTCCATTTCGCCTCTCGTCCCTTCAGTCTGTGCGGCACGATGGATGCTGAAACAAGTTCAGCATGACGTTTGGGGGAATGCGCCATTTTATCGCCGTCACCCCAGCGCAGGCTGGGGCCTATCACGTCTATCGGAAAAATGGTTCGCACAAAGGCACGAAGAGATAAAGAAGTTGCTCCCTGTCTTCGCGTCTTCGTGCGAACCAAAATCGTGTCGTGCGCGGAAACATGAGACCATGGGCTCCCGCTTGCGCGGGAATGACAATGTTTGGATTTTGGGGTTGGCCCTGTGAAAATCTCCCCGCACCGTATTGCGCAAATTGAATCGCGTTTTTCCGAGCTTGAGGCACGCATGGCTTCGGGGCAGTTGGAAGGCGACGCTTTTGTGGCCGCCTCGCGCGAATATGCCGAGTTGGAGCCTGTGGCCAAGGCTGCCGCCGAAGTCCGGCGCTTGCGTGCGGAAATCGAAACGCTTGGTGCTATGGCGCAGGATAGCTCCGACCCTGATTTACATGCGATGGCGGTTGAGGAACTGGATGTTGTCACGCAGCAATTATCGGACGCGGAAACATCGCTCGCCATTTCGTTGCTGCCCCGCGATTCTGCGGATGACAGACCTGCGATGCTCGAAATTCGCGCGGGCACGGGTGGCGACGAAGCCGCTTTATTCGCGGGCGATCTCTATCGTATGTATGAACGTTATGCCGCCGGGCAGGGGTGGAAGATTGAGCCGATATCGGTCAGCACCTCCGACGTCGGTGGGTTCAAAGAAGTGGTCGTCGCGATCAAGGGCACAGGCGTGTTCGCCAAGTTAAAATATGAAAGCGGCGTTCACCGCGTGCAGCGCGTGCCCGTGACCGAAAGCGGCGGCCGAATTCATACCAGCGCAGCAACGGTGGCGGTTCTGCCTGAGCCGACGGAAGTGGATATCCAGATCGAGGCGCGCGACCTGAAAATCGACGTGTATCGTGCGTCGGGTGCAGGCGGACAGCATGTCAACACTACGGATTCAGCCGTGCGCATCACCCATTTGCCCACGGGTATTGTGGTGACGTGTCAGGATGGACGCAGCCAGCACAAGAATAAGGAACAGGCGATGCAGGTCCTGCGCGCCAGAATGTATGAAAAAGAACGTGAAGAGGCCCAAGGCGCCGAAGCCGAAGCCCGCAAGGCGATGGTTGGCTCCGGCGATCGTTCCGAACGCATCCGCACCTATAACTTCCCGCAAGGCCGCGTGACCGACCATCGGATCAACCTCACGCTGCATAAATTGCCTGAAATATTGGAGGGCGGCGGATTAGCCGAACTCGTCGCCGCATTGATTGCCGAGGATCAGGCCGAACGTATGGCGGGATTGGGGGAGTAATACCCAACTGCCGTCGCCCCAGCGCAGGATGGAGCGACCGTGTTTTTGGGGAGTGGGTTTTACCTCCTTGTTGTCACCCTGAACTTGTTTCAGGGTCCATTTCGCCTCGGCACCCTTCGGTCTGCGTGGCACGATGGATGCTGAAACAAGTTCAGCATGACGGAGTGAGAAAAGAGGGGGATTAATCTACCGCCAACCGCCCATGATCCAACTTGGGCAACACATAACGCGCGAACATGTCGCATTCGTTGATATGCGGGTAGCCAGACAATATGAACGCCTCGATACCCACTTCGCGATAGGCATTAATTTTGGCGAGCACTTGGTCGGGGTCGCCAACGATTGCCGCGCCGCAGCCTGAACGGGCGCGGCCAATGCCGGTCCACAGATTATCCTCTAAATAACCATCATTGGCCGCAGCTTGCGCACGCAATTCGGCCTGATGCGCAACGCCGAATGTTTGGGTGTCGAGCGATTTGTTGCGGATCGCCTCGCCCTGATCAGCATCAAGCTTGGACAGCAAGCGGTTGGCATAAGCGCGCGCCTCTGCTTCGGTTTCGCGGACGATGACATGCGCGCGGAAACCATATTTCAGCGTGCGACCGAATTTGGCGGCGCGGGCGGTCATGTCGTCGACCAAATCCTTGGCACCCTGCACCGTTTCGGGCCACATCAGATACACGTCGCAACCTTCGGCGGCGGCGTCCTTGGCGGCTGGTGACAGACCGCCAAAATAGAGCGGCGGGCATTTGCCGCTAACGGTTTTCATGCGCGGCGGGTCGATGTCGATTTTGTAATGCTCGCCGTCAATCGACAGATGTTCGCCGTTTAGCAATGTCTTCAATATCTGCATCGCCTCAACTGTACGGCGATAGCGCGGTTCGGAATCCATCTTATCGCCGGGCAAGTCCGACGAGATGATGTTGATGTTCAACCGCCCGCCCGAAATTTGATCCAGCGTCGCAATCTGCCGCGCAAGCTGGGGCGGCCAGCTTTCACCAATGCGCACAGCCATCAGCAATTTGATCCGCGAGGTTAGCGCGGCAATTGCGCTGGCGAAGGCAGTTGTGTCTAAGCCAAGGGTATAGCCCGATGGCAGCAAGATATTGTCAAACCCACCTTTTTCGGCAGCCAAAACGATATTACGGCAATGTTCCCAGCTGGACGCCAGATTGGTGTCGGGGACGCCCAGAAATTCATAGTCGTCATCGCAAAGCGCGGAGAACCAGCTCACTTCGACAGGCTTGTTCATGGCAGCGGCACTCCTCTTGCGGCCACAAGGACGCTGTACCAATCCGCGCGGGTCCATTGAATTTTGAACGCATCAGCGGCTTCGGCTATGCGCGCCGGGTTTTGTGAACCGACAATCGGGATGGGGCGGGCGGGGTGCGCCATGATCCAGCTATAGGCCGCCGCCGTGCGCGAAACGCCATGCGCCGCCGCAACCGCCGAAAGCGCAGCAGCGACATTTTGCTCACGCACATTTTGCGGGTCGCCAATGCGGCCACCACCCAAAGGCGACCATGCCATCACCGCAAGGTTCATCGCTATCGCTTGATCCAACTCGCCATTTTCGACCGTGTCGATCCGCAACGGCGACAGTTCGGGTTGTGTCGAAACGATGGGAACTGGGCTAAATTGTGCCAGCGTCGAAATCTGCGCTTGCGTAAAGTTGGACACGCCAAATGCGCGAATTTTGCCTGCTTTATGCGCGTCTTCAATCGTGCGGGCGATTTCCTGTGGATGGGTCAACACGTCTGGCCGGTGAATTTGCCACAGGTCGATGCGGTCAGTGTGCAAACGGGTGAGGCTGTCATCAATGGCTTTTGTCAGATATTCCGCGCTGCTATCATAGGGCGTTGGTGGCGTGATGCCGCCCTTCGTCGCCAGCACCATGCGGTCGCGATATTCAGGGGCTTGCGCAAATACGTGGCCAAGCAATTCTTCGGCCTTGCCAAAACCTTGTTCGCCAAAACCGTAAATATCGGCGGTGTCAAACAGGGTGATGCCGGCCGTAAACGCAGCATCAATGGCAGCGCGGGCCGCGGACAGTTCCAACCCGGCGAAGCGCCACATGCCCCAGGCGAGGGACGAGATTTCTATGCCACTGTTGCCCAATGGACGGGTAGGAGAAGGAGAAGGAAGCGTCATGATTTTTTGCTCTTTTTTGGAGAAGGGGAATAAGGAGGCGCCACGGATTCGCGGCTGATAAGTTCGTGGGGCAGGCGACGATGCTCAATACCGCCTTCGCCAAACAACAGGTCGGCGGCGGTCGATGCGAGATCGCGGACGGGCTGGCGTACCGTGGTCAAGGGCGGCCAGACAACGCGCGCGAGCGTAGTATCGTCAAAGCCTGCCACCGAAAGCTGCTCTGGGATTTGAATACCGCGCCGATGCGCGACCGCCAGCACGCCCGATGCCATATCGTCGTTCGATGCGAAAATCGCGGTGGGTGGATGCTTCAGAGACAGGAACTGTTCCGTGGCCGATACGCCGCTTTCAAAATCAAACCGCCCCTCGGCAAGCAGCTCAGAATCAACAGATATGCCAACGCGCCCCAGCGCACGTTCGTAACCGGCTTGTCGCTCCGTACTTGCCTTATGATTTGGGTGGCCTTTGATAAAGCCAATCCGCCGATGCCCGATGTTGATGAGCTTCGTCGTCATGTCGTCGGCGGCCTGCATGTCATCCATGAAGACCGAACTGGTCAGCGCATGGTTGGTGCCCGGCGAAATCCGCACAAAGGGAATGTTGAGCGCCTCAAGCGCGTTCAGCACAGGTACGCAATCGGTGACGGGGGAGGAGAGTATCGCGCCGTCCACATGCGTTTGCCGCACCATGCCCAGCACCTGTTCACCGACATTTGGGTCGGCAACATCCACCGGCTGCGCGATCAAGCGCATGCCCTCTTGATGGCAACGGTCCCAGCATCCTTGCATGATCTGGTGCATATAATAAGGGCTGTGATTGTCGTAGATCAGGGCAATCTGTCCGGATTTGGTGCCCGCCAATATGCGCGCTGCGATGCTTGGGCTAAAGCCAAGTTCCGTCATTGCGGCATCCACTTTGGCCTTGGTCGCCGCACTGACATAAGGATGGTCGTTGAGCACGCGGCTGACGGTTTTGACCGCCACGCCGGCTAGCTTTGCGACATCGCGTATGTTGGCGCGCGGGTTCATTCAGCGAACGCCGTACGTATGGAAGCGAATAGGTCCGCATATGTGCTGTCGGCTCGGGTGAAAACGGGGGGTTGGCCGTTCGGCGCGGCTATGTTGTGCGTGCCTTTGGCATAAGGCTGGCCGGACCACAGATGGACCCAAGCGCCATCGGGTATCACCACAGAGCGGCTGTCTTGGCCTTGCTCAACGACGGGTGCGACGATCATGTCAGCACCATATAAATATTGGTCCTGAATATCGTAATATGCGCAGTCGTCATAATGCAGGAACATGGGCCGTTGCAGCGGCAGGCCAGTTACCGCCGCTTCATCACAATAAGCGCGCACATAAGGCGCAAGCTGCTTATGGACTTGGCTCATCCGCGCAAAATGGCTGAGGATTTCGGGGCTGCTGTCAAGTTGCAGATTATCCGCTGGGCGGTTGCCTTCATGGCTGCGCATCACGGGCGCAAAGGCGGCAAGGTCGATCCAGCGGTGCAGGAGCTCTGCCGTCCGCACCACGCCGTGTAGGCTGGTATAGCCGCCCAAGTCGCTATGGTGATACGCATTGCCCAGCAAGCCGGACGACAAAGCAGCCGTTATCACCGTGTTGATGCCATCATGCCGCGAGAAATCGACACATTGGTCGCCTGCCCATAACAAGGGGCATTGCGCCTGAACGCCGGAAAAACCCGCACGCATGAAGAAGGTCGCGTCACTTGTCTTGCCGCGCGAGGCAATGGCATCGGCGTTTACCTTTGCCCATAAAACGGGCCAGCTGTTATGCGCCTCCATCGGGTCAGATCCGTCGAACAAGCGCACATCGGTTGGCAGATATTCACCAAAATCGGCCATCCACCCTGATAGACCGAAATCGAGCATTTCTTGGCCAATGATGCGGTCTGCAAACCAGTTTGCGGCGTCGGGATTGGTGAAATCCACGATGCCTGCGTCAAATTCGCCGAAGTCGACAGCATAGGCTGTGTCGCTGTCCTGCTGCAATGCGAGATAATTGTTGGCCAAAGCTTCTTGATACAGTGCGCCATCAACCGCCAGATAGGGGTTCACATAGCCGAGAAAACGGATGCCACGCTGCGCCAGCGAAGCGATATGCGCAGGAAGATCTGGATAGCGCGCGGCGTTCCATTTCCAGTCCCAGAACAAGCGCTTGCCAAAACTTGTTTGGCGGATGCCAACCCAATCCTCGCACCACAGCCCCGTAATGGCCGCGCCAGAGGCAGCTATACTCTCGAAGCGGTCAAATGTGTCCACGCCGTCCTTAAGGCCGATAATGGCGCCGGAAATTGCCCAGTCGGGCAAAGGCGGTTGCCGCCCGAAACGGTCGGACAATTTGGTCACCAGATCGGGCAGCGATGGCGCGTCGAATAGCTCCAAATCCATATTGGCCGACCAGCATTCAATGCCAACCCGGCCCGCTTCCGTCAGATCAAGTACGGAATAAGCCGCCGTTTCGAGGTGCACCGCATAGCGCGCACTGCTCACCCAACTTGGCTGCGGGTAATTGGTCGTCCAATAATCCCCGCCCGCCAAGCCATCTGCATCCATAGTCTGCGTAAGCGCGGTCGACTTATCGCGACCTACCCCAGGCTCCGATGTCCAGAAAGGAAAGCGACGCCCGTTCAGCCGCA
This sequence comes from Sphingorhabdus sp., assembly GCF_044239665.1. GTDB lineage: Bacteria > Pseudomonadota > Alphaproteobacteria > Sphingomonadales > Sphingomonadaceae > Sphingorhabdus_B. The sequence continues at coordinate 11,807 of NZ_JBIIBA010000015.1, forward strand.
AATACGACATTTGCTCCCCGCCGCCCCAAAAGGCTTCGGACGTTGCGCACTGCATATCTATCCAAAGGCGATTGAACGTGGGGTCACTGCAACGCAGTTCAAGCGCCGATTGCTGGGCCCGCTGCGTCAGCTTGAGAGTAACCACCACATCAGGGCGCGCCGCATTCCAAAGGCGGATGATGCCATCTGCTTCGGCACAGCAATCCAGCATTACTCGTGTTTGAACGATGTCGTCGATGCGAAAATTGCCACGAACCATTTCCAGATCAGGTGAACCAACGCCAATGCTGATAACGGGAGCACCTGCGCGATGTGAAAGCATGCAATTGCCATCGCGCAGCAGGTCAAAGCCGTCGGATTGCATGATCACTGTAAATGGCAACTTATGACCCTCTCGCGATTTCGAAACTGGCACTATGGCAGTATTGCAACAGTCCCGACTTAAATAATGTCGCTATATGACACCGCTAGACATAACAAGGCAGTTTGGTTACATCAACCCCGTTATCAACCAAGTTAAGCCGTTCTGCGACGTTCCGTTAGGCCATAATGCCTTTGGAATCATTAAAAACAGGCGGTGAGTTTAGGGAGGCGCAAGATGCGTAAATCCACATCCAATAGGTCGAAATTTGTTCGCGCGGCACTGCTAGGTAGCAGTGTTATGGCGCTTGGCATTTCTGCGCCTGCATTTGCGCAGGTCGAAGAAATTGTCGTTACCGCGCAGAAGGTCGAAGAAAATTTGCAGGATGTGCCAATTGCCATCACTGCCGTGTCCGGCGATACGCTGACGGCCGCAGGTACTACCAGCCTTGAAAATTTGAGCCAGTTGGTTCCATCAGTAACCTTCCGCAAGGGTACAACCAACGCGAACTCGGCGATTGTTTTGCGCGGCGTTGGAACGATTTCGTTCTCAATCGCAGCAGAGCCAAGTGTTTCGACCGTTGTTGACGGTGTTGTGCTGAGCCGTTCGGGGCAGGCATTTGCTGATCTCGTGGAAATCGAACGTCTCGAAGTATTGCGCGGGCCACAAGGTACTTTGTTCGGCAAGAATGCCTCGGCTGGTCTTATTAATGTTGTTTCCAAGGGCGGCACAGATACGCTCGAGGGCGAAGTCACCGCAGAAGGCTTTGAAGGCGGCGAATATCGGGGTCGCGCGACCATTTCCGGTCCAGTCGCAGAAAATCTGACTTTCCGCGCAAACGCGTTTTATGGCACTTATGACGGTAACATCACCAACATATTCGGTGGCAAAAAGAACAAAGTGAATGGTTATGAGCGGATTGGTTTCCGCGGCTTGCTTGACTTTGACAATGGTCCTGCACGGATCAAGATCATCGCCGATTATTATGAGGCGGATGATGATTGCTGCGGTGAAGTCACTGGCGTTTCGCGCGGCTCGGCGCTTGACGCAGAGTTGAACTTGCCATTGGGCGTTGCCCGAGGTGAAAATCAGCGCTTCGTGAACCATAATCTGGTGACAGAGTCGCTGGATCGTCAGTTGGGTGTCACAGTCAACGCCGATTTCGACGTATTCTCGGATCACACGGTCAGCGCGATTTACGGATATCGCAATTGGAACAACACAGAAATTCGTGAAGGCGATTTCTTGCCACGTGCGTTGGTTGGCACACCTGAGCTGCACGACCGCGGCTTTGTTGAAGCTGAGCAAATCTCTTTTGAGGCGCGTCTGGCATCAGACCAGAGCAAGGCCTTCAAATATCAGGTTGGCGCTTTCTATTGGGCATCCAAAAATTCACAGGATTTCACGCGTCAGGCCATTCGTTGCGCCACATCGAACTTGCCGGTTGATCCACGCACAGGTGCCCAGCCATGCAATCCCGGCAGCACCGTTAACACGCAGTTCCCTACCGCAACCTCACGCAGTTTTGTGGACATCGAAAATTACGCAGTGTTCGGTCAGGCCATGTATGATTTCACAGACTGGATTGGGCTGACTGTTGGTCTACGTTACACCAATGACTCAATCGATTTTACACATCGTCGTGCACCAGCGATTGACCGGGTAACCGGAGCGGCAGCGCCTTCTAGCGTCCTTGGAGGAACAGGGGTTAACATCAATCCGGCAGGTGGCTTGACCACCAATGCCCGCCCAGGCAATGGCACTAACCTGTCCACAGGATCATCGTCGAACAACAACTTCTCTGGCAAGGCTGTGCTTACGGTCAAGCCAACCGAGGACATCATGTTTTACGGTAGCTACACCCGCGGTTACAAGGGCCCTGCCTTCAACGTGTTCTTCAACCATGTTGCGCCTGATAACGCGGTGCCCATTGATGAAGAAACATCGGATTCGTTTGAAGCTGGCGTCAAGAGCCAGTTCGCGGATAACCGGATCCGCTTGAATGCTTCGGTTTTCCAAGTCACCTATGACGGGTTTCAGGCTAACAACTTCATTGCTCTGAACGGAACCACGATCAGCAACCTGACCAATGCTGGCCAAGTGCGCAGCACGGGTTTTGAACTGGATGCATCTACAAATCCTGTTGACGGCCTCGACCTGTTCGGAAGCGTTGCTTATGCCGATGCCAAGGTTCGCAAGTTCAACGCAAACCCGCTCACCAATGCACCGGATGCGCGTAACGGCACGAAACTGCCACTGGCCCCAGAGTGGAGCTGGAACATTGGCGCGGCTTATGAAAAGCCGGTCAAAGCATTTGGCAAGGATTATAAGGTCTATCTGCGGACAAGCTTCAACCATGTCGGCAAGCAGTTTTCCGATCTGGGCCAAAGCGGTCCAATCGACAGCTATGGCCTGTGGAATGCGAGCGTTGGTTATTCGGACGCCGAGGATAATTGGCGCCTGACGTTCATCGTGCGCAATATCACGGACGAAAGCTATGTGCTGCTGAACACCAGCGCTGGCCAGCGTCTGCATATCCCACGTGATGCAGACCGTTACATGGGTGCGAGCATGCGCTTCCGCTTTTAATACCGCTTGAAAAAGCACATGAAAAGGGCCGGATCCACATCGGATTCCGGCCCTTTTTTTATCTATAATGCCGCAAATAAGGAAAATGGCTGCCGCGGCACAATCCGTAACGCCGTTCGACGAATATCCCGCACATGATGACTAACAACGTTTACAACTGTAATCGAATCGATTACAGTTGTAGTCGGAGAATGAAGCATGTCATCAGAACGTATCAGCGACGCCGAATTAACAATCATGGAAATATTGTGGGAACGTGCGCCACTGACGGCAACCGACGTGGCCGCGCGCCTTCCGGATGACCGGGCATGGTCCTTACCCACGGTCAAAACTTTGCTGTCGCGACTGCTGGGTAAAGCCGCGGTCGAGCACCACGTCGATGGCCGCCGCTTTCTCTATTCGCCGCTTATCGGCCGTGAGGATTATGTCGCGCATGAATCAAGGCGGCTGGTAGACAGACTTTTTGGTGGCAAGTTTATGCCATTGTTTGCGCATCTGGCAGAACAGGAAAATCTCAGCGCTGCCGACATATCCGAAATCGAAAGATTATTGCAGGAGATGAAGTCATGAGCGCGGACTTCATGGAGGCATGGCTGCTCGACACCTTTGTGATGACCAGTATGCTCATGTTGCTGGTTTTGCTCGTGCGGCGGCCTGTGGCGCGGCATTTTGGTCCAGGTGTTGCATATGCACTTTGGCTTATTCCGGCTGCTCGCGTTTTGATGCCTTCGTTGGAACGCGCGCCCGCACCCGTGCTGGAGCGTGGGACTGAACTGCAAGACATTGTGCGGGAAGCGATCCTTGCGGGTATATATGCGCCGGAAAATACGGCATCTGTAACCAACCAAATGGCCACAGCGCCATCGGTCAATTACGCGGTGCTGTGTTTGGCATTATGGCTTGGTGGCGCGGCGTTGTTTTTCATCGTACAGATGATCCGCTACGCCTCCATGCGCGACGAGCTTTTGTCTGAGGCCAGTGAGATTGCAAATATCAACGGCGTTCGTATTGTGGCATCAAATCAAGTGGCTGGGCCGCTCGCCTTTGGCCTGTTCAAACGCTATATTGCCCTGCCGCAGGATTTTAGCACAAACTATTCACCTGCGGAGCGCGAATTCGCCATTGCACATGAAATGGCACATCACAGGTCGGGCGACCTGTTCGCAAATCTGGCAGGGTTCATCCTATTGTGCCTTTCCTGGTTCAACCCGATTGCATGGCTGAGTTGGAGCGCCTTTCGCGTCGATCAAGAAGCGGCGTGCGACGCGCGTGTCTTGGCTGGGAAAGGTGCTGAGGAACGCATCATTTATGGACAGGCGTTGGCGCGCACAGCGTTTGACGGCGTTCCGACCTTCGTCACCGCACTGAATTCACCAAAAACTGTTATCGAACGATTGAGGAGATTGAATATGAAAAACGCCAGCACAAAACGGCGCTTTTTTGGCAAAATCGCTGTCATGGCTGCCGCTGCTGCTGTTTTGCCCCTGACCGCAACGGTTGTGCCGCCCGTGGTCGCGCAGGATGCAACTGCTGCCGACGGCCAACCCGAAACCGTCAAGCGCGATGTTCGGATCATCAAGATAAAGCGCGACGGTACAAAGGTCGATATCGTCGGCAATGACGGCGATAGCAAAGATGTGACCAAGGTCGAACGTGACGGTAAGATCTTCATCTTCCGGACCGACAAGAAGTTGACGGAAGAGGAAGTCGAGAAAATGGTCGGAGAGGCCGAAGCATCTGGTAAAGCGGCCGATGCGGCTTTGGCTGACGGCGATAAAATGGCGATAGAATCTGCCGATGTTGGGCGCGGTAAGCCAGAGATCAAACGGATTATGATAAAGAGCGCCGCCGATATACCCGAGATCGATATTCAGGAAATGACCAAAAATTGCGCCACCGGGCAACCCGTAACCACGGATGTCGAAGGTGTAGATGGCACACGCAAAGGACGCATTCGCCTCGTGATGTGCGGCAAGGGGCAGGCTCAGACTGCGCGGATTGAAGCGATAAAAGGCTTACGCGAGGCACGCAGTGAGATTGCTTCTGAAAAAGACATGCCCAAAGCTGTGCGCAAAGACGTGATTGAAAAGCTAGATCAAGAGATCCGTAAGCTCGAGACGCAAACTAACAAATAAATTGACTGGCAAACTATCACAGAACCCCAAGCTCCCCTTTTCGGTTCTGACGGGGCGGTTTTTACGAGCCGCCCCTTTCTCTTTTGTCCATATTGCGCCATATCGCCGGAATGAATTGGCCCGACACCATCAAAGCAGGCGAGATTGAGCAGCATGAGCCGCTTGTTCGGCGCGTTTTAGCGCCCAATGCTTCGCCTTATACCTACACGGGCACACAGACTTGGATTGTTGGTGATAAGACCGACGTCGCTATTATCGACCCCGGCCCCGTCGGGAGCGGGCAAAGCATAGGTGACCCTGCCGACATTCATGGCGAGGGCCATGTGGAGGCAATCTTGCGCGCAGTGGGCGATGCAAAAGTAAAGGCCATCCTGTGTACACATACCCATCGCGATCATTCGCCTGCCGCCGCGCCATTAAAAGCCGCAACGGGTGCGCCGATCATTGGTTGCGCGCCGCTTGTGCTGCGCGATGATGGCCCGCGCGCCGATAGTGCCTTTGACCCAGATTACCAGCCAGACCACATCTTGCAGGACGCAGAGGCCATTTCGGGCGATGGTTGGACGCTAGAGGCCGTTGCCACGCCGGGACACACCAGCAACCATCTCTGCTTTGCTTTGCGGGAAAGCGGCGCGTTGTTCACTGGCGATCATGTGATGAAATGGTCGACCAGCGTTGTCAGCCCGCCGGACGGCGATATGAGCGATTATCTGGCGAGCTTGCAGAAATTATATGAACGCGACGACCGCGTTTATTACCCGGCCCATGGCCCGGCGGTAAACAACCCGCGTCAGCTTGTGCGTGGTATGATTGGCCACCGCCGCCAACGCGAACGCCAGATCATGACCTTGCTGGAGAGCAATGAGGGGCATATCCCCAATATGGTTGCGGTCATGTATAAGGGATTGGACCCGCGCCTGATCGGCGCGGCTGGTCGCTCTGTGCTCGCGCATCTGATCGATTTGCAAAATCAGGGGCGTGTGGCGGCGCGCGGCGATGGCTGGCATCTCGTCACAGAAACGTGAAGCCCCAGTGGCATGGCAAGGCCTTGTACCCAATATGCGAAAAAAACCGATGAGAGCCGGAAGCTAGCCTTGTTTCACGCGCCTAAATCGACCACATAGGCGGTCAATTCAGCTGCCGGAATAGGTTCGGCATCGCAAAGGTATATCCGCATGAACGCCCCAACGCCCCGCGAAAACTTGCAAGGCCTTGATCTGCTCGCAGAAATCAAACGGCTGAAAAAAGAACGAAATGCTGTCATTCTCGCGCATTATTATCAAAAGCCCGAAATTCAGGACTTGGCGGACTTCGTGGGCGATAGCCTTGAATTGAGCAAGCGTGCGGCAGAGACAGACGCCGACGTCATTGCCTTTTGCGGCGTAAAATTCATGGCGGAAACCGCAAAAATTTTAAGTCCTCAAAAAACCGTCATATTGCCGGACATGGCCGCTGGCTGTTCATTGGAAGATGCGTGCCCGCCGGGTAAGTTCAAGGCGTTTCGTGCGGCCCATCCTGACCATATCGCGCTGACCTACATCAACTGCTCTGCCGAAGTGAAGGCCCTGTCGGATATCATCGTGACCAGCAGCAGCGCCGAGACGATCCTGAGCCAAATTCCGCCAGAGCAGAAAATCATTTTTGGTCCTGACCGGCATTTGGGCGGATATCTTGCCCGCAAGTTCAATCGTGAGATGCTGTTGTGGCCGGGTGTATGTATTGTGCATGAGGCATTTTCGGAGACTGAACTGCTGAAATTGAAGGCCCAATATCCGGGCGTTCCTGTCGCCGCTCACCCCGAATGTCCGCCGCATATTATCGACCATTCGGATTATGTTGGTAGCACAAGTGGTATCTTGCAATATGCGCAGACGATGGAAGGCGATACCTTGATCGTCGCCACGGAGCCGCACATCATCCACCAGATGGAAAAGGCGGAGCCAAGCAAGAGGTTCATCGGCGCACCGGGCGCAGACGGCAACTGTGCCTGCAACATCTGCCCCTATATGGCGCTCAATACGATGGAGAAGCTTTATCTCGCTTTGCGCGATTTGACGCCGCAGATTGAGCTTGATGAGACAGTCCGATTGGGCGCGAAAAAGAGCCTCGACAGGATGTTGGAGATGGCGAGCGGAACTATCGGTAAGGGCGATCTCGGTCGGGCATGATGGGCTGATGACGCGGTGCATCAAATATATACTCGCCTTCACCGTTGTATCGATATAATACAGCCACGCGATGCTTTTCCGGCGATCTTCTTCTGATAAAAATACGGATATCGACGGTCGGCTGGCCGCTTTCGACGACAATAATGTGCAGCGTTTTCCCAATGATCCGCAGCCATGGAATGAAGCGACTGCCGCGCCGGCTAAACGTCTGTTTTTAGGCAAGACGCGTTGGTGGTGGCTTGGACGAACGATCGCGGGCCTGATCGCAATGTTCATTCTGCTGTTGTTGTGGCTCGCGGTCACCGCACCCTTGTCAAAATCGCTTCAGCCGATTGCGCCGCCGCGCATTACATTGCTTGCGTCCGACGGCACGCCCATCGCGCGCAACGGGGCAATCGTTGACACACCGGTCGACGTCACCAAATTACCCCCACATGTGGTGCAGGCTTTTTTGTCGATCGAGGATCGCCGTTTCTATTCGCATTGGGGCATTGATCCGCGCGGCCTCCTGCGCGCGGCATGGTCAAACGCCTTTGGCAGCGGCATCACGCAAGGCGGCAGCACGATTACCCAGCAGCTTGCCAAGTTCACCTTTCTGACGCCCGAACGTAGCCTCACCCGCAAAGCGCGCGAAATGCTCATCGCCTTCTGGCTTGAGGGACGCCTTACGAAGGACGAAATCCTCGGACGTTATCTGTCGAACGTTTATTTTGGTGATAATGTCTATGGCCTGCGGGCCGCATCGCTGCATTATTTTTATCGCCAGCCGGAGCGTTTAACGCTGAGCCAATCGGTCATGCTGGCTGGTCTGGTGCAAGCGCCATCACGTCTGGCCCCGACCAAGAACCCCGAACGTGCCGCAAAGCGCGCTGGGCTCGTGCTCAGGGCTATGGTGGCCAATAAGGCCATTACGCAAGCCAAGGCTGATGCCACCCCCGTAGCGCGGCTTGACGTGCGTGTCCGCGAGACATTACCGACGGGTACATATTTTGCCGACTGGGCCATTCCGCAGGCGCGGCTGCTTACCGAAAGCGGATATGCCGACGTGCGGATTACCACGACGCTCGACGCGCGTTTGCAGAATATCGCGCGTAAGGTGGTCGCCCGTGCGGGCGTGGGTAACGCCCAAATCGCCTTGGTCGCGATGCGTCCAAATGGTGAGGTCGTCGCCATGGTTGGCGGCAAAAGCTACAAGCAGTCGGCGTTTAACCGGGCAACGCAGGCCAAAAGGCAGCCTGGATCAACATTCAAACTGTTTGTGTATCTGGCGGCACTTCGGTCGGGCATGACGCCGCAGTCGATGATTGCCGATACCCCCATTAATGAAGGCAGCTATCGCCCGAAAAATTCCGGATTGCGCTACCGAGGCGATATTAGCTTGGAGCAAGCTTTTGCCCAATCGAGCAACGTCGCTGCCGTACGGCTGTACCAGAAAGTTGGCGGCGAAGAGGTGGAAAAAGCCGCGCAAGACCTTGGCATCCGCAGCCCGCTCACTTTGGATCCAAGCCTCGCGCTAGGCAGTTCAGGCATCACTTTGTTGGAATTGACGGCGGCTTATGCGGGCGTGGCGGGCAACCAATGGCCGGTTGAACCGCACGCCTTTAAACAAGAGGAACAAGGCTGGATTGAGTGGTTGTTCTCTGGGCCGCGTTCTTTCAGTGGGCGCATGCACGGGATGTTGCTGGATTTATTGGGGGCATCGGTGAAGCAAGGCACAGGACGGGCCGCGCGGCTTTCGATTCCGGCCTATGGAAAAACCGGTACCAGCCAGGATAATCGCGATGCCTTATTTGTCGGCTTTGCTGGCGATTTGGTGGTTGGGGTGTGGATCGGCAATGACGACAACAGCCCGCTCAAGGGTGTTAACGGCGGCGGCTTGCCAGCGCGTATTTGGCGCGATTTCATGTCGCAGTCTATCCGCAATGCCGCGCCAGTGAACAGGCCCAAAACCCCGCAGACGCCAGATCCGGAAGGTCCGATTGCACCACTTGATCTGCTGGAATTGCAGGAATTGCCAATCGACATCGGCAATTCGGAAGTACGCGTCGATCAGGGGCAGGGCGTCACAGTGAATACCGATGTCAACGGCGTTCCGTTTGAAATTACACTTGACCTCGATGGGGCCAATATTCAGGCTAGCCCATCTGCGGAACGCCCCGCACCGGAGCCGCGTTGATGTGCGTGTTTTTCTGCCATGACTAGATGCATGCGATTTTTTGCGGCGTTGTGCCTGTTTCTGTCTCCATTATTGGTGGCGCCTGCACCTGCACTTGCCGATGCAAGTGATATCAGCGCCGCATCACGCAGCGTGGTGCGGGTCATCGTATATAGTTCTGCCGAAGGGCAGCAGAGCATCGTCAGTATCGGCTCTGGCGTGGCTGTTGCGCGCGATAAAATCATCACCAATGCCCATGTCGTTGAAATGGCCAGCTTTGATGACAGCGTGCAGATTGTCATCGTACCCTCCGATGGCACGCAAAGTTATCGGGCAAGAGTCTCTGCCAGTCTGCCGGGTAAAGACCTTGCCCTGTTGCAGCTGACGTCTGGGGCGCTTGTTCCTGCAAGCATTTTTGCAGGAACGCCAGAGGATGGCGCGGACGTCTTTGCCATTGGTTATCCCGCGAGCGTCGATGTCGCCTTGGAGCAGAGCGAAGCCGATGTGCTTCGCCCGCAGCAACCCGTTAAAACGCGGGGAACCGTCTCATCTGGACGGACATCGAAGTCCGTTGAATCGCTTTTGCATACGGCGCCCATTGCACCGGGTAATAGCGGCGGGCCCATTGTCGATGCCTGCGGGCGGGTTTTGGGTATCAACAGTTTCGGATCGGTACCAACCGATGGCGGCGCCGAATTTTACTTCGCCATATCGGCGCGCGAATTGTCGTCATTTCTCGCCAATCGCGGTGTTGCGTTCCGCTCCGTGCGGGGCGATTGCCGGTCAGTCGCCGAATTGACGCGCGCCGAGGCGGAGCTTGAGGCATCCACACGCGCCTCGATGGAGCGAGAGGCGCGCGTTGCCGCCGAACTGCAACGCAGCCGTGAAGGTAAAGTGCGCAGCGACGCCGAACATGCCGTCATTGGCGAACGGGAAAACCATCTGGCGCTTGCTGGCTTGTTGCTGGTGCTCAGCGCCGTCGCAGGGGGGGCTGCGTGGCAGTTTTCCGAACGTGAACAGCGAGATAGATTTAAATCCGCCACTGCCGCCGGCGCCGTGCTTTTGGTCATGGCGGTAGGCATTTTTGCCGCTCGCCCATCGTTCGACGAAGTCGATGATCGGGTCCGGGCTGCATTGACTGCCGACATACCAAAAGATGCAGTTGCCGAAAAAGGCCGCGTTGCTGGCGAACCGCAGGCGAAGATTTGCGTGTTGCAGCCCCAACGCAGCCGCGTCACTATGTCCGATACTGCAGATGTTGAATTTACGTGGCAGCCCGACGGATGCGTAAACGGGCGCACACAATATGTTGAAAGCGCAGGTCGTTGGGTGCGAAGCTTTGTACCCAATAATGACGCCCAAATTTCGGTTATAAGTTACACGCCAGAAACCGACATTTACCGCATCGAACGTTTCTTGCCGGGCAATGACGCGATGCAATCCGCCCGTGCGGCAAGGCAGCTCTATGACGTAAAAACCTGCACCGCTGACCCAGAGCAACTGACCAATATCGAAAATATGAACAAGACCATATCGGCACAATTGCCGCCCGCGCCGAACGAGATATTACTGTTCACATGCTCTGATCGTTGAATCTTAGATTGTGCATGGGGACTTAGGGCTTATGGTGACGACATGATCCGTTCGCTGTCGATTTTGTTGTTGCTATTGTCGGCAACACTTTCCGGATGCGCCGACGGCGTCGACAATGAACGCATCCGGGTTGATGTGATCGAAGACCGTCCCCGGCCTTTCAATGTATCGGCAAAGCCGCTGCCCTTGGCGTCGGCTTATTTGCGGGCTGCAACGGCGCAAGGGTTGGTCACATTTGATGAAAAGGGACGGGTGGCGCCTGGCCTCGCCAATCGCTGGATCGTGACCGAAGACGGCATGAGTTATATCTTCCGCCTCAATAAAGCGCGGTGGAATGACGGGCGTGAGATAGAGTCTAGGGAAGTTGCACGTCTTTTGACTGCTCGGATCGTGGAATTGCGTAAGGGGCGCCTTGGCGCCGAACTGGGTGTGATTGACCGCGTCGTTGCCATGACGGGCAAGGTGGTGGAAATCAGGCTGACGGCCCCGATGCCCTATCTATTAGAATTGTTGGCCTTGCCCGAGTTCGGGTTGCTGAGCAAAGGCGCGGGATCGGGCCCGATGCAGGCCAAGAAATTTGGGCAGGTTATGCAGCTGCGGCACAATGAAACTGATGACGAAGGCGCACAGTTCTTGGGCAATGCGATGGTAACATTGCAACGCGGTGCGGCATCCACAGTGCTTGCCCGTTATGCACTGGGACAAACCGACCTTGTCGAAGGCGGACGGTTTGACAGCTTTCCCCTGCTCGATGCGGCAAACATACGGGCTGATCACATCCAATTTGACGCGGTTCCGGGGTTATTCGGTTTGCACGTGGTTAATGACGGCCCATTTCTATCGGACACCGCCAATCGAACGGCGATTGCCATGGCTATTGATCGCCCAAAATTGCTGACAGCGTTTGACATTGTGGCGTGGCAGGAAACGGTCACCTTGGTTCCCGAAAGCTTACCAAATCGTGCGAGCATAGCCCGACCGGCATGGTCCGCGCCGTCAATGGAAGAACGCAGGGCGATGGCCGCTGCGACCGTCGCCAATTGGAAAAAGGCGAATGGTGCGCTCCGCACATTACGGGTTGCCTTACCGCGTGGTTATGGCAGCCGGATATTCTTTGCGCGTTTGCGGGCTGACCTTGCAACAGTCGGCATTGATGTTGAGCGTGTGACGATGGACCGACCGCATGACTTGCTGCTGGTTGACCGAACCGCGCAACAATCAAGTCCGGCATGGTATCTGGATCAGCTATCGTGCAAATTTGCCACGATATGTAGCGCACGGGCAGACAAAATTGTGGCCGAAGCGCGCCGAACCACCGATAGCGCGATGCGCGCACAGTTATTGGGTGAGGCAGAGGCAGAATTGCAGGCCACTGTTGCCTTCATCCCCATTGCAAACCCCTTGCGCTGGTCGGTCGTCCGGCCCGGTCTTTTGGGCCATTTCGCCAATGGTCGTGGTTGGCACCTGTTGCAATATCTTGGACGTGATCCGACATAGGCACAAAGGAGTAAATTCAGTGCCGATTTCGCAGGAAGAATTTGCGCGTATTGCCAAGGATTTGCCGGGCATGGGTAATGACCCGCATGCCGTGCGCGCCCGTGTCGAAGCGCTTGAGAAGATATTGGAGCGTGCCTTTTTTATTCCGGGCACTAAAATTCCCTTTGGACTGGATAGCGTGATTGGTCTTGTTCCTGTGTTGGGTGACCTCGTGACTGCGTTGATGGGCGCCTATATGGTGTGGGAAGGCCGCAATCTTGGCATGTCCAAATGGCAGCTTATCCGCATGAGCGTCAATATCGGTGTGGATACTGCGATTGGTGCAATCCCCTTTGTCGGCGACGCGTTCGATCTTGTCTGGCGTTCCAACAGCAAGAATTTGCGGATCATCAAGAAACATCTCGATAAACATCACCCGGCAACGCGGATCATTGAGGGCTAGGCCTAACGCCCGCGCCAGATTTTGATCTGCGCTGTGGCAGGCGCGCGGCGCGTCAATGCTGAACACCGTCGGGGCTTGAAATCCTTGCCAAGACAGATGCGCACGTCTTGCAGCCAGCCCTTATTGTTGGTCTTCACGGTTATGGCATATGCGGGCAGGCCATCGTTCAGATCAGCTATTCTTTCAGCCAGCACTTGCGCCGTCAAAGGCGTCCCGCGTTCGGGTTCGCGGGATAGTCGCGCCATGTCGGGAAATTCAATTGCGTTGAACAGCAATCGCGCTGCTGCGAAATAGGCGTCCGGCTTTGTGGCCATGCAACTGCCATGCTTTGCCCATTGATGCTGCAACAATTGGGGGGACGGGCTGAGGCAGATATTGTCTGAGACTGTGCGCTTGGGCAGAACACCAACCGCGCGGCAATATTGCGGGTAGTTGGCCCCTTTGGTTTCAGGCCACAGGCCATGTAGGACAAAACCAAAGTCCCCAATTTCACCCGAACATTGGAAGCGTGCCGCAGGGTCGCGCATCCGCCCACGGCAATATTCCGGGCTCCAACTCAGTGCCAGCACATAGCCGTCTATTGCCGTACGCGTTATGGCAGCGGACGGCGGCAATTCCAAGGCCGGACGCGGGAGAAATCCTGGAGGCTGGCATTGCCATGCTTGCGCCATGGTCGGTGCCGGTTGGAACGCTGCCACGACACCGAAAAAGGCTAAAAGCTTAAGCCTGCGCAAAATCCAGCCCGATGTCGGCAGCCGGCGCGCTTTGCGTCAGGCGGCCAACCGAGATATAAGTGACGCCAGTCTCTGCCTTGGCGCGGATCGTTTCCAAGGTCACCCCGCCCGAGGCCTCAGTCGGCACGCGGCCAGCGATGAGCGCGACCGCTTCTCGCAACATATTGGCGTCCATATTGTCGAGCAGCAAATGGCTTGCCCCTGCCGCTAGGCCAGGTTCGATCTGCGCGATGCTATCCACCTCAAGGATGATGCGTTCAACCCCTGCATTTTTGGCGCGGGCAACAGCTTCAGCTACGCCGCCTGCAACGGCAACATGATTGTCCTTAATCATGGCCGCGTCCCAAAGGCCCATACGATGGTTCGTCGCCCCGCCTATGCGCGTCGCGTATTTTTCAAGCAGCCGGAGACCGGGAATGGTTTTGCGGGTGTCCAAAAGGATGCACCCTGTCCCTGCGATGGCATCGACATATTGCCGTGTCATTGTCGCAATGCCCGACAGATGCTGCACGGTATTCAGCGCCGAACGTTCTGCGGTAAGCATGGCTCGTGCATGGCCTTTTAAGCGCATGAGGTCAGTGCCTGCGGGCACTTGCGCACCTTCCTCGACCAGCAATTCTATCTCCATCAACGGGTCGAGCGCCTTGAAAAACGCAACTGCGATGGGCAGGCCCGCCACGGTTATGGCGTCGCGACTGTCCATGACGCCGTCGAAACGGAGATCCGCCGGAATGACGCTTTCGGACGTTACATCTCTTCCCGTCGGACCCAAATCTTCGGCTAGCGTCGCACGGACGAAAGCGTTCATATCAAATGAGGGAATGTGAAAAGGCATATCGCTGTTATCCGGCCTGAACATGGTTGGGGATCATGCCCCAAAAATAGGTAAGTTCGCTATCGCCAACAATAACTGAAAACCTTTTATTGCGGGGTCAATAGCCCATCAGGCTCATAACTTCCTTGCGGCTCGATTGATCGTCGAGGAAACAACCAATGAGTTTGGATGTCACCATGCCAACGCCATGCACCTTCACGCCGCGTCCGGTCATGCAACCATGCTGCGCCTCAATCACAACGGCAACGCCTTCTGGCTTCAAATTTTCCCAGATGCAGTTCGCAACTTCCGCCGTCAGACGTTCCTGCACTTGAAGGCGCTGGGCAAAGCCGTGCAAGACACGCGCAAGTTTCGAAATGCCCACAACCTTGTCGGTTGGCATATAAGCAATTGACGCCTTGCCGATGATCGGTGCCATGTGATGCTCGCAATGTGACTGGAAGGGTATGTCCTTGAGCAACACCAGCTCATGGTAACCGCCAACTTCTTGAAAGGTGCGCGACAAATGCGCTGCGGGGTCTTCGGCATAGCCTCCGCAATATTCGCGCCAAGCGCGGCCAACGCGCGCAGGGGTGTCGAGCAAACCTTCACGATCTGGATTATCGCCTGACCAGCGGATGAGTGTGCGAATGGCGTCTTGAACGTCATCAGGAACGACAATTTTGCCATTCTCGCCGATTTCGTCTTCATAATGGATGTGGGCGATGGGGAATACCTTTTCGGGCTTGATCATCTTTAGGCTCCGGCAGGCGAAATGCCCACCTCTACGGAATCGAAGATAATTCGGGCCGCCTTTAAAAACTATACGGACAATAGCCCATGGGGGCTGTATCGCAATATATGACTATATAGCGCCGGATACTGAAATACTAATTTTTGCCGAAAAAATCAGCCAATCGCCTGACCGGTTTTGGCCCAATCGGCCAAAAAGCCCTCAATGCCCTTGTCTGTTAGGATATGCTTGAACAGGCCTTTGATGACCGACGGCGGTGCAGTCATGACATCAGCACCAATTTTCGCGGCTTCAAGTACATGGACACCGTGCCGGACGCTGGCGACCAGGATTTCTGTGCCAAAAGCGTAATTGTCGTAGATTAGCCGAATGTCGCTGATAAGCTGCATGCCATCAAAGCCATTATCGTCATGGCGGCCAACGAAAGGCGAGACGAATGTCGCACCGGCTTTTGCAGCCAAAAGCGCCTGATTGGCAGAGAAACAAAGGGTCACATTGACCAATGTGCCTTCAGAGGTAAGTGCCTTGCACGTTTTCAGTCCGTCGATGGTCAACGGAACCTTGATGCAGACATTGTCGGCAATCTTCCGCAGGATTTCTGCTTCCTTCATCATTGTCGTATGATCGAGCGCGACAACTTCTGCCGACACTGGGCCATCGGTCAGTGCGCAAATTTCGCGCGTGACTTCAATGAAATCCCGGCCGGATTTGGCGATCAACGATGGGTTGGTGGTCACGCCGTCGAGCAAACCGGTTGCTGCCAGATCCTTAATGTCGGCAATGTCCGCGGTATCGGCAAAGAATTTCATGAGGCTATTTCCTGATTGGAGATTCGGTTTCATGTCTTTTGGCAAAATTTCGGCCAAAACAATAGGCCTAATGGTGCCAGACTTGCGATCGTGGGAGATGATCATCCAGATGGTGACGTTCGCTGCAGCATTGCCTATATGCGCGTTATGAGCTTGCCCACCAACCGCGTCCGTGTCGTCTTGTTGACACAAGCAATCGGCCCGCTCGATTATCGGCTGCCCGATGATATGACCGCAGGACCGGGCTGCGTGGTGATGGTCCCGCTTGGCCCTCGCAAATTGCCAGGCGTCATCTGGGATGATGATGTTTTTGGCGATGAGGCAATAGCTGCCAGCAAATTGCGCCCGGTGCTGGAACTGGTGGAATGTCCGCCACTGGGGCGGGGCTTGCGTCGCCTGATCAACTGGGTCGCGGATTATTATCTCACAAGCCATGCGGCGGTCTTGCGCATGGTATTGTCGTCGTCGGCTGCGTTCACCGCGACGGGAACCATCATCGAATATCGCCGCACAGGTTTTGAGCCTGCGCGGCTGACACCGCAACGCGCGGCCGCGCTGGACGCCTTGGAGGGCGCGCAAGGCCTTGTACGCGAACTGGCCGCAGAAGCGGGGGTCAGCGACGCCGTCATTCGCGGGTTGATCAAAGCAGGCGCGTTCGAACCTGTAACCATAAGCGTCGATTCGCCGCTTCCTGAACCGTTGGCGGACTTTGACACGCCGAAGCTGAACGATGCGCAGCAGTTGGCCGCGAACAGCATGGTCGAGGCGGTTCGCGCAGGCGGCTTTGATACCTTCGTGCTCGATGGCGTGACAGGTTCAGGCAAAACCGAAACCTATTTTGAGGCGGCAGCTGAGGCGATACGACAGGGTAAACAAGTTCTGGTGCTACTCCCCGAAATCGCGTTGACGGCGCCGTTCCTTGCCCGCTTCGAAGCGCGCTTTGGCGTCGAGCCGGCGGTCTGGCATAGCAATCTGCGGTCCACCCAGCGCCGCCGTGTCTGGCGTGCCGTCGCCGATGGCAGCGCGAAAGTTCTGGTGGGCGCGCGTTCGGCACTGTTCCTGCCCTTTGCCAATTTGCGCCTCATCATCGTCGATGAGGCGCATGAGACGAGTTTTAAACAGGAAGATGGCGTGCGCTATCATGCGCGCGACGTTGCCGTCATGCGTGGCCATTTTGAAGAATTCCCGGTGGTGCTAGCATCGGCCACGCCGGCGCTGGAATCGCGGCATATGGTGACCATTGGCCGCTACAAAGGTCTTGAAATTCCGTCGCGTTTTGGCGCGGCAAAGATGCCTGAAATCAAGGCCATCGACCTGACGCTCGACGCGCCGGACGCACAGCATTGGATTGCGCCGACATTGCTCAAGGCATTAGAAGAGCGTGTCGAACGCGGCGAACAGAGCCTGTTGTTCCTCAACCGGCGTGGTTATGCGCCGTTGACCTTGTGCCGGACCTGTGGCCACCGGTTCCAATGCCCCAACTGCACTAGCTGGATGGTGGAACACCGCCTCGTGCGCCGTCTTGCGTGCCACCATTGCGGCCATGTAATGCCCCCGCCGGAACAATGCCCGGAATGCGGCGAGAGCGATACTTTGGTCGCCTGCGGTCCGGGCGTGGAACGTATCAGTGATGAGGTGAACCGGCTATTGCCCCATGCGCGGACCATTGTTGCGACATCGGACACATTATGGTCGCCCGAAAAGGCGGCGGAGTTTGTGTCACGGGTCGAAAACAAGGCAGTGGACATCATCATCGGCACGCAATTGGTGACGAAGGGCTATCATTTTCCCGAACTGACTTTGGTCGGGGTGATCGACGCGGATCTGGGGCTTGAGGGCGGAGATTTGCGCGCCGCCGAACGTACCTTCCAGCAAATTGCGCAAGCCGCGGGTCGGGCAGGGCGGGGCGAAAAACCCGGCGAGGTTTTCATTCAGACACGCAACCCCAACCACCCCGTCATTGCGGCTTTGGTCGCTGGTGACCGTGATGCATTTTATGATGCCGAGACCGAACAACGCAAATCCGCTGGTGCGCCTCCATTCGGACGATTTGCAGCCATCATTATTTCGTCCGAAGATGAGCGCGAAGCCATTGAGGCCGCGCGCGCCGTGGGTGGCGCCGCACCGCAGGTGGACGGAATGATTGTCTATGGACCTGCGCCAGCGCCGCTCGCCATGTTGCGCGGGCGCTATCGGCAACGCCTTTTGGTTCATGCCCAGCGCTCGGTTGAGGTGCAGAATATCATCCGTCAATGGCTTGGCAGCCTTCAATTTCCGCGCGGCGTGCGGGTTGGGATCGACGTCGACCCTTACAGTTTTCTGTGATGCGGCGTTACACGCTCAAATAGCGGATTTACCTGATGCTTCTAATGCTGCATCGTGCGTTCAAAATTTGAGGGGAGTATAAGATGCACAAAATGATATGGGCAGCGTTATTGAGCACGGCGTCAGCGACAGGCGCATTTGCGCAAGATGCAAAGCCAGCCTCTGACGCAACGGTTGCCGCGCAACGCAGTGTCGCGGCGCAGCTTCCCGTTGAAGATGGTCGTGACCTCGATTTTGCCGACAGGGGCTTTATCGGTACTTTGTCCGACCCCGTCATCACCAACAAGGATGGCCAGCCTGTCTGGAACCTTGGCTCTTATGACTGGATGGTTGACGGCCAGTCACCCGATACGGTGAACCCAAGCCTGTGGCGGCATATGGGCCTATTGCGCAAACATGGGCTCTATGCGTTGACCGATAATGTCTGGCAAGTGCGCGGCTTTGATGTGTCGAATATGACAGTGATCAAGGGCCAAACAGGTTGGATCATCATCGACCCGTTGACCAGTCGGGATACCGCGGCTGCGGCGTTAAAACTGGTGAATGAAAAGCTGGGCACACGGCCAGTGACTGCAGTCATCTATAGCCATAGCCATGCCGACCATTTCGGCGGTGTGCGCGGGGTCGTCAATGAAGCCGACGTCAAAGCGGGCAAGGTTGCAATCATTGCGCCGGAGCATTTTCTGGCCGAGACTGCGTCTGAAAATGTCATGGCTGGTTCAGCGATGGGCAGGCGGGCGACGTTTCAATTTGGCAGTAACCTGACGCCTGGCCCGCAGGGACAAATGGGCAGTGGCATCGGCAAAGGCATTGGCGGCGGTGATCTCACGCTAATCCCGCCCACAATCGACATTCGCAAAACGGGCGAACAGCGCGAAGTTGATGGCGTGACGTTGGAGTTCCAAATGGTGCCACATACAGAAGCGCCGGCCGAAATGAACGTCTATCTGCCAGCCGCGCGTACATTTCTGGCCGCTGAAATTGCGACCTGCAGCCTGCACAATATCCTGACCCCGCGCGGGGCGAAAGTGCGTGATACGTTGAGCTGGTCGGTGTTTCTGAACGAAGCCGTCAACCTATATGGCGAGCGGAGCGATGTTATCGCGTCCAGCCATTGCTGGCCGCGCTTTGGTCAGTCGGAGGTCAAGGGCTGGCTGTCGGGGCAGCGCGACAATTATCGGTATATGCACGACCAAACGGTCCGCATGATGAACAAGGGTATGACCCAAGCGGAGATTGCAGAAGTTTTGAAGGCGCCGCCAGCAATTGGTGACCAATGGTTTAACAAGGGCTATTACGGCACTTACAGCCATAATTCGAAGGCGATTTATCAATATTATCTGGGTTGGTATGATGCCGTGCCCGCCAATCTCAATCCGCATCCGCCGGAAATTCGCGCCGCCAAGATGGTGGCGGCGATGGGTGGCGCAAAGAAGCTTTTGGCAGAGGCGAGAAAGGCGATGAAAGCGGGCGACTATCGTTGGTCATCCGACCTGTTAAACCAACTCGTGTTTGCGGACCCCAAAAATGTTGAAGGGCGGGCCTTGCTTGCCGACAGCTATGAACAACAAGGTTATCAGTCGGAATCCGCAATCTGGCGCAACATGTTCCTGACGGGCGCGCGCGAACTACGCGCAGGCATGAAGGCTGGCGTTAACACGCAAAGCATCGATATGATTTCGGCGATACCAACGGGTTTGTTGTTAGATTCGGTGTCGACTCGGCTGGACCCGAATATCATCGGCAATGCCGCGCTGGCGCTGAATTTCGTGATTTCTGACCGAAAAGAGACGGCGAAAGTCACGGTTGGCAATTCGGTGATGTTCAGCGAAATGGGTCATGCCCATGCCGCACCCACAGTGACGGTCACTGGCCCGCGCCAGTTGTTTTTAGCCTTATTGTTCCTGAAAATGCCGGCAGCGCAGTTACAGGCCGCTGGACTGAAGATTGAAGGCGACAGGGCGGCAATTGAGAAGCTTCAGGCCGCGCTTGACCCCATGCCGGGCGCGTTCAACATTGTGGAGCCTTAGGGTCAGAACCCTAAAAGGACTACATTTCCCCGCGCTGGCGGCGGATGGCGTACCATTTTGCCACATTCATATTGTGCTCTTGCAATGTGTCGGCGAATATATGTCCGCCTTTGCCGTCAGCGACGAAATAATATGCGCTGGTCTTTTGCGGGTTCAGAACGGCGGCAATGGCGGCGCGTGACGGGTTGGCGATAGGCCCTTTTGGCAGGCCAGCCATAGCGTAAGTATTATAGTCGTTCACGTCCCGGATTTCGGACTTGCGAATGCGCCGACTAAGCGACTTGCCCTTTGTGATGGGGTAAATGATCGTCGGGTCGGCCTGCAGCCGCATGCCCGTGCGAAGGCGATTGGAATAGACCCCAGAGACCATGCGCAATTCCGATTTAAGCGCCGTTTCCTTTTCAACAATCGATGCGAGTGTCAGCGCCTCTAACGGCGTTTTGACCATCGCGTTCGGGCTGCGTTCTGGCCACAACTCAGCCATCGTTTTTGTCATGGCATCCTGCATGCGTTTCAGGACCGAAGCGCGCGATTCATTTTTGTCAAAGGCGTAGCTGTCAGGCAAAACCGAGCCCTCGGCTGGTATGGAAATACTTCCGGTCAACTGCGCATTTGCCATGAGGCGTTCATACACCATGATCGAAGGCATGCCTTCGGGAATGGTGATCATGCGTTGCACGGTTTTTCCATCTGTCAGGATGGACAATATGTCAGAATTGGAGGCCTTTGTCGGAATGACGAATTCGCCTGCCTTGATGGTTTTAGATGCACCAAAAATCTTTGCCCGGCTGACAAATGCGTCGGCGGATTTGACCGCACCGCTTTTTTCAAGCTGCCGTGCCGCCGACATCATGCTTGAGCCTGGCTTGATGATTACAGTGGCCGCGCGCTCCAGCGGTCCGGGCGCAGTCCATCCATAAATGAAGTTGCCGCCGATGACGGCCAGCAGCAACGCCGCCGCAACGACCGCCCATTTGGCCAAACGGCGGCTTGCCTGTTTCCCATAATGTTTTGCCACAATTAACCCTTCTCACGCCCATCGTCAGTTCCCGCCTGCGCTGGAATGGCAGGTTGAGAGCGATAAGATGGTAAGAGCATGATCGTTTATTCAGCCAATTTCATGATGAGGCTGGCGTTCGTCCCGCCAAAGCCGAAGCTGTTGTTCAAAACAGCCTTCACTTCGCGTTTCTTGGCGACATGCGGAACAAGGTCAACGCCTTCGGTACCTTCATCTGGATTGTCGAGATTGAGCGTTGGCGGCACAATCTGGTCACGCAGCGCAAGGATGCAGAAAATGCTCTCCACCGCGCCAGCGCCGCCGAGCAAATGGCCGATGGCGGACTTGGTGGAGCTCATCGACACATTTGCCATGGCATCACCAAATAAGCGCTTTACCGCGCCCAGCTCAATTGTATCGGCCATGGTCGATGTGCCATGCGCGTTGATATAATCAATATCGGCAGGCGTCATGCCGGCCTTTTTCAGCGCCATCTGCATGGACCGAAACGCGCCGTCACCTTCGGGGTGCGGGGCGGTGACGTGATAGGCATCACCCGACAGGCCATAACCAACGACTTCGGCATAGATCTTCGCGCCGCGCGCCTTGGCATGTTCATATTCTTCCAACACGACAACGCCCGCGCCTTCGCCCATGACAAAACCGTCACGGTCCTTATCATAAGGACGGCTGGCGGCCTCTGGACGGTCGTTATAGCTCATATTGAGCGCGCGTGCCTGCGCAAAACCTGCGATGCCCAGCGGGTTCACAGTACCTTCTGCACCACCAGCCACCATGATGTCAGCATCATCGTCGCGGATCATCCGGGCGGCATCGCCAATCGAGTGCGCACCTGTGGAGCAAGCGGTAACGACGGCGTGATTGGGGCCTTTGAGGCCATATTTGATACTGACTTGGCCTGAGATCAGGTTGATTAAACGGCCATGCACGAAATGCGGACTGACGCGGCCTGGACCTTTTTCCGCCAGCAACAAGGCTTCGCTTTCAATGCCGGGTAGACCGCCGATCCCAGACCCGATGGAGCAGCCTGCGCGGACTTTTTGGTCTTCTGTCAATTCGGTGAGGCCCGCATCTTCTAATGCTTGGCCGGCGGCATCGATACCGTAAATGATAAACGGGTCGACCTGACGTTGGACCTTATGGTCCACGCGCTTGTCGGGATCAAAGCCCCATGGATGGTCCTTTGCCTTCACTTCGCACGCAATCAGGCATTTCTGGTTACTGGCGTCGAAATGCGTAATCATGCCAGCGCCGGACTTTCCGGCAATCAGGTTGGCCCAAGTGGTTTCAACATCTGCACCCAAGGGCGTAACCAGACCTAATCCAGTGACCACTACACGACGCATTGCGCTATCTCCAAAATCTAATCTTTACGGCCCGATACTGCGAACAGGGGCCAAAAAGCAAACGGCTTTCCGACAGGAGCGCTATTGACGCTAGCCGGAAAGCCGAATGAATTTCTAACTTATCGCGCAACATAAAGCGCGTAACGGCTTAACCGTTGCTGTTGATGAAATCGATCGCGTCCTTAACGGTAGCAATCTTTTCAGCAGCATCGTCGGGAATTTCAACGTTGAATTCTTCTTCAAACGCCATAACCAGTTCAACGATATCAAGGCTGTCTGCGCCCAGATCATCGATGAAGCTTGCGGCTTCTGTGACCTTGTCGGCTTCAACGCCCAGATGTTCAACTACGATCTTTTTGACCCGTTCCGCGATATCGCTCATTTTTTGTGCCCCTTATTGGTTTGGAGGATGAATTTCAGCTATCGCCCTAATGTGCAGATTAGCCGCTGGCAAGTGGCAAGCGATGCTTATGCATCAAAGCATCGCCATGCCGCCGTTTACATGGATTGTTTGGCCCGTAACATAACCTGCTTCGCGTGAAGCGAGATATGCAACGGCAGCACCAATGTCTGCGCCTTCGCCCATGCGACCCATGGGGATACGCGCATTTAACGCCTCTTTCTGCGCATCGGGCAGGCTTTCGGTCATTGCGGTAGCGATAAAGCCCGGCGCGACGCAATTGGCCGTCACATTACGGCTGGCGAGTTCTTGCGCGATTGCTTTGGTCATCGCAGTCAACCCGCCCTTGGACGCGGCGTAATTCGCTTGGCCGGGGTTACCCGTGGTGCCAACAACGCTGGTGATGGTAATAATTCTGCCAAAGCGCGCCTTCATCATGGGTTTAGTGGCGGCGCGCATCAGGCGAAATGTAGCCTCAAGATTGATGCGGATGACGTCATCCCATTCTTCATCTTTCATACGCATCGTCAAATTGTCGCGGGTGACGCCGGCGTTGTTTACCAGAATGTCGATCTGCCCCAGCTTTTCGAGCGCAGCAGGGACCAGCGCCTCAACGCTGTCCTTGTCGCCCAAATTGCAGGGCACGGCAACATGATCGCCGCTTAAGGTTGCCCTGAATGCTTCAAGCTTCTCCACATTGGATCCTGACACCGCAAGGCGTGCGCCTTGGGCGGCAAGCGCGTGGCAGATTGCGCTGCCAATCCCGCCCGATGCGCCCGTAACGAGCGCGGTCATGCCGGTTAGATCAAACATATCATTCTCCCTTAAATTCGGGTGCGCGCTTTTCCAGAAACGCGGTGATGGCCTCGTCATTGTCCGCAGTGGCATGCGCCAAGCTTTGCATTGCGGCGGACATTTCGAGGATATTTTTAAGGTCCGCCGTCTGACCCTCGCGCAGCAAGCGCTTTGTCATGCGGACGGCATGTGGGGGGTTTGCGGCGATTTTGTCCGCAACTGTCCGCGCGGCGGTCATGAGGTCGGCATCATCCACCACTTGCGTAACCAGCCCGATGCGCAACGCTTCGGCAGCATCGATAGTATCGCCAGTTAAGGCAAGCTCGGTCGCTTTTGAAAAACCGACGATGCGCGGCAACAGCCATGCGCCGCCGTCGCCCGGCGTAATACCCAATCGCACAAAGCTTTCGGCAAATTTGGCGGAAGACGCGGCAATTCGAATGTCGCACATTGTGCTAAGGTCAAGCCCTGCACCAATAGCCGCGCCATTGACCGCCGCAATGACTGGCACCTCAAGCGCTTGGAACATTAACGGCAGACGCTGGATGCCATATTTGTAATTGCGGCGGGTTTCCGCAGGCAATCCTGCGCGCAAGCCACCACTATCTGGGCGCATTTGTTTAAGGTCGCCGCCGGAGGAAAACACCGTCCCTGCGCCGGTCAGGATGACGCAGCGTACAGTCATATCCTGATCCGCCGCCATGAACGCGTCGCACAATTGTTCGACGACAGACACATCCGAAATCGGGTTTCGCTTTTCGGGCATATTCAGCGTGATGGTCAGTATCCCGCCATCGCGCGACTGTAGAATTTGGTCGGTCATTATATCGCTTTCAACAAGGCTTCGATGTCATCCATGCTGATGACAGTTGATGTGGTGATGTCTTCGCCCGCGCTGCGCTTTACCATAGGTGACAGTATCTTTCCGCCAAACTCTGTAAAATGGGTAACGCCGGCCTCCGCCATGGCAATCGCTGACTCGCGCCAGCGGACCCGGCCTGTAACTTGCTCCACCAATTGCCGGGATATGGTGTCGGGGTCGGACACAGGCGCAGCGGTCACGTTGGCGAACAAAGGCACCAAAGGCGCGTGGATGGTCGTTGTCGCAAGCGCTTTTGCCATGTCATCGGCGGCGGGTTGCATCAATGGGCAGTGAAAGGGTGCAGATACGGGCAGTAATATGCCCCGCTTAATGCCATGGTCTTTCGCCAGCGCGATCGCGCGGTCAATCGCGCCTTTATGTCCG
Organism: Sphingorhabdus sp.; assembly: GCF_044239665.1. Classification (GTDB taxonomy): domain Bacteria; phylum Pseudomonadota; class Alphaproteobacteria; order Sphingomonadales; family Sphingomonadaceae; genus Sphingorhabdus_B. The sequence goes on from NZ_JBIIBA010000015.1 coordinate 37,018, forward strand.
GAAATAACGACCTGCGACGGGTCATTGTCATTGGCGACGGTGCAGGTCTCCCCTTCTGCAGCCGCAGCCGCCAAGCTCTCGGCTTTTTCGATATCTGCGCCCAGCAAGGCGGCCATTGCGCCGACGCCAACCGGCACGGCGGCCTGCATCGCGCGCCCGCGTAGCTTCAGCAATGCCGCCGTCACCGACAAAGGCAATGCACCAGCGGCACATAAGGCCGTATATTCGCCCAAGGAATGGCCAGCGACGAAATCGCATTTTTCCGATAACCGAACGCCGCCTTCCTTTTCCAGCACGCGCAAGGTTGCAATCGCATTCGCCATGATCGCGGGTTGCGCATTTTCGGTGAGCGTTAGATCGCTTTCTGGCCCATCGCACATCAACCGAAACAGATGTTGGCCAAGCGCCTCATCGACTTCCTCAAACACTGCGCGTGCGATCGGGCTGGCTTCCGCGAGGATTTTGCCCATGCCAACTGCTTGGCTACCTTGCCCTGGGAAAATAAATGCGCGCATAACTGCTCCTGTTGGTCGGTGTTTGTGCAAAATCGCCTATGGCGCGGCGCTGCATGTTGCAAGCCCGAACGGAACAATCCTGTTGTCTGCGTCATGGCCAATATCGGCGCGGCCCAGATAATCGATCCCCGTTTTTACGCACCAACGTTGGGCAATCTCCTCGGCAGTTTCGCCAAAGGGGCGGTCATTTTCGGGTACATCGCTGACGCGGCCAAGCCGTAATCCGGCGATCCCTGCGGATTGCAAATGGCTGGTCACATGAAAAAACGCGCGGTCATAGCCATAGAGATATTCGCTGACTTCTTCGACCATCAATATATGGTTTTTCAAGGCAGGCATTAACGGCGTGCCGACCATCATCGCCAAGGTCATCAGATTGAACGCCGCATATTCTTTGCCGGACTGCATATGTGGTTCAAGCGCGTGCGGCGATGCGTGCAGCATCCAATCGAGCGCGCGCAGGACGGCGGCCGCACCACCATCGCGACGGATATCGGCTGGCATCGGCCCATGGCAGACACGGCCTATTTTTGCGGCATATAACGCGCCGAGCAGGTTGCCGGCGTCGCTATAGCCCATATAGATTTTATCCGCCGCCGCTGAATTGAGCGCGGCAACGGCGTCTTGGGCGATCCGGCAGGCGCCATAACCACCGCGCACGAACCAGACGGCGTCAAAACCTGGGTCATTGGCGACATCCACAAATGCGGCGCTGCGCATTTCGTCGGGTCCGGCAAAATGCCCAGCCTCGGCAAAACATTGGTCGTGGAAAACGAGTTCCGCGCTCGGGTGGGTGGTGGCGGCAAGCGCAGAAACGCGCGCTGCGTCCTCGCGCGTAAATGGCGTTGATGGCGCGCAGATAGCTATCCGCATATTTCACTCTTTCCTTCGTTTGTCGCATCCGCCTTCGTTGGCGCGACGTGGTTTTGGAACAGAGCGTTCAGCGTCCCATTGCAAAAACTCGTTCCAACTCATAACCGCCACTGATGCACAAAAACAAATCCTATTTCTTCTGCGGCATTGGTGGTTCAGGCATGTTGCCCTTGGCCAACATTGTCCGCGATACAAATGCTGTTGTGGCCGGTTCCGACCGCGCGCTGGACCAAGGCCGGTTGGGGCCGAAATTTGCATGGCTGCAAAGCCTTGGCATCGACCTGTTTCCGCAAGACGGCAGTGGCCTGATAAACGGCGACCAAATTCTGATTGCGTCCGCCGCCATTGAGGACAGCGTGCCGGACATCGCCAAGGCTAACGCGCTTGGTTGCCAGCGCATGACCCGCGCGGAATTGCTGGCTAATTTATTCAACGCCGCCCCGCGCAGCGTTGCTGTCGGCGGAACCAGTGGCAAATCGACGGTGACGGGCATGATCGGCTGGATATTGACCGATTCTGGCCTTGACCCGACGATCATGAACGGTGCGGTGATGAAAAATTTCGTCGCTGATGATGCGCCCTTTGCCAGTGCGCGTGTGGGGCAGGGGCAGGCTTTCGTTTCGGAGGTCGACGAAAGCGATGGTTCCATAGCTTTGTTCACGCCCGAAGTTGCGGTGCTGAACAATGTCAGCCTCGATCACAAAACCCTACAAGAATTGCGGCAGCTATTCGGCGACTTTGCCAAAAAGGCAAAAGTCTGTGTCTGGAATGCCGATGATGAGGAGACGGTGGCCTTGGTCGCGACGATGGCATTGCAGGGCGCTGTCAGTTTTGGGTTTGCCGCTGACGCAGATTTCCGCGCAAGCGATATCACTGATCTTCCGCTCGGTAGCCGCTTTACCCTGCACGCAATGGACGACACTTATCCAGTGACCCTGATTGTCCCCGGCAGGCACAATATCGCCAACGCCCTTGCTGCAATCGCCGCCAGCGTCGCGCTTGGCGTGTCTGTCGCGCAAGCTGTGCGCAGCGTGGAGCGTTTCTGCGGCCTCGCCCGCCGCTTCGACATTGTGGGTACAGCGAACGACATCACGGTCATCGACGACTTCGGCCACAATCCGGATAAGATCGCCGCAACGCTCGCGACGTTGAAGGCGTTTCCTGGCCGCATTATCGCTTTCTTCCAACCCCATGGTTACGGCCCCATCCGCGTCATGGGCGCGGAACTTGCGGGCGTGTTTGCGGATAATTTGGGCGCGGACGACCATCTACTCCTGTGCGATCCCGTCTATTTCGGCGGCACTGTCGACAAAAGCATCGGTAGCCAAAGCATCACCGACGCAGTCACGGCTGCTGGCCGTAACGCGGAATATATCCCCAGCCGCGAAGACTGCGGCAACCGGATGGTCGCATTGGCAAGGCCCGGCGACCGGATTGTCATCATGGGCGCAAGGGATGATACTTTGAGTGCGTTTGCGGGGGATGTGTTGGGTCGGCTAGGGCGCTGAGCGCTGGCTATAGATTTGCGCAATCCCCCGAATCGCTTGCATTGCGCAGCAATCCCCCCTAAGCGCGCCACTTCGTTCAGGTCCGCCTGACGGAAAACTAAGAAGGCCGGAGGGGCGTATGCATGGTGCTGCGTCAGCGATCGGTAGGAACAAGGAAACGCCCATGCCGCTGTACGAGCATGTATTTTTGGCGCGTCAGGACCTTTCACAGGCCCAGGTTGATGCGCTGGCTGAAAACGCCACCAAGATTGTAGAGGACAATAAGGGCAAGGTCGTAAAGACCGAAACCTGGGGTCTTCGTACATTGACCTACAAGATTCAAAAGAACCGCAAAGCGCATTTCGTAATGCTCGACATTGATGCTTCGGGCGACACCATCGCTGAGCTTGAGCGTCAGACACGCATGAACGAAGATGTGATCCGGTACATGACCGTCCGCGTGGACGCGCATGAAAAGGGCCCATCGGTCATGATGCGCAAGAGCGACCGTCCAGAGCGCAGCGAACGCGGTGAGCGTGGCGGCTTTGGTGGTGGTGACCGTGATCGCGGCGCCCCTCGTGGCGACCGTCCAGACCGCGCACAGCGCGCAGAGCAGGAGGCTTAAAACATGGCACGTCCGTTTTTCCGTCGCCGCAAGTCATGCCCATTCCAGGGTAAGGATGCGCCGCAAATCGATTATAAAGATGTACGCCTGCTTCAAGGCTATATTTCAGAGCGCGGCAAGATTGTCCCATCGCGCATCACCGCCGTTTCGGCAAAGAAGCAGCGTGAGCTGGGCCAAGCTATCAAGCGTGCCCGTCACATTGGCCTTCTGCCGTACATCGTGAAGTAAGGAGCCGAAACATGGATATCATACTTCTCGAACGCGTTGAAAAGCTTGGTGCAATTGGTGACGTTGTCACCGTGAAGGACGGCTATGCTCGTAACTTCCTGCTGCCAAACAAAAAAGCGCTCCGTGCAAACGAAGCTAACCGCAAGGTTTTCGAAGCCAACCGCGCGAAAATTGAAAGCGATAACGCAAGCCGCCGTGATGAAGCTCAAAAGGCTTCGGGCAGTGTTGAAGGCAAGCAGATCGTTCTGATCCGCGCAGCTTCGCAAACTGGCCAGCTTTACGGTTCGGTCTCGGTCAAGGATATCGTTGACGGTCTGGTCGCCCAGGACGCCAAGGTTACCAAGAGCATGATCGTGCTTGAGCGCCCAATCAAAACGCTTGGCGTATTTGGCGTCAAGGTTGTTCTGCACCCCGAAGTTACCGTCAATGTTCAGGTCAACGTGGCCCGTTCGGACGACGAAGCTGAACTGCAGAAGGACGGCGTTAACGTTCTTGACCAGATGTTCGAAGCCGAACAGGCTGAGATCGCTGCGGAAGCCATCGAAGCACAGGTTGAAGCCGAAGTGGCCTCTGACGCAGCCGATGCTGCCGAAGCTGCCGCCAATGCAAAGCGCCGCGAAGAGCAAGCCGCCGCCAAGGCTGCTGCTGAAGCTGCTGGCCTTTCGGCTGAGGCAAGCGACGACGCATAAAGCGTTTGATTGCTGCATACAAAAAGCCGCCTTGTTGCAAGACAGGGCGGCTTTTTTGTGCCTTCATTGCACGTCATCCTGAACTTGTTTCAGGATCCATTCCTGCGCCTCAAACCGCGAAGCTGCATTTAGCGGTCCTGATCCTAAGCCCTTTGCGTCAGCGCATCATTGCAGAACGCGGGCGAGTGCATTCGCCCAGCCAGTCAAGCGGACGTCGCGCGCCTCTGCACCAAGCATCGGTGCAAAACGCGTTACCCCGCCCCGCATGCTCGCCGCATCCTCAAACGATGGGAATAGCCCGCAACCGACCGCCGCGAGCATCGCTGCGCCAAGTGCAGTTGTTTCGACAAAATCTGGTCGTTCGACGTCGATAGCGAGCATGTCCGCCAGATCTTGCGCCATCCAGTCATTCGCCACCATGCCACCATCAATGCGCAATTCGGCCCAGTCGGCACCATCGGCGGCAAAGGCGGTTTTGAGGTCATAGGTCTGATGCGCCATCGCCTCCAACGCGGCGCGGGCGACATGCGCCTTTGTCGCCGTAAAGCTCAAGCCGCTGATCGTGGCGCGGGCATCGGGACGCCAATGCGGCGCGCCTAGCCCCGAAAGCGCAGGTACGAGATAGACGCCACCATTATCGGTTACGCTGCGCGCCAGCGGCTCGGTTTCGGCGGCATGCGATATCAGGCCCAAATCATCGCGCAGCCATTGCACAAGGCTTCCGGCGACAAATACCGACCCTTCCAGCGCATAATGACGTTCACCATTTAACTGGTACAAAATCGTCGAGAGCAAGCGGTGGCGTGACTGGCGCAATGTCGTACCGGTTTGCGTTAGCACAAATGCGCCCGTGCCAAAGGTCGCCTTGGTCTGCCCAACGGCAAAGCAGCCTTGTCCTATGGTTGCAGCTTGCTGATCCCCCGCCATACCCGATATGCGGATTGCGCCGCCGAAATGCTCCGGCAAGGTTGTGCCAAGGTCGCCTGCGCAATCCGTAATCTCTGGCAATATGTCGCGTGGCACGCCGAACAGGTCCATCAACCCGTCATCCCATCCGCCGCTGCCAATCGCCATGAGCGCGGTGCGTGCGGCATTGCTGGCGTCGGTGATATGGCTTCCGCCCGTCAGCCGATAGACAAGATAGCTTTCAACTGTACCGACCGCCAGATGTGCGCCCGCATCCTTCAAATGCGGCCAATTTTCCAACGCCCAGCCAATTTTTGAACCCGAGAAATAGGGGTCAAGCAACAATCCGGTTTTTGCTTGAACCACGGGCTCTTCGCCTTGCGCCTTCATCGCGGCGCAAATGTCCGCCGTCCGCCGGTCCTGCCAAACAATAGCAGGCGCGAGTGGCTTGCCCGTGCGCTTGTCCCAGAACACCACAGTCTCGCGCTGGTTGGTTATACCAATGCTTGCGATCCGGTCAGCACCGCCCGCCTTGGCAACCATCGCTTGCGCGCAGGCAAGCGTCAGGTTCCAAATTTCTTCTGCATCATGTTCGACAAGGCCGGGTTGCGGATAATGTTGCGTGAGCGGGCGCTGGCAACTGTCCACAGCGGTTCCGTCCGCGGTGAATAACACGGCGCGGGTTGATGTTGTGCCTTCGTCAATGACCAATATAAATTCGCTCATGCCTCTGCTGCGCGCAATGCGCGTCCTTCCTTGGATAAAATGAATATCGCGCGGTTACCGAAAACCAGACGGTTTACGGCCAGCGCCATCAGCACCGAACTAACCAGCACAAACACCATGACGTCAATATAATGCAGCCAGGGCATGCCAAAATGCTGATAAAATGTCTCACCCACATACAAGGTATCGGGGCGATAAAGGATGAAATTGTGCAGCGCATAAATGCCAACACCGTAAACGAGCCCGAATATCGCCGCGCGCGCATCCACATTGCGGAACAGCAAACCGGCGATAAAGGCGGACAAGATCGGCATGGAGGACAGACCGTTTAGTTCCTGCAGCAAGTTGATGATGCTGCTGGCGCCAGCATATAAAGGCACCAATGCAATCGCGATGATGCTTGCCCCAATACCAACTGCGCGATTCAGCGTGATTGCGCTGGTCTTTTGATTGATAAATTTGCGGTGGAAATCGACAGTGTACAGCGTGATCGTCGCGTTCAGGACGGCCGAAAAAGTTGTCAGCACGGCCGCTGCAATCATCGCTGCGAACATGCCACTGGTCCAGCTTGGCAATACTTGCGCGACCACCATGCCATAGGCCCGGTCGCCGACATCGCCGAACAGTTTGAAGGCGACAACGCCGGGGATGACGACGATTGGCGGAATGATGAGGACGCGCACAATCGCGGCGGCCATAACTCCCTTTTGCGCCTCTCGCACCGTCGGTGCGGCCAAGGCCTTTTGCGTGATATTCTGATTGGTGGACCAATAAAATATCTGAATGAACAGCATGCCTGTAAACAAAGTATGGAACGGTATGGGGGAATCCAGACTGCCGATCATCGATACCCGTTCGGCCGGAACGCCGGTAAACAGGTCGAAATTTACCGCTGCCAAGGCCAAAATCACCACCGCCAGCGCCAGCGCCAATATGCCAACGCCGCTATAAGTATCGAGCACCGCGACCGCGCGCAGCCCGCCCAAAATCGCATAAGCCGCACCAACGACCGCAAAGAGGGTGGCGATGACGATGACGGGAATACCCGTGCCAAATAAGGACTGCATGAACAGCGATCCGCTATAGATAACAGCGGGCAAATAGATGAAGACATTGCCGATGAGGAATAGTGCCGAAATGACGGTGCGTATGCTCCCGCCATTATATCTTTTTTCCAGTAATTCTGTGACCGTCGTGCAATTGTTGCGATAATATATCGGCACAAAGACAAAGGCGAGGATAAGCAAACCCACAAATCCCGCCAATTCCCACCATGCGAGTAACAGCATTTGATTGCCGTTCATGCCCACCAATTGGTCCGTGGAAAGATTGGTGAGCGTAATCGCACCAGCCACGAAGAACCAGTTTAGCCCGCCGCCAGCCAGAAATATGTCTTTGTCGGTTTTGCTCTGGTCGCCGCTGGCGTGATTTTTCCCACGCACTTTAGCCCAAGTAAATACGCCAATGAGGACCATGAGGCCCACAAAAATGCCAAATTGGACAGCCGATTGACTGGCTTGGAACATCGCAATCCCCCATTGCTTGACGCGCCTTATTGCTCTGCGCTTTTGTTGGTTGCGAAACTAGAGCATGTGTTTGAAAAGGCAACGCGCCTAATTTGCGCGATTGTCGCAATTGCGATCGAGGGAGAGAATATTTTGCGCCACATGCGTTTTGATGCGCCAGATAGCTGCTTGATATTGGCCTGCGCCAAGGGGGCGCCATTGTCGGTTTTATATTGGGGCGCGGCCTTGCCCTTGGGCGTGGATGTCGCTGAATTGGCCCGTCTTTCCGAACGGCAAGGGATGCACGGCGTGGCGGATATGTCCTTGCCTTTGTCCTTGGCAATGGAGCCGGGGTTGGGCCATCCCATGTTCCATGGCTTTGCCGCGCATCGGGATGGCAAGGATTGGGGCAGTGTATTTGAAGTCGTCAAGGTTGAAACGCGCGATCATAACGCGAAGGTCATTTGCCGTGATGAACGCACGCGGCTTGGGTTGGCATATGAGATTGATTTTGATGGTGTAAGTGGCGTGCTGCGCATCCAGTCAACATTGACCAATTATGGGGCAACGCCGCTTGATCTCAACGATATGATGACCGCGTGCCTGCCTGTACCGGATACGATGACCGATATCATCGGCCTTACGGGCCGTTGGACGCAGGAGTTTAGGCAGGAGCGGGTGCAGCGCAATGCAGCAACCTATCTGCGCGAGAACCGCAGCGGACGGACATCGCATTTCAGCTATCCTGCTATCTTGTTGGCGGCTGCTGATAGCAATGAAAGCAGCGGCGAAGCCTATGGTTTTCATTTGGCATTTAGCGGCAACCATCGCCTGCGCGTGGACTCGCTTACCGACGGGCGGGTGTTGACCAGCCTTGGCGCGTTGCTGTTGCCCGGCGAAGTGCGCCTTGCGCCGGGAGAAAGTTATGCGAGCCCGGAAATTGTCGCGGCCTATAGTGACAGCGGACTCAGCGCGCTTAGCCGCAAATTCCACGAATATGTGCGGACAAAATTGCTGCGCCCTGACATGCGGGCCAAGCCCCGTCCGGTGCATTATAACACTTGGGAAGCGGTCTATTTCGGCCATGATGTCGCCACGCTGAAAGAGCTTGCCACCCGCGCGGCGCAGATCGGCGTAGAACGCTTTGTCTTGGATGACGGCTGGTTTGGTGGCCGCCGCCATGACCGCGCGGGGCTCGGCGATTGGACTGTATCACGGGACGTTTATCCTGATGGGCTTGGTCCGTTGGTCGATCATGTCACGGGCCTTGGCATGGAATTCGGGCTGTGGTTCGAACCCGAAATGGTCAACCCCGACAGCGACCTGTATCGCGCGCATCCCGATTGGATATTGGGCGTTGAGGGTGTCGAACACGTGCCATTCCGGTCGCAATTGGCGCTGGATATCAGCCGTCCCGAAGTTGCCGATTATCTGTTCCATGCCATTGACGCGATTCTGCGCGATCATGACATAAGCTACATCAAATGGGACATGAACCGCGACCTCAGCCATCCGGGTGGGCAAGACGGCAGAGCCCGTGCTTTTGCGCAAGTTCAGGCGCTTTACAATTTGCTCGACCGCGTCCGCAGCGCACACCCCTATGTTGAAATTGAAAGCTGTTCCTCCGGTGGCGCGCGGGCCGATATGGGCGTTTTGGCGCATAGTGACCGTGTTTGGACGTCCGACAGCAACGACGCGCTAGACCGCCAAGTAATCCAACGCGGCGCCAGCTTTTTCCTGCCTCCCGAAGTGCTTGGTTGCCATATAGGGCCCGCAAAATGTCATGTGACGGGGCGGCGGCTATCGATGGAAATGCGCGCAGCGACGGCACTTATGGGGCATATGGGGCTTGAGCTGAATTTGCTAACCGAGCGTGCGGCAGACCTTGATATGCTCAAAAAAGCCATAGATTTGCATAAAAAACACCGTGCTTTGCTGCATGAAGGCGACCTATATCGTTTGGACAGCGCGCCGCAATTGATCGCCAGCGGCGTCGTTGCGCGCGATAAATCCGAAGCATTTTATTCGCTCGCTTATGTCGCCAGCGATGCACAGGTTTTGCCGGGGCGTTTGAAGTTCGACGGTCTTGATCCGGAGCGTCCATATCGGCTCCAGCTTATATGGCCCATCGACTGGCAAGCGGTGAAAGGGCCGTCGGCGATTGAAACGTTGAACCTGACCGGCAAGGGCGCAATATTCAGTGGCGCGGTGTTGATGCAAGGCGGATTGCAATTGCCGCATGCCTTTCCCGAAACCTGCTTGCTGTTTTACGTCGCCGCCATCTGAAGCGCTTCAACGCAGTCGCGCCGATGATCACTTCGTTCCAGGGTCCATTTATCCTTTCTAGCTCTGGGCGTGCTGCACGATGGACCCTGGAACGACAGTCACCGAAGGTGAAACAAGTTTAGTGTGACGAAGTGGGAGGATGACGGCCCGCACCTGCTCAAATTACCGTGACAGTGCACTTAATTCGGGCTTAAAACGTAATGCGCAGCGTGCAATTTTAGTCCACTGTCACCCTTATTAAGGGAAAGATAATGGCCCAAGCCGTTGCGTAACGGATACAGTTAAAATACTGTATTTTTCTCTATTAAAAAATGTAATTTCATCAAGTTGCGGACTGGGTCCTCTTTGCGCTTTGCGATATGCAAACGTAATGTCGGACCGCATCGGGGGAAGTCTCGGTGCGATTAAGCGTCAATATTGTCGTTTTTTGTTCTGCGTATTCCTCTGATCCATATCATAAACCCAACTCTGGTTGGAATGAAGAGAGGATTATTTATGTCTTATATGAATACACATGCCGCCTTTGCACCCGCTGGCGGAATTCAGGAATTGAGCTTTGATGAGATTGATTTGGTGTCTGGAGGCCACGATTCTGTTGTTATTGACGGTGCAACCTACGGAGGAGCCATCAATGGTACGAGGAACGGAGTGCGCGGCCATTATGACGTTTACCATCTAGAAAATGGTTGTACTGTGTATGTCTGGAACTCCGGAAGTTGAAATCACTAAAAGTCTGATTTGAAATTAGCCCTCGCGTTCACGCAACGCCGAAACGGAATCGCACCTTATTTGGGAGGTCCGGTGAGCGATACAGTTGGTGCCCTACCCGGAAGCTGCTGCGTCGTTCGAGTTTCTAGTCAGGCGCTTAGCGCTATTAGGTCCATTTATTTTAATATTTCTGCTTAATAGTGCAATCTGGTAATTGACCGTATTGATTGGTATTTGAAGCAAAGGTGTGATTTTCGACTTTTTGATGTTGCATCTATTGAGGTTTTTAGATGCTGTGAAGTGCTTGAGTATTAACCTGTTAAAAATAGGAGTTAAGAAGATGCGCTTTTTCGTTATTTTGATTGCGGGTTTCATTACGGCGCAATCGCCTACCTTGGCTAATATACAGAAAAATTCTGATTGGTTGAGAATCAGTTCTCTGCCGGACGACACTCATAAAATTCAAAACGCCCTCCACATTCAGGAAACAAAGCTGAGATGGAACGGTGAAGTGATGTCGGACGACCAAGTTATACCAGCGTGCGCTGATGCTGACTCAGATTTGGGATTCCCAATCGGTTGAAAGTCTGATTCTATGTTGTTCTTCATTTGGAGGAGGTGACATGGGAGCATCGATTAGCTTGCGGGATGATTTTG